>NZ_JACKZK010000005.1:0-311832 GCF_014230245.1 Pseudomonas sp. MSSRFD41 | reverse complement strand
GGTGCTGGAGGTGATCCGCAGCATCGCCGAGCAGACCAACCTGCTGGCCCTGAATGCGGCGATCGAGGCCGCGCGGGCCGGGGAACAGGGCCGTGGTTTTGCCGTGGTGGCCGACGAGGTGCGCGGGTTGGCCCAGCGGACCCAGGATTCCACCAACGAGATCCAGCGCATGATCAGCACTTTGCAAAATGGCGCGCGCAACGCCGTCGAGGCCATGCAGCACAGCAGCCAGCATGTGGAAAGCAGCGTCGAGCAGGCCCAGCGTGCGGCGCTGGCCCTGGACGGCATCAGCCAGCGGGTCAACCAGATTACCGAGATGAGCTTGCAGATCGCCGCGGCCGTGGAAGAGCAGAGCGCGGTGAGCGAAGACATCAACCGCAACATCATCGGGATTCGCAATGCCTGCGAGGCGACCGTCCATGCCGGCCAGCTCAGCCATGTGAACTCCGGCGACGTGGCCGGCCTGGCAGGGGACCTGCGCCAACTGGCCCTGGAGTTCTGGCACAAGCGCGGCTGAGCCGCGCCTTGCTGCCCAGGCGCCGGGCTCAGGCGGCCCGCAGCGGGATGAAGGCGTAGTCCAGGGGCGTATCGCTGACCACCTGGGCGCCGCTGGCGGCGACCTCGGCGGCGACTTGCTCGCTGGACAGGTGGAAGCGCCAGGCTTGTTCCGGTGCCACGAGCGGGCTGGCCTGGAGCTGGTCGATGGCCTGGGCCAGGGCGTCCATGTCCGGCAGGTAGGCGGTGAAGCCGTCACCCTTGAGCGCCGTGGTGCGGATGCCCAGCCGGGCGCAGATGGCTTGCTTGGCCTGGATGTCATCCCGGTCGGCCTGGCGCGAGCGCTGGATCAGTTCGGCCAGTTGCTCATCCACCAATTGCCCGCCGAGGATCAATTGCGGGCCCTGTTCCCAGGATTCCGGCGGGCACTCCTTGGCCGTGGGAACCAGAGGAATGTGTGGATTGATCTCCATGGGGTAGATACGGCACACCAATGGCCGGCGCTCATAGATGCGGCACAGCTGGTCTTCGTCAAGATTCCGGCAGGGGCCGACGTTATAGGCGGCGAAGGTGATCGCCACATAGGCATCGGCACTGCCACTGGGCACCCGGCAGGAACGGCGCTGGGCATGTTCGCGTTGCTGTGCCGGCAAACCCAGGCCATTGCCGAGGAAGGCCTCCACCAGCACGATCACCTGGCCGCCATCGGCCGCCCAGGCCCGGGCTTCGGCGAGTGTCAGGGGAACATGGTGGTCGTGGCAGCACTTGCCGCAGCCTACGCAGGAAAACCGAGTGTTCATGGCATGAGCAACCCAAGCGGATCGAAAGGGGGCGTCGTCTTTCTGTTGTTCGACGCTGCGAATGCCCTGGCGAAGCAAGTTATGCGCCAGTCAACGGCTCTTGAGCGCTGGGCGAGTGCTGTTCCACTCGCTGACCAGCGCCTTGCGGCTGGACCGCTGGTACAGGCACCGCTCGATGCCGCTGCGGCCCTGCATGGGCTTTTGCGGGTACTGGCCCTAGAGCAAGGGTGCGCTATAGCCGACCCGGTCGTCGAACGGGGTGCCGGGGCGGCGGTCGGCGGGTGGAGGAGGAGAGCGCGAAGACCCTGCGGGCCTTGTCGCAGCTTCGCAGGCTCAGTAGCGGCTACAGGCCGTGCGTGTCGGCGTAAGTGTGCCTATGGCACCCGTTCGCGGCGGACCACTTGCATGCCCGCGCTGTCGTACAGGCGGCGGGCGCGCAGGTTGTCTTCCAGCACCTTGAGGTCGAGCCGCTCTTCCCGGCGTTCGGCGAACATCACGAACACCTGTTGCAGCAGGGCCCGGCCCAGGTCCCGGCCGCGGGCGTCGGCATGCACCACCAGGTCCTTGAGGTAGGCGCTGGTCCAGCACTGGGCCACGCCTATGACCTGGCCGGCCTCCAGGAGCACCAGGCAGAGTTCAGGATCGTATTCGGCATCGGTCTCGAAGGCCTTGCGCCAGGTATCGAGGTCCGGGACGCGGCCGCCGCCGTCCAGGTAACCCAATTGCATCAAGTGATGCACCTCTGGCGCGAGATCCGGGCTGTAGTGGCGCAGGCTGACCCCGACCGGCCATCGGGGGGCGAGCTGTGGTCCGGTCAGGTCGCGGCGCATCAACAGGCAATAGCGTTCTTCCACGGTTCAGGCTCCGTGGGCAGCGATGGCCTTGGCCGCATCGATCAGGCAACGGGTCAGCTCCGGCGAGGAGAACTTGGTCAGCACCGCATTGGCCCCGGCCTGGCGCGCCTTCTCGCTGTTCATCGCGCTGTCCAGGGAGGTGTGCAGCAGCACATACAAGTGGGCGAAGTCCGGGGTCTCGCGCAGGGTCCGGGTCAGGGCATAGCCGTCCATCTCGGACATTTCGATGTCCGAGACGATCAGGTTGATTTCGTTGGCCGTGCCTTGCAGTTCCAGCAGGCAGTCGATGGCTTCCTTGGCGCTGCGGGCGGTGTGGCATTGCAGGCCGAGGTTGCGCAGGGTGTGCACCGATTGCTGCAGCGCCACCTGGCTGTCGTCCACCACCAGGATGCGCGCGTTGCCCAGGGCATCGGCGTCTTCCATGCTCAATTCGGTGGGGGCCATCTCGATCTGGGCCGGGGCGATGCCATGGATCACTTTTTCGATGTCCAGCACCTGCACCAGGGTCCCGTCCACCTGGGTCACGCCGGTGATGTAGGACCTGACGCCGCCCGAGCCGTAGGGTGGTGGGCGGATATCGGTACTCAGGCAATGCACGATCTTGCTCACGGCCTGCACGTGCAGGCCCTGCTTGGAGCGGCTGACGTCGGTGACGATCAGGCAACCGGCGTCCGGATCGGCCAGGGGGCGCTCGCCGATGGCCCGGCTGAGATCGATCACCGACAGTGAGTTGCCGCGCAAGGTGGCGATGCCTTTCACATGGGGATGGGATTCAGGCAGCTTGGTCAGGGGCGGGCAGGGAATGATTTCGCTGACCTTGAGCAGGTTGATAGCCATCAGCTTGCCGCTGCGCAAGGTAAACAGCAGAAGCGAAAGCGAATCTGCGCGGGCTTTGTTGGAGGACATAAAAACCTTCTTCTTGAAGAATTGGCGCGTGGATCGAACCACGGACAACCATGGATAACGGGTTATCGACGTTTTCAGGACGGGCTTTAGCCGGATTGGCCGATCCGGCTCGTCGCAGGCACCGCCCCGCGGGGGCTCATTTGAGCCCCAGGCGCTTGGCCAGGCGACTCAGGTTGGCCCTGTCCAAGCCTAGCTCACGGGCGGCGGCGGCCCAGTTGTGCTGGTGCCGTTGCAGGCAAGCGTCGATCAACTGGCGCTGGTAGTGCTCGGTAGCCTGGCGCAGGTCCCCGGGCACCGCCAGTGGCATGGCCGGTGTTGTCGTTTCGGCAGCCACGCCGGGTTTCTCGCCAGCGTGGGGCAGGTCCAGGTCCGCGGCGTCGAGGCTAAGGATCTTCGGTCGTTGCCGGTGGTTGCCCAGGGCCTTGAGGGCGCTGCGGCCGACCAGGTGCTCCAGTTCGCGAACGTTGCCCGGCCAGTGATAGGCCAGCAACGCGGCCTGGGCATCGGCGCTCAGGCGCAGGCTGCCCAGGCCCATGCGCGAACGGTTCTGCTCCAGGAAGTAGCCGCTGAGCAGCAGCACGTCGCGGCCACGGTCGCGCAACGCCGGGACGCGCAGTGGATAAACGCTCAGGCGATGGTAGAAGTCGGCACGATAGCGGCCGTTGCGCACCTCTTGGGCCAGGTCGCGATTGGTCGCGGCGATCAGGCGCACATCCACCCGATGCTCCTGGTCCGAGCCCAGGCGCTGCAACTGTCCGCTTTGTAGCACGCGCAACAGCTTGGCCTGGACGAGCAACGGCAATTCGCCCACTTCATCGAGGAACAGGGTGCCGCCGTTGGCCAGCTCGAACTTGCCCTGGCGGTCCTGGGTGGCGCCGGTGAAGGCGCCCCGGACATGGCCGAACAGTTCGCTTTCCACCAGCGTATCCGGCAGGGCCGCACAGTTGAGGCTGACCAGCGGCTGGTCGGCGCGTAGCGAGGCGGCGTGGATGGCCTGGGCCACCAGTTCCTTGCCGACCCCGGTTTCACCGGTGATCAGGACCGTCAGGTCGCTGCTGCCCACCAGGGCGATTTCTTCCATCAGGTGCTTGTGGGCCTTGCTCTGGCCGATCATTTCCCGATGCTGGCCGCTGGCCTGGCGATACACCTCGGCGCGCTGGTGCTCGTTCTCCGCACGCTGGGCCAGGCGTTCGATGCGTTCGGCGGCGCTGACGGTGGCCGCGGCCAGGCTGGCGAAGGCCTGCAGGGCATCCAGCTCGATGGGCTCGAAGCGTTGCGGATCCAGCGCGTCGAGGGTCAGCAGGCCCCAGGGGCGTTCGTCGACAAATAGTGGGCAGCCCATGCAATCGTGGATTTCCAGGTGCTCGTCGAGCCCCTCCACCAAGCCGTCGTAGGGGTCGGGTAGCTGGCTGTCGCTGGCGAAGCGGGTTGGTCCCGGGCTAGCCAGCAGCGCGGCGAAACGCGGGTGTTCGCTGACCTTGAAGCGCCGGCCCAGGGTGTCGGTACTCAGGCCGTCGACGGCTAGCGGCACCAGCCACTCGCCATCCAGGCGCAGCAGCGCGGCGGCGTCGCAAGGCAACAGCACGCGCAGCGCCTCCAGCAGGCGTCGATAGCGTTCGCCTTCCGGCAATTCCCGGGACAGGTCGGTGACCAGGGGCAGCAGGGTGGTGAGCAGGGCCTTTGCAGTCATAAAGACTCCTTGTAGTCGATTTGACTATAAATTCATTGAAGTCTTTATGACTACTATTATTTTAAGTTATTGAATTTAAATGATTTTAATCTTGGCACGAATACTGATTGGACAAGGGAAACCTGCAAGCAGTCATAAGTCCAGGAGTTGTCCCATGCTAAGCGTCCAAGATCGCGCCATCATCAAGTCCACCGTGCCCCTGCTGGAAAGCGGGGGTGAGGCCCTGATCACCTACTTCTACCGAATGATGCTCTCGGAGTATCCAGCAGTCCGCCCACTGTTCAACCAGGCCCACCAGGCCAGCGGCGACCAGCCCCGGGCCCTGGCCAATGGCGTGCTGATGTACGCCCGGCATATCGACCAGCTCGACCAGCTGGGAGACCTGGTCGCCAAGATCATCAACAAGCACGTCGCCCTGCAGATCCTGCCGGAGCACTACCCCATCGTCGGCAGTTGCCTGTTGCGGGCCATCGCGGAAGTGTTGGGCAGCGAGATCGCCACCCAGGAGGTCATCGATGCCTGGGGCGCGGCCTACAACCAGCTGGCGAACATCCTGATCGGCGCCGAGGCGGCCATCTACGACGAGAAGGCCCAGGCCCCGGGCGGCTGGCGTGGTGCCCGGGAATTCAAGCTGGTGCGCAAGGTGCGGGAAAGTGCGGAAATCACCTCCTTGTATTTCGAGCCGGCCGACCAGGGGGCGATCCTCGCCGCCGAGCCGGGCCAGTACATCGGCCTGCAGCTGTTCATCGATGGCCAGGAAATTCGCCGCAATTACTCGCTGTCGGCCTTGTCCGACCAGGGCCAGTACCGCATCAGTGTCAAGCGCGAGGCCGGTGGCGTGGCTTCCAACTACCTGCATGACCAATGCCCGGTGGGCAGTAGCATCATGCTGTTCCCGCCTGCCGGGGAGTTCACCCTCCAGGCCAGCGACAAGCCGTTGGTGCTGATCAGTGGCGGCGTCGGCATCACCCCGACCCTGCCGATGCTGGAGGCAGCCCTGGCCACCGAGCGCCCGGTGCACTTTATCCACTGCGCACGCAATGGCCAGGTGCATGCCTTCCGCCAGTGGGTCGATGCCCTGGCTGAACGTTATCCACAGCTCAAGCGTTTCTACTGCTATGCCGAGGATGATGGCGTCAGCCCGGCGGCCGACAGCCTGGGCGTGTTGACCCAGGATCAGCTGGCGCAGTGGCTGCCCGAGCAACGCGACCTGGATGCCTACTTCCTCGGACCCAAGGGCTTCATGGCGGCGATCAAGCGCCACCTCAAGGCCTTGGGCATTCCTGAGCAGCAGAGCCGCTACGAGTTCTTCGGCCCGGCCGCGGCCCTGGAATAACCCTCCCGCCTGCCGGCTCCTGTCCTCCAGGGGCCGCTTGTCGGCGCCCGCCAGGTGCATTCCAGCCACCGTTGGGGCGCCGGCAATCTCCAGACCTATTGGCCAACTTTGGAAGAGCGGCTGCCGGGTTAATCCCGACTTAACCTGCCTGTCGTTAATTGCCGGCGATATCGTCCGGGGCGCGACTGCCTGGGCGAGCCGTTCGATTCCATCGCTCGCCCGGCAGGCCTTGGCTTGCAGCCTGCAAGCCGTGCATTCAAAGGTCATGTTCAGCGTGTAGACTTCCGGGCACTGCGACGGCGAACCGGCCATTTGGCAATTCCACAGCGCGACGCCGCGATAGAAGCGGGCGGACCGCTGCAACACACAGAAAAAGGAAAAGGGATGAGTGACGACAGACTGCGTTTGGGGCGTGAACGACGCTTCCTGGTACTGCTGGGGGTGATCTGCCTGGCACTGATCGGTGGTGCCTTGTACATGCAGGTGGTGCTGGGCGAGGCGCCTTGTCCGCTGTGCATCCTGCAACGCTACGCCTTGTTGCTGATCGCGATCTTCGCCTTCATCGGCGCGGCCCTGGGTTCGCGGCGCGGCGTCACCCTCATGGAGACCCTGGTGGTCATCTGCGCCCTCGCCGGCGCCGGGGTGGCCGGGCACCATGTGTACACCCAGTTCTATCCGGCGGTGAGCTGCGGCATCGATGTGCTGCAGCCGATCGTCGACAGCCTGCCGCTGGCGAGTATCTTTCCCCTGGGTTTCCAGGTCGATGGTTTCTGCTCCACGCCGTACCCGCCGATCCTTGGCCTGTCCCTGGCCCAGTGGGCGTTGCTGGCGTTCGTGCTGACGGTGATCCTGGTGCCGCTGGGCGTGGTGCGCAATCGCAAGAAAACCTATTGATCGTCTCGCAAAAGCCCCGGTTCCTGTAAAGGAGCCGGGGCTTTTTCATGCCGCGCATGAGGTGCCTGAAAAGTCCGTGATTTGCGGCAAGCCAGGGGGCAACAAAAGTGCGACATGTTGTCACACTGTCGCGGCCGCAGAGAGGTGGGGGAATGGTTTCAAGAGACTGCAAATTACCTGACTGGTTCAATCGATGTCTGTCAGTTTGTGCATGTCGATAAGACCGCGAAAAACCATAGCCTGCTATCTATACAATTCTTCACAGACCCCGTTTTACAAGGGCTGAGCCATACGGATGGCGGCTTTCAGCGGCTTTTTCAGGTGCCTGCCAGCACCGGCATGAGGGACTTTTCTGGGGTTTTTGTTGCGAATGAAAATCGATATGATTTTGCGCCTTCGTAACAATCGTGTGGGATTGTTGCGGTCAGCGATAAAAATTATTTCGGGATAAGACATGGTTTATAAAACGCGACATATCTACAATCGCCCGCACTGAATTTCCGACGCTGCTCCCCCCTGAGCACACGAGGATGGTCGAGGAGTGGATTGAGCGCTCCATGCGACTGCAGGTGTCGGCGCCTTCCTAACTTCCGCACCAAATGGAATTGGTCTGTAACAGGGCCTTTGACCACGAGATCGAATAAGAACCACTGCTAGCCCGGGATGTGTCGTTGAGCGTTTCACCGCAACGGGCAGGCCCTTATTCAATTAAAGAAAAATGCCAACCCTTGGCAGGGTGAAGTGTTGGCGATCAAAACCCAACTGCATTGCGCAAGCTGCTTTAGAGGTCGTGAGATGAGTAAAAACAGGTACCCCAGATTACTAGGCTTATTGCCGCTGCTCAGCATGTTGATGCTGGGAGGCTGCAAATGGACCTTGCTTGATCCCAAGGGTCAGGTCGGTCTGGACGAACGAAACCTGATCATCACTGCAACCATCCTCATGCTGCTGGTGGTGGTGCCGGTCATTCTCATGACCTTCGCTTTCGCCTGGAAGTATCGCGCTTCCAACCAGAACGCGACCTACGCGCCGAAGTGGTCCCACTCCACCAAGATCGAAGTGGCCGTATGGGCCGTGCCGATCATGATCATCCTGGCCCTGGGCTATGTGACCTACAAGTCGACCCACGCCCTGGACCCTTATCGTCCGCTGGAGTCCGACGTCAAGCCGGTGACCATCGAAGTGGTCGCGATGGACTGGAAATGGCTGTTCATCTATCCGGAGCAGGGCATCGCCACGGTCAACAAGATCGTCTTCCCGGCGCATACCCCGATCAACTTCCGCGTGACCTCCGACACCGTGATGAACTCGTTCTTCATCCCGGGCCTGGGTGGCCAGATCTATGCGATGGCGGGCATGACCACCAAGCTGCACCTGATCGCCAACCAGAACACCGAGCTTGACGGTATCTCCGCCAACTACAGCGGCGCGGGCTTCACCGGCATGAAATTCAAGGCGACCGCTACCAGTCAGGAAGAGTTCGACGCCTGGGTAAACGAAGTCAAGAAGGCACCTAAACAGCTGGACACAGCTGAATACGCGGCCCTTTCCAAGCCAAGCCAGAACAACCCTGTGGAGCTCTACTCCTCGTACGCGCCAAACCTGTTCCAGACCATCATCGACAAGTATGAGGGTATGACTCCAGGCAAGCCGCTCAAGCACGAGAAGAAAGAGAAAGAAGTGGCCACTTCGCAGGGAATGGACATGAGCTCGCATTCAGCTGCCGGGGCAGAGGAGTAAACGATGTTTGGTAAATTAAGTCTGGACGCGATACCGTTCCACGAGCCGATTGTCATGGTGACCCTTGCCATGATCGCGCTCGGTGGTCTGGCGGTCGTCGCGGGTATCACCTACTTCAAGAAATGGACCTACCTGTGGTCCGAGTGGCTGACTTCGGTCGACCACAAGAAAATCGGCGTGATGTACATCATCGTGGCCATGATCATGCTGCTGCGTGGTTTCGCCGACGCCATCATGATGCGTTCCCAGCTGGCCCTGGCCACCGAGGGCTCGCCTGGCTACCTGCCACCTGAGCACTATGACCAGATCTTCACCGCCCACGGTGTGATCATGATCATCTTCATGGCGATGCCATTCTTCACCGGCCTGATGAACCTCGTCGTGCCGCTGCAGATCGGTGCCCGTGACGTGGCCTACCCATTTCTCAACTCCCTGAGCTTCTGGCTGCTGGTTTCCGGCGTCGTGCTGGTGAACGTGTCCCTGGGTGTCGGCGAATTCGCCCGTACCGGCTGGGTCGCCTATCCGCCGCTGTCCGAACTGGGCTATAGCCCGGGCGTGGGTGTGGACTACTACATCTGGGCGCTACAGCTATCGGGCCTGGGGACGACACTGACGGGGGTCAACTTCCTGGCGACCGTCCTGAAGATGCGCGCGCCTGGCATGAAGGCCATGGACATGCCGATCTTCACCTGGACCTGCACCTGGGCCAACGTGCTGATCGTGGCTTCGTTCCCGATCCTCACCGCTACCCTGGCGCTGCTGACTCTCGACCGCTACATGGATTTCCACATTTTCACCAATGAACTTGGTGGCAATCCAATGATGTACGTGAACCTGTTCTGGGCTTGGGGTCACCCCGAGGTATACATCCTGATCCTGCCGGCCTTCGGCGTGTTCTCGGAAGTGATCTCGACCTTCACCGGCAAGCGCCTGTTCGGTCACCACTCGATGATCTACGCTTCGGGCGCGATCTCGATCCTGGGCTTCATGGTTTGGCTGCACCACTTCTTCACCATGGGTTCGGGCGCCAGCGTCAACGCCTTCTTCGGCCTGGCGACCATGCTGATCTCCATCCCGACCGGGGTGAAGTTGTTCAACTGGCTGTTCACCATCTACCACGGCCGCCTGCGCTTCACCAGCCAAGTGCTGTGGACCCTGGGCTTCATGGTGACCTTCGCCATCGGCGGCATGACCGGCGTACTGCTGGCCGTACCGGGTGCGGACTTCGTACTGCACAACAGCCTGTTCGTGATCGCGCACTTCCACAACGTGATCATCGGCGGCGCCGTATTCGGCTACATCGCTGGCTTCAGCTTCTACTTCCCGAAAGCCTTCGGCTTCAAGCTGCATGAAGGTTGGGGCAAGGCTGCATTCTGGTTCTGGATCTCGGGCTTCTTCGTCGCATTCATGCCGCTCTACGCGCTGGGCTTCATGGGCATGACCCGTCGCCTGAACGCCACCACCAACCCTGAGTGGGTGCCTTACCTGCACGTGGCCATGGCCGGTGCGGTGCTGATCGCCGTAGGTATCGCCTGCCAGCTGATCCAGTTGTATGTCAGCGTGCGTGATCGCAAGCAGAACATGTGCGAAGCGGGCGACCCGTGGAATGGCCATACCCTGGAATGGTCGACTTCGTCGCCACCGCCTTTCTACAACTTCGCTGTACTGCCGAAGGCCGATGGCATCGACGCATTCACCGAAGCCAAGGAAGCCGGTACCGCTTACCAGAAGCCAAGCCGCTACGAACCGATCCACATGCCGAACAACACCGCGACCGGCCTGGTCATGGGTGCTCTGCTGACCGTATTCGGTTTCGCGATGATCTGGCACATCTGGTGGATGGCCATCTTCGGCCTGGCCGGCACCGTGATCTATTTCATCATCCATGCCGCTCGTGACGACCAGGGCTACATGGTTCCGGTCGAGGTGATCGAACGCATTGAAGCCGAGCAGCACAAGCGTCTGGTATCGGAGAAAGTGATCCCGGCTACCCGTGTTGAAACCTCGTTGGAACAGGCTTAAACCATGTCGAACTTAGTGATGAATGCTGGACACGCCCATGGTCATGACCATGGACACGATGACCACCACCACGACTCGGGCGAGATGACCGTATTCGGTTTCTGGCTCTACCTGATGACCGACTGCATCCTGTTTGCGTCGATCTTCGCGGTATACGCGGTGCTGGTGAACAACGTTGCCGGTGGCCCGTCGGGCCACGACATCTTCGAACTGCCCTACGTGCTGGGTGAAACCGCGCTGCTGCTGTTCAGTTCGATCACCTACGGCTTCGCCATGCTGGCGCTGTACAAGGGCAAGAAAACCCAGGTACTGGGTTGGCTGGCCATGACCTTCCTGTTCGGCCTGGGCTTCATCGTGATGGAGGTCAACGAGTTCCACCTGTTGATCTCCGAGGGCTACGGCCCTAACCGCAGCGGTTTCCTGTCCGGGTTCTTCACCCTGGTCGGTACCCACGGTCTGCACGTGACCAGCGGCCTGATCTGGATGGCGGTGATGATGTACCAGGTCTGGAAAAAGGGCCTGACTTCCACCAACAAGACCCGTCTGAGCTGCCTGAGCCTGTTCTGGCACTTCCTGGACGTTGTGTGGATCTGCGTATTCACCGTTGTTTACCTGATGGGGACTATGTAAATGGCTAACGCATCACATTCCCACAATGGCCACGACGACGCCGGCCACGGCAGCGTCAAGTCCTACGCCATCGGCTTCATCCTGTCGGTGATCCTGACCGTGATCCCGTTCGGGCTGGTGATGTACCCATCGCTGCCCAAGGACGTGACCCTGTGGATCGTCCTGGCGTTCGCGGTGATCCAGGTGCTGGTGCACCTGGTGTACTTCCTGCACCTGGACCGTTCCGCGGCGCAGCGTAACAACGTGGTGGCGTTCATCTTCGCCGCGTTGGTCATTGTCCTGCTGGTTGGTCTGTCGTTGTGGATCATGTTCAGCATCCACACCGTCATGATGGCGAAGTGAGGTAGACCCGATGTCGCTCAAGCACTTTATCCAAATCACCAAACCGGGGATCATTTTCGGTAACGTGCTTTCGGTGGCAGGCGGGTTCTTCCTGGCCTCGAAGGGGCATGTCGATCTGGCCATTTTCCTGGCCGCCATGATCGGCACCTCGCTGGTGGTAGCGTCCGGTTGCGTGTTCAACAACTGCATCGACCGTGACATCGACCTGAAGATGGAGCGCACCAAGAACCGGGTGCTGGTCCAGGGCCTGATCTCCCTGGAAGTGGCCCTGGCCTATGCCTCCATCCTCGGCGTCGCCGGCGTCGCCCTGCTGTACTACGTGGCCAACCCGTTGGCCGCGCTGTTCGCGGTAATCGGCTTTGTCATCTACGTTGGCCTCTACAGCCTGTACCTCAAGCGCAAGTCGGTTCACGGCACGCTGGTGGGCAGCCTGTCCGGGGCCATGCCGCCGGTGATCGGTTACGTGGCCGTGAGCAACAGCTTCGACATGGCTGCGTTGACCCTGCTGGTGATGTTCAGCCTGTGGCAGATGCCGCATTCCTATGCCATCGCGATCTTCCGCTTCAACGACTACCTGGCCGCATCGATCCCGGTGCTGCCGGTCAAGCGCGGTATTCGCGTGGCCAAGAAGCACATCCTGCTCTACATCCTGGCGTTCCTGGTGGCGACCCTGATGCTGACTTTCAGCGGGTATGCCGGCATGAGCTACATGGCGGTAGCGGCGGCGATGGGCATGTACTGGCTGTACATGGCCTGGACCGGCTACAAGGCGGTGGACGACACCGTGTGGGCCCGCAAGCTCTTCGTGTTCTCGATCTTCACCATCACCGCGCTGAGCGTGATGATGTCGGTGGATTTCAAGGCCCCGACCGAGTTGCTGCTGACCTACGCCCACTAAGCCCGGGCCAAGAAAAAGCCCCGCCTTCGCAAGAAGCGCGGGGCTTTTTCATTGCATGGCGGTCACATCATTTAAAGCTTTAGGCCCGAAGCTGTTGCCTGGGCGAGTAAAATGCGCCGCCGTGATGAACCTTGAGTGGATGGAATGGAACGCGGTATCGAACTATACGACTCGAAGGAGCGCTACGGCGCCGTCAGTCGCGGATTGCACTGGACCATGGCATTGGCCTTCGCCTGGATCTACAGCACCGCCGGTGCACATTACCTGCTGGCTGATTCGGCCCTGGACGAGTTCCTCTGGCCGACCCACAAGCAGGTGGGCCTGTTGCTGATGGCCCTGTTGCTGGCGAGGGTGCTGTGGAGCCTGTTGAGTCGCCGTCGCCGGCCACCGAGCCTCAACCTCCTGGCAACGCTGGGGCATGGGCTGCTGTATGTGGGAATGTTCGCCATTCCGTTTTTCGGCCTGCTGCGCCAGTACGGCTCGGGGCGGGCATTCTCCGCCTTCGGCCTGCCGGTGATGAGCGGCTTCGAAGGGCCGAAGATCCAGTGGATGACCGACCTGGGCAACAACTTCCACAGCCTCCTGGGCTGGACCTTGCTGGTGGTGATCCTTGGCCATGTCGCGGCGTTGCTCTTGCACTGTGCCAAGGGCCAGGGGCATATCCTGCGTCGTATGCTGGGGGGTGGCGGCGACGCTTGAGATCGCTGCCGGGAAGTAGAAAGCCCCGTTTTCGAGAGAAGTACGGGTATTTTATCGAGAGCCCTTGAATGGGCTGCGACAGTATTCAAATGACTCGACTCATGCAGGAAGCAGAATGATGAAGAAAAAAGCCGTTATCGTTTTTAGTGGCGGACAGGACTCGACAACGTGCCTGATCCACGCATTGCCGCTTTATGACGAGGTGCACTGTATTACCTTCGACTATGGCCAGCGCCACCACGCCGAAATAGAAACCGCGCAGCGGCTTTCAAGACAACTCGGTGCAACAGTCCATAAGGTTCTGGATGCTTCGCTGCTCAATGAACTGGCAATCAGTAGCCTCACCCGGGACAACATCCCGGTGCCTGCCGTGAACAGTTCAGGCGACAGCTTGCCCAGCACTTTCGTTCCTGGGAGGAACATCCTGTTCCTGACCCTGGCCGCAATCTATGCCTACCAGGTACAGGCCGAAACCGTCATTACCGGGGTGTGCGAGACCGACTTCTCTGGGTATCCCGATTGCCGTGACGAGTTTGTCAAAGCCTTGAACAAAGCCCTTGAACTGGGAATGGAGTACAAATTGCGTCTTGAAACGCCATTGATGTGGCTAAACAAGGCGCAGACATGGGCGCTGGCTGACTATCACAATCAACTGGATTTGATCCGTGAACAGACGTTGACTTGTTATAACGGCATCATGGGGGGTGGCTGCGGTGATTGCGACGCCTGCAACCTGCGCAAAAAAGGCCTGGATAGCTATCTGGCGAACAAGGTCGAGGTCATGAGTAGCCTGAAGAGCAAGCTGAACCTGAAGTGAAGTCTTGATCTTTCGTTTACCGTTGGAACTCAGCATCGAATCTGCTTGGCAAGTGGGTGTTGAACCCCAACGGTAGGCTATGAGTTAGTTTGTCTGGCTATCGGTTATGTATCTCTTGAACAGAGATCTTGCCCCGTAAGCGGGTAATATGTTGAAGAATGCAAAGCAAACTTTTATCGCAATTTGCACATAGATCATGTTCAAGATGTCGCTGGTTTGCATCGCTCCATAGAATGCAATGAAACAGAAGACGAAGCTGTCGATGATGACGGCAAAAAGCGTGCTCAAGAATATTCGTAGAAAAAGGAATCTGGAGTTCGTGAGCTCTTTTATCTTGCACAGCAGATATGAGTTTATATTTTCAGAAACAAGGAAGGAGACAGAGGAAGCCACCAGTACGGAGGACACTTGAATAATCACATCATTATAAGGTGTGTCGAGTTTCCAGCCGGGCAGCCCTGGGAGAAAGGTGGATGCATAGAGCAAGATGATGATCATCGCATTGCTTGCAAAGGCAAAAAGAATAGCTCTTCTCGCTAACCTCAATCCGAAGTTTTCGTTCAGTAAGTCGACGATGAGGAAGGTCAAGGGATAGAGAAAGGTCCCGGGCGTGACGATGATGCCCAGCGACTCGAGAAAAATTGGCTTGGTCGCGGCAATGCTGGTGAAGATATAGAAGGTAAAGAGCAGCAGGTTGAGGATGATGTAGATCATCCATGAGTTTTCATTACGGTCGTTCAGGTCGTATGCAGTGAGTGCCCCTCCTTGGGAGTAGAACTTTTTGTAGAGATTTTTAACTTCCATCTTGTTGAGGTTGTCCATTATTTCGCTTTTTAATAATTCACTTAATTTTATTTTTATGACCTTGCCTGTGTCGATGATCATGATCACGGCCAGGTTCTTGTTATTCTCAAAACCTAGAAGTTTGTACTTGTTGTTCTCGACATCTCCTTCATATGCAGTCATTGAATCGTTCCTCGATGATATCGCCCACGATAAAAATCCGTTCCGGGTTGGTGTCGGCTTCATTCACGATGAACAACCTTTTTGCCAACCTGTCGTAGACCAGTTTTTCCTTTTCCTCGGACGACGCCCCTTTTTGTACGATCAGCAAGTCTCCTGGCTCATTCCTTCCTTCGATCTCATGCTCTAGCAATACCGCTATCAAGTTGTAAGAGGTGCCGAAGTAGTAGGTCAACGGGAAACGCGTTGCCAGTTCACCTATGCGTTTGTCCATATTGGCCAGCAGCTGGCGTTCGTTGATGATCGGAACGGCTGCGGGGTTCATATTTCCCTGAGGGGAAATGCTGCTGTCGATGATCTCCTTTTCTTCGAAGTTTACGGTTTCGATTTCTTCATAGGAGATTCCGAAGAAGTCGGAGATCTTGCGGATGGTGGATTGTTGGACGTTACTGACCTTGCCTTCCAGGATGTTATAGATGGTGGTTCTGGTCAGGCCACTGGCGTTGCACAAGGATAGTTGTGTCTCACCGCGACTTTTAATCAGGTATTTAATATTGCTTTTTAAATACTCTGTTCTTTCTCTCTTGTGCATCCAGTACCTCACTATTTCCCTATAGTCCTAATGCATCGAAGCTCATGATGACCAATTGACGCACGACATCCAGTTGCCCGTAGCCCAATGTCGGGCCGCAGTGGCATGCAGCCTGCCCGGATTTTTCATGTTTTGGTTATGACACCGATGCTCTTTCAACCGGCGCGGATCCATCCTGGAATGTTTCGCTGAGCGGAGTGTGCGCTCAAATCATTGAAATAATCCGATTTAGGTCATCACGGCGGACAAGTGTTGCATGCGCCGGTCCTGCAATACAGCCCCGCAGCCGGATGTCTTGAGACTTGATGGCAAAGAAGTGCAGCAGAGCAATGCTGGCGTTGGCCTGATTTTTCGAGAAAAGCCTCATTTAATGTGGCTTATGTTCAATTTTTTGATTAATTTTGTTACATCTCGTACAGTCATCGCCAGGGATGGATTAGCCCGTTGTGCCCAAACGAACGTAAAACCCAGGAAGCGTGCCTTCGTTCGTGGCATGCGACATACAAGGAAGGGACACAGAACCATGGCAGCCGATACTGAACCACTCAGGACCCAGGCAGACCTGTTGCGACGTGGTTTGGCCGAATTACGAACCGAAGACGCCGAGTTGGCAAGCATCCTGGACGCGGAAATCACACGTCAGCACCGCACCTTGTCCTTGGTTTCGTCTTCTTGCGCGGCGGGCCCCCGAACCTTGGCGGCATCTGCCTCGGCCTTGCTCAACGTCACCGTCGAGGGCGTTCCCGGTCGGCGCCGTCATGCTGGTTGCGAAAATGCCGATCTGGTCGAATCCCTGGCGATTCGCCGGGCCAAGGAACTGTTCGCTGCCCAGTATGCCGGGGTGCAATCGCACTCGGCCTCCAATGCCAATTACCAGGTCCTGTCGGCCCTGGCCGAGCCTGGCGACACCATCCTCGGCATGGCCCTGGACCATGGTGGCGACCTGACCCATGGCAGTTCCCTCGCGTTCAGCGGCGTCCATTACAAGGCGATCCGCTACGGCACCACGGCCCAAGGCGTCATCGACTACCCGCAAGTACGGCAACTGGCCCTGGCCCATCGTCCGCGCATCATCATCTGTGGGGCGACGGCCTATTCACGGATCGTCGACTTCCAGCGCTTTCGTGCCATCGCCGATGAGGCTGGAGCCATTCTCCTGGCCGATATTTCCCATATTGCCGGGCTGGTGGCCACCGGGCGCCACCCGAGCCCGATCGATTCGGCTCACGTCACCACCTGCTGTACCCACAGGCAGCTCGGCGGACCTCGCGGCGGGTTGATTCTCTCGGGACGCGATGCCGACACCAAGGTGCCGGGTCTCAGGTCGAGCTTTCGTCGAGTGCTCGACCAGGCGGTGTTTCCCGGCATGCAGGGGGCGCCGGCAGTCAACATGATCGCCGCCAAGGCGGCCGCGCTGGGTTATGCCAAGTCGGTGCAGTTCGATGCCTACATGGGACGGGTGCGCACCATCGCCGATGAAATGGCCGATGCGTTCATGGAGCGGGACTATGAGGTCGTGGGCGGCGGCACGGAGAATCACACCATCCTGCTGCGCTTGCATGGAGGCATCAGCGGCTCCATCGCTGAATCGGCGCTCGAGAAGTGCGCGATCATCGTCAGCAAGAAGCGTGGGCCGGGGGAAGTCCGCCCAGCCTTTGCCGCCAATGGCCTGTGCATTGGCACCGGCTCCATTGCCCAGCGCTACCTGGATTCCCAGGGGTGTCGCGAGCTCGTCGACCTGGTGTGTCGGATACTGGATCAGGTCAAGCCCCACGGCGAACAACACTACATCCTGGAGCCTGCCTTGCAGCAGCAGTTCCGGCGGCAGACCGAGGCGCTGTGCGCGATGTACCCGATTGTCGAATATGGGGATCGTTGAGAGGGGCGAGCCCCGCCTTCGTCATGAATACGGGGCTGCCAGCCGGCCGGTCGGCCGGGCATCGGCTTACTGCTGGATGGCGCTGTAGCCGGCGAACGCGGTCTGCTGCTGGATCGCGGTGACGATGTTCTTGCGGGTCGCCGGTTGTTCGTTGCCCTGGTTGTCGACGAACACCTCGCTTTCCAGCTCGGCCTCTTCGCCTTCGCCGATGAAGCTGAAGCCCAGGAACTCGAAGGCTTCGCGGTCGGCATTGGCCTTGGAGCGCGGGCGCATCGGCAGGGTCACGCTGATGCCGTCCTTGCTGATGGCGAACACTTCCATTTCCTTCTTGGGCCGCGATGCCTTGCTCTTGCCGCTCGGGTTGCTGATGGCCTGGTGGGTCTGGTTCAGCACCTTGAGCGCCAGGCCATACACCAGTTCCTGGAAGTCCGGGTCGTCCTTGTAGCTGGAGAGGATCCGGCTGATGGGAAACTTCTTGCTCAGGTCCTCGAGGGCGGCCAGGTCCGCGGCTTCGGCATCCTTGAGTTGCTTGAGCTGGCCCATGAGTTCATAGGCGGTATCGTCGTCAAAGCTGTCGTGGGCCTGGCGAATGGCGGCGCGCAGTTCGCGAATCTGGTCACTTTCTTTCGAGCTCTGGAAGGCGTCGAGCACCATCTCGCTGATGCTCTTGGCCTGGGGCACATGCTGGGAAAGATGCATGGCGTTTTCGTATTCGGTCTTGCTGGACAAGGCGATCACGGATTCTTCGGTGTTGGAATCAGGCATTGAACATCCACTACTTGGTTTGACAGGTTTGAGGCGCGAAAAGCCCGGGGGGATTTTCGGGGGCGCCTAATCTATTGGAGCGCAGGGCCGTTGTCACGGACCAAGCGCTTGGAGAGTCCGGGCAGCCCTTACAGACCGGCCAGAGGGAGGAAGATTCCCCGATGAACGGAGCTCCATTGGCAAGCGCTCCTGGTCGGACAGGAACGCTAGCGGATGGAGGCGAAGCAGGTGAGAGTAGCTGAGCGTCGTTCGTGCCCCTGGCTTCAGGCCACTTGAATGGCACTGATCCCGGCTTCCAGTTCCTGGCGCAGGTCGCTGCCGCGGCGGGCGATGAACACCAGTTGCGCGGCATGTTCGGTGGGTTGCCCGGTGGCCAGGGTGAACTGGCTGCGGCTGCCCACATGCTGCAACCAGTAGGGCTGCTCGCTGCCGTCCAGGCGTACCAGCCCCTTGAGGCGCAGCAGGTCGGCCGGCAACTGCGCCAGCCAGGTGCGCAGGGCCTTGGCCTGCAAGGGCCGGGGGCTGTTCCATACCCAGCTCTCGAACAACTGGTCGTGGGTCTGGGGCAAAGCCTTGAACAGCACCTCGCTGGAGCGTACCGGCGGTGCCAGCAACAGTTCGTCCGGCAGTTCGGCCTGTACGGTTTCGAACACCGGGGCGCGGCAGGCGAGGCTGCTACGGATCGCCTGCAACTGCTCGGGCGTGACCAGGTCGACCTTGTTCAGCAGCACCCAGTCGGCGCAGGCCACCTGGGCCCGGGACAGGCGCGCCATGTCGCCCTCCAGGGCCTGGAAACCGCTGGCATCCACCAGGGTCACCACCGCATCCAGGTGCAGGCGGTCGCGCAGTTGCGGGTAGCCGATGGTCTGCACGATGCGTTGCGGATCGGAGATACCGCTGCACTCGATGACGATCCGCTCCAGGGCCGGGCGCAGCTTGGACAGGCTCACCAGTTGCGCCAGCAGGTCTTCCTGCACGGTGCAGCAGATACAGCCGTTCTGCAGGCTGTACACAGCGTCGGTGACCTCGGCGATGATCGCCGCATCGATGTTCAGCTCGCCGAAGTCGTTGACGATCACCGCCAGCCGGCCGCTGTCGGCGCGTTGCACCAGGCGGTTGAGCAGGGTGGTCTTGCCGGCCCCGAGAAAACCCGAGACCACCGTGACCGGAATGCTCGGCAGCTTGTTCATGGCTCCTGGCCCTCGATCACCGGTGGCAGGCCTTCCCACACCGCCTGCAGCGGCGTGTCGCTGAAGGTGCCCTGGCGGTCGTAGACCAACTGGCCCTCGACGAAGGTCAGTTGCACCTGGGTGTGGTGGATGTAGTTGCGGGCCGGTTGGGCGAACAGGTCGCGGTCGAGCACGATCAGGTCCGCCGACTTGCCGACCTGCAGGCTGCCGGTCAGGTGTTCCAGGCCCATGGCATGGGCGCCGTTGAGGGTCGCCACTTGCAGCGCCTGCTCCAGGCCGATGGGGTCGCCGAAGGTGTCGGGTTCCTGGTTCCAGGGGTTCTGCCGGGTGACCATGGTTTCCAGCGCCAGCCACGGGTCGATGGAGGCCACCGGCCAGTCGGTGCCGAACACCGCGATGCCGCCGGCGGCCAGCACGCCCTTGAAGTCGTAGATGCGCTTGAGGCGTTCCTGGCCATAGCCTGAGCGCGCGCCGCTGGCGAACGGGGTCGGGTACCAGGCCGCCGGGGAGAACTCGGCGATCACGTCCAGGCTCTGGAAGCGCTTGAGGTTGCCCGGGTGCAGCAAGGTGCTGTGGGCACACTGGTGGCGTACGCCGCTGTGGCCGTTGCGGCGCCGGGCCTCGGCCACGGCATCGAGGAACACGTCGGAGGCGCCGTCGCCGGTGCAGTGGGCGATCACCCGCAGGCCACGGCGGTCCATGTCCACCACCATGTCGGTGATGTGTTCCGGGGTCAGGTTGAGCTTGCCGCGCCAGCTCGACTCCTCGGGCCAGGGGGTCAGCAGGTACGAGGACTTGGGCTCCACGGTGCCGTCGAAATGGAACTTCACCGCGTTGGCGCTCAACCGCGAGCTGCGATAGAAGTGCCGCTCGCCGCTGAGCAGCTCCCAGCGCCGGCGTACCGGGAAGATATCGTCCTGCCAGCTGATGGCGGCTTCCACTCGCAGGGTCAGCTCGCCGGCGTCGTCCAGTTCCTTGAGTGCCTGCAAGCGGTTCTCGCAGACGTGCACGTACTTGGTGGCGGTGACCCCGCGAGAGGTCTGGAAGTGCACGCCATCGCGATAGGCCCGGCGCAGTACCGAGACCGGGGTCGCCGGCATGGCCGCGTGGATCAGCGCGTAGGCGCCGTCGATCAGCAGCCCGTTGGGTTCGCCGGTGAGCGAGTCGCGCTCCAGGTAGCCATTGCGCGGGTCGCTGGTATGGCGATCGATACCGGCCAGTTCCAGGGCCTTGGAGTTGACCATCATGGTGCCCCACATGCGGTCCAGCAGGGCCACCGGGCGGTCCGGCATGATGCTGTCCAGCCACTCGCGGCCCGGCGTCAGGCCGGCCTCGCGAAAGGTGTAGCGCACCCAGTATTGGCCGTAGATCCAGCCGTCGCCCGGATGGCTGTCGGCATAGGCGTGGATCGCCGCCGCCAGTTGCTCCGGGGTCGGGTCCTCGATGCCCACGTCCAGGTCGTCGGCATAGCGCGGCGCCAGGGCCAGGTCGGGGTGGGTGTGCATGTCGTGCAGGCCGGGCATGCAGAACGCCCCGTCCAGGTCGTGCTGGCGGGTATTGGGGCCGACCAGCGAGCTCAAGGAGGCGAGGCTGCCCACCGCGATCAGCTTGCCTTGGCGAATGGCCACGGCATCGGCCCAGGGCTGCGCCGGGTCGAGGGTGTAGAACCGGCCGTTGTGCAGCACCAGTTCGGCGTACTGGTCGACGGCGCTATGGGTGGAGTTGAATTGGTCGGAAGCGGTCACGGGTCAACCTCTCAAGCAGGGCCCTTCAACAGTGGGCAAAAAATGGGCGACAGGCGCAGTGGCCAAGCAGTGGTTCATGGGCGCCGCCATGGCGAGGGAGCAAGCCGCCTCGCCAGCGTCGGCCCCTGGGTCAGCGTTGTGCGCCCAGGGCCTCGACGAATCCGGCGATGCGCTGGCAGGCGTCCTTGAGCACCTCGTCGGCGACAGTGAAGGAAATGCGCACGAAACCCTCGGCGCTGGCGCCAAAGGCCTGGGCATCGAGGACCGAGACCCCGGTGGCGCGAAACAGCTGCCAGGCGAAGTCCATGCTCGACAGGCCGGTACGGCGCACGTCCACCAGCATGAACATTCCGGCCTCTGGCTCACGGCAGTCCAGCAGGGGCACCTGGCGCAGGCCTGCCATCACCAGGTCGCGACGGCGGCGGTAGACCTCGCGAGCGCTGTCGACCACCTCGTCATCCAGTTCCAGGGCCTTGAGCGCGGCTTCCTGGATGAACCCCGGCAGGCCGTAGAGCATGCACAGCAGCAGGTTGTCCAGGTGCCCCACCAGCTCCTCGGGGCCCACCACCCAGCCCACGCGCCAGCCGGTCATGGCGTGGGTCTTGGACAGGCTGTTGAGGATCACCGTGCGCCCGGCCATGCCCGGCAGGGCCGCGATGCTCAGGTGCTGGCGGTCGTAGGTCAGTTGTCCGTAGACCTCATCGGAAATCACCCACAGGTCGTGCTTGCGCGCGACCTCGGCCACCGCTTCCAGTTCCTCGCGGCTGTAGACATTGCCGGTGGGGTTGCAGGGCGTGGCCAGGGCGATGCCCCGGGTCTTGTCGGTCAGGGCCGCTTCCAGGGCCGCGGCGGTCAGGCGAAAACCGTTGGCCGCCGGTTGCTCCACCGCCACCAGGCTGGCGCCCGAGGCATGGATGCAAGCCTCGTAGGTCAGGTACATGGGTTCGGGCACCAGCACTTCATCGCCACTGCCGAACAGGCACAGCGATGCGGCGAACAGGCCGTTCTGCGCCCCGGCCACCAGGGCCACGTTGGCCGCCTGGACCTCGATGCCCAGCAGGCGCCGCTGCTTGGCAGCAATCGCCTCGCGCAGGGCCGGGCGCCCAAGCACATGGGTGTAGTGGGTATCGCCTTGCTCCAGCGCGGTGCCGGCGGCGGCGCTGATGCGCGGGTCGGTGGCGAAGTCCGGATCGCCGACGCTGAGCACGATCACGTCCTCGCCACGGCCACGGGCCTCGATGGCGGCGTAGTGGATGTCCCAGGCACTGACGGATTCGCCGCTGATGCGCTGGACGAAAGGGGAATAACGCATGTGGTGCTCCTCACGGGCGCGTTGCCCGCGTAATGAATGGGTTCAGGCCTGGCGCTGGGGCGCCTGCTTGTGGGGTGTGGCGCCCAGGCGGCCGCACAGGTGTTCGATGACGAAGGCCAGCACGATGTAGATCAGCGCCACCGCCAGCAGCGGCTCGTAGACCTTCAGGGTCTGGGCCCGCACCAGGTTGGCGGCACCCAGCAGGTCGGTGACCGCTACTGTGGAGGCCAGGGCCGTGGCCTTGAGCAGCAGCACGCATTCGCCCACCAGGGTCGGGCGTACCAACTCCAGGGCCCGGGGCAGCCAGACCCGGCGCAAGGTCAGCCAGTAGCCCATGCCATAGGCACGGGCCGCTTCCAGTTCGCCCCGGGGCACTGCCCGCAGTCCGCCGCGCAGGACCTCGCCGACATAGGCGCCGACACTCAGGGTCAGCGCCAGGGCCACGTACCAGAAGCCTTCGCGCAGGTAGGGCCAGAGAAAGCTGCCGCGGATCGGCGGGTAGGCGGCGAACAGGCTGCCGACGCCGTAATAGAGGATGTAGATCTGCACCAGCAGCGGCGTACCGCGGAATACGCTGATGTAGAAGCGCATGGGCGCGCTGACCAGGGGGTTGCGCGCCACTCGCCCCAGGCCCACCAGCACCGCCAGGACGAAACCACAGGTACCGCTCAGGGCCAGCAGCTTGAGGGTGATGCCCAGGCCGCGTACCAGCTCGGTAGAAAAAACGTTGATCCAGGAAAAATCCATCACAGCCTCCTAGTGCTGGGGCAGCCAGCGGTGGGTGCGTCGTTCGAGCACGCGGAACACGCTGCCGGACACCAGGGTGATGACGAAGTAGAACGCCGCGACGGCGAGGTAGAACACCAGGTAGTGCTTGGTGGAGCCGGCGGCCTGCTTGCCCACCGAGAGCAGTTCGCTGTAGCCGACGATGCTGATCAGCGCGCTGTCCTTGACCAGCACCAGCCACAGGTTCGACAACCCGGCCATGGCGAAGGGCAGCATGCTCGGCAGCAGGATGCGCCGCACCAGCAGCCAGCGTTCGATGCCGTAGGCCCGCGCCGCCTCGATCTGGCCATGGGGAATGGCCAGGATCGCGCCGCGGATGATCTCCGCCGAATAGGCGCCCTGGACGATGCCCAGCACCAGTACGGCGGCGATGAAGCCGTTGACCGTGACGCTCGGGCGGTCCATGGCCGCCATGGCCATGTTCAGCAGGTCGGTGCCGGCGTAGTACAGCAGCAGGATCAGCAGTAGCTCGGGCATGGCCCGGTACAGGGTGGTGTAGAGGTTGGCCAGCTTCACCAGCCAGCGTGGCCCGCGCAGCTTGATCATCGCCACCAGCAGGCCGATGCCCAGGCCGAGGACGAAGGCCCCGGCGGAAATCTGCAGGGACACCAGCGCGCCCTGGGCCAGGGCGCCGAGCCAGCCGTCGGCGACGAACAGTTGGGAAAGGTCGGACAGAGAAATCATGACGTATCCAGTCAACGCCGGCGGCCAGCCGCAGCAGGCCGCCGGGCGGCTTAGTTGGCAGAGATGTCGACGCTGAAGTAGCGGCTGCGGATCTGGTCGTAGGTGCCGTCGGCCTTGAGTGCCGCCAGGGCCTTGTCGATCCGCTGCTGCAGGGCGCTGTCGCCCTTGCGCAGGCCGACGCCGATGCCGGAGCCGAACAGCGGGTCGCGGGGCGCCAGGCCCTTGTTGGCCAGGCCCGCGCCAGCCGCCGATTGCAGGACCGGCTCGATGGTCAGGGCGTCGGCCAGCATCACGTCGATGCGCCCGCTCTGCAGGTCGGAGAGCATGTCGTCCTGGGTGGTGTAGTAGCGCAGGGTCGAGGTCTTGCCGTAGTAGGCCTTGGCGAAGGTGGCGTTGGAGGTCGAGCCCTGCACGCCGATCAGCTTGCCCTTGAGCCCTTCGGGGGTGGGGGTGAGTTCCAGGGACTGGTCGGCGACCCACATGGCCGGAGTCTGGTAGTAGGGCGCGGAGAAATCGATGACTTGCTGGCGTTCCTCGGTGATGCTCAGGGAGTTGAGGATGGCGTCGATCTGGCTCGATTGCAGGGCCGGGATCAGCCCGTCCCAGGCCACTTCCTTGAGCGGGCACTGGGCCTGCATGCGTTCGCACAGGGCCTTGATCAGCTCCGGTTCGAAACCGCTCCAGTCGCCGGCGCCGCTTTTCATCGAGAACGGCGGGTAGGGTTCCAGGGCGATGCCGAAGACGATCTTGTCGGCGGCCAGGGCATGGCTGGACAGGGCACTGAACAGGCAACCGGTGGCGAGCACCTTGAGCAGGTTTTTCATGGCTTGACCCTTTATCTAAGTTGTTGTTTTCAAGGATTGCAGCGGGACGTCAGACGCGGTTTTCCTGGGCCATGACGAATTGCCGGCAGCGCTCGCTGACCGGGTTGCAGAATATTTGCTGTGGCGTGCCTTCCTCCTCCACCCGGCCTTGGTGGAGGAACATCACCTTGCTCGATACATCGCGGGCGAAGGCCATCTCGTGGGTCACCAGGATCATCGTCCGGCCTTCCTCGGCGATGCCCTGGATGACCTTGAGCACCTCGCCCACCAGCTCCGGGTCCAGGGCCGAGGTCGGCTCGTCCATCAGCAGCACCTTGGGGCGCATGGCCAGGGCCCGGGCGATGGCCACCCGTTGTTGCTGGCCACCGGAGAGAAAGGACGGGAAGGTGTCGCGCTTGTGGGCCAGGCCGACCTTCTCCAGCAGGTGCTCGGCGTGGGCGATGGCCTCCTTGCGATCTTCGCCCAGGACATACACCGGTGCCTCGATGACGTTCTCCAGCACGGTGCGGTGGGGCCACAGGTTGAAGCCCTGGAACACCATGCTCAGCTGGGTGCGCAGGCGTGCCACTTGGGCCGGGTCGGCGACCTGGGGATTGCCGGCGCGGTCGGTCTTCAGGCGTACCTGTTCGCCATTGATGCGCAAGCTGCCGCTGCAGGGAATCTCCAGCAGGTTGATGCAGCGCAGCAGGGTGCTTTTGCCCGAACCGCTGGAGCCGATCAGCGAGACCACTTCGCCTTCGTTGGCGCGCAGGGCGATGCCCTTGAGAACGTGGTGATCGGCGTAGCTCTTGTGCAGATCGTCGATCGCCACCACGCGCTGGGTGGAGTTGGGCTGCGATTGCAAGGGTCGACCCTCTTGTTATTGTGCGATGGCCGGGCGCTCCCCCGGCACAGGGTAGGGCCTGAGAATTAGCCATTGGCGGCATAGGGTCAATCGAGCTTTTTTAGCCGGATACGGAAATTTTTTTCAGCAGTCGGCGGTTTTTTCGGCGACGGACAAGGCTATTGCCGCACGCCGATTATCGCTATCGTGCAGCCACTCGTTTTCTTGCAGTCGAGGCACGATCGGTATGCGTTATCCCTCCATGACGGCGCTGCGGGCCCTGGATGCGGTGGCCCGCCTGGGCAGTGTCGCCGAAGCCGCCAGCGAGCTGAACCTGACCCCCAGCGCCATCAGCCACCAGATCAAGAGCCTGGAGCAGACCCTGGGGTTCGCCCTGACCGAGCGCCAGGGCCGCAGCATCCGCATCACCTACCAGGGCGAGCGCTACGCCCGGGACATCCACCTGCTGCTGGCCAATATCCTCGAGGCCGGGCAGCGCTCGGACGGCCAGCAGGTCAGCGGGCGCCTGTGCATCAGCAGCCCGCCGGGCTTCGCCACCTACTGGCTGTGCACCCATATCGCCGAGTTCCAGGCGCTGTATCCCCAGGTCGAACTGCACCTGGTATCGCCGCGTACCCCAGGCGATACCAGCGACAGCAACGTCGACCTGTTCGTCGCCTACGGCATGGGCGACTGGCCCAACCAGCATGTGCAGAAGATCGTCTCCCTGCGCTATTTCCCGGTGTGCAGCCCGAGCCTGGTGAACGCCATGGGCGGGCTCAAGAGCCTGGATGCGCTGGACCACGCTCTGTTGCTGCACATGATCGACTACTCCGACTGGCGGATCTGGCTGGCGGCGGCCGGGGCGCAGAACGTCGATGTGCGCCGGGGCATCGTGTTCGCCGATGCGCACTTCGTGCAGTCGGCCTGCATCGCCGGCCAGGGCATCGCCATGGGCGACAACCTGATCAGCGGCGAAGCCCTGGCCAAGGGCCTGCTGGTGCAGCCGTTCGACACCGAGATCGAGTCCAACCGCGGCTATTACCTGGTGGCCGACCCGCTCAAGGCCGAGCGCCCGGTGGTGCTGGCCTTCAGCGAGTGGGTCAAGTCGCAGTTGCATGGCATCACCCGCCTGCATCCGGAACCGCGACGCAATGGCAAAGCGTGAATTTTATTGATCAATCGCGAGGATTTTTTTCGATTGTTGCGCCTCGGTGGCTGCGACTAATGTCCCTCGACATCAGCCGGGCGCAGGGTGTCGCCCGCCGCAAGAACAAGAGGAGTAGTCGATGACCACCTGTGCGCAGTCGCTGGTTCGTTTGCTGGAAGGTTATGGCGTGGACACGGTGTTCGGGATTCCCGGGGTGCACACGGTAGAGCTGTATCGCGGCCTGCATGGCAGCCGCCTGCGTCACGTCAGCCCGCGCCACGAGCAGGGCGCAGGGTTCATGGCCGACGGCTACGCCCGGGCCAGCGGCAAGCCCGGGGTGTGCTTCATCATCACCGGCCCGGGCATGACCAACATCCTCACCGCCATGGGCCAGGCCTATGCCGACTCGGTGCCCATGCTGGTGATCTCCACGGTCAACCGGCGCGAGCACCTGCACCTGGGCCACGGCCATCTGCATGAGTTGCCGGACCAGCGGGCGATGGTGGCCGGGGTCTGCGCCTTCAGCCATACCTTGCAGTCGCCGGCGCAGTTGCCGGAGATCCTGGCCCGGGCCTTTGCCCTGTTCAAATGCGCGCGCCCACGGCCGGTGCACATCGAGATTCCCCTGGACGTGCTGGAGATGCCGGCCGTCGACCTCAACCTGATGCCACGCAGCCTGCCCGGCGCACCGGTTCCGGCCGGGGATTCGCTGGCCGCGGCGCTGGCCCTGCTCGATGCTGCCCACCGGCCGCTGATCCTCGCCGGTGGCGGGGCCCGGGGGTGCGCCCAGGTGCTGCAGCAACTGGCCGAGCGCCTGCAAGCCCCGGTGGCGCTGACCACCAACGCCCGGGGCCTGCTGCCCCAGGCCCACCCGTTATTGCTCGATGGGGTGCAGTCGGCGGCCCATGGCCGGGCGCTGATCGACGAAGCCGATGTGGTGCTGGCGGTGGGGACTGAGCTGGGCGAGACCGACTACGACTTCTTTGGCCTGGGACCGTTGCGCTTCAAGGGCTCGCTGATCCGCCTGGATATCGATCCGTTGCAGGTCATGGGGGTGCAACGGGCCCATGTCGGCCTGTTGGGCGATGCCCGGCAGGGCTTGCAGGCGCTGCTGGAGCAGGTCGCCCCGCAGGGGGCTCGCGGGCGCTGGGCGGTGGACAGCGTGCAACGGGTGAACCAGGCCGAGCGCGCCAGCTGGAGCGCCAGGCAGCGAGGGCTGCAAGGTTTGCTGGACCTGCTGCGCGATAACCTCGACGCCCCCATCCTGGTGGGCGACTCGACCCAGCCGGTGTACCAGGGCGCGTGCGGCTACCAGGCCCCGGCTCCAGCCAGCTGGTTCAACGCCGGCAGTGGCTACGGCACCCTGGGCTACGGTTTGCCGGCGGCCATGGGGGCCAAGCTGGCCCGCCCCGAGCGACCGGTGGTGGCGCTGGTGGGCGACGGCGGCCTGCAATTCACCAGCGGCGAGCTGATCGCGGCCTGTGAAGCGCAGATCGGCGTGATCCTGCTGGTGTGGAACAACCAGTGCTATGGCGAGATCCGCGACTACATGCATGCCCGGGACATCCAGCCGCTGGGGGTGGATATCCTCACCCCGGATTTCCAGGCCCTGGCCGCCAGTTGCCATGTGGCCTATCACCAGGCGGCCAGCCCGGCGCAGTTGCAGGAACTGCTGGCGAGTCTTGCGGGCACCCGCCAACCGGTGATGATCGAGGTCGATGCCGGTGCCTACCTGGCCCTAGAGTGATTTTCCGGCGCCCCGGCAAGGCGCCGCAAGAAACGCGCAGGCAGGGACAAGCTGGGTTACATTCAGGCTTTGGCCGGGACACCCCTTGTCACTCGAGGATTCATGGATGAATTGCATTTTCTGCCAGATTATCGCTGGCGCCTTGCCTGCGGCCGTGATCTACCGCGATGAACACTGCATGGCCTTCATGGACGTGCATCCCCTGGGCCAGGGGCATGCCTTGCTGATTCCCCGATCCCATGTGGAAAAGCTCGACCAGTTGCCCGGTTTCGTCCGCCAGCACCTGTACCAGGTGTTCGACGGTGTGCTGGCCGCGCAGCGTCGTGCCGGCTTCGGCGTGCAGGGCACGCACCTGTTGGTCAACGATGGCCGGGCCACCAACCAGCATATTCCCCATGCCCACATGCACCTGATCCCCCGGCGTAGCGGCGACAGCCTGGGTTTCGCCGGGCGCCTGCTGCTGCACTTCACCGGGCTGTTCGGCCCCAAGGCGAAGTTCGACACCCTGCAACGCCAGGCTGCCCTTATCGCCGGCGAGGTACGGGTGCCCTGGGTCAGCGAGACGCCGGCCGGAGGCGGGCACTGATATGGATCGCTCGCGGGCGTTGGCCATTGAATATGCGGAAAACCAATACCTGCGGACCCGGGTCGAGGGGCTGGCGAGCATGCCGGGCAACCCCTATCGGGCAAGCGTGCAGGGCGATTCGAGTTGCGGCGCGTTCCTCGTGGCCGAGCAGCCCAGCCCGATGCTGAATCGGGTGCACGGTGACCAGGAGCGAGATGCCGGGAAGCTGGCCAGCCTGCTGCAGGCTTGCAACGCCTGCAACCCGGCGATCGCCCTGATCGCCGCATCGGCCAGGATCGCACCCACCCTGGAGCTGCAAGGGCAACTGCTGCAACGCCTGAAGGGCTGGACCCATGGGCAATTCCTTGCGCCCGTGGAGGCGATCCCGGCCTCGCCGGCGTGTTCGGATGTCGAGTCAGTGGATCTGTCGACCCTGGAAAGCTTCTGTGTGCTGCACCGCGAGGCATTCAACACACCCGCGGCTGCCCGGCCGGTTACCCAAGCGGCTTTCAGCGCCTTGCTCGACGATGCTCGCGGGCACTTGTACCTGATACGCGAACAGGGTGTCGCGGTGGCCGGAGCGGCGTTGTTCATCGCCGACAATGGCGTGGCCTACCTGGGCACCGCCTTTACTACCAAGGCTGCGCGGGGCCAGGGTCATCACCGGGCCCTGATCGCCCACAGGTTGCACCAGGCCGTCGCCCTCGGCGCTCGGAGTGTGGCGGCCACGGCGTTGGTGAACTCGCAAAGCCGGCGCAACCTGGAGCACTGCGGCTTGCGCGTTTCTCACCTGCAGGCCCTGTATCGGGCCGCGCCTTAGCGCCGGCTTTGTTGCGCCGCTGGCGCCGGGTCGAAGCGGATCGACTGGACAATGGCGCCCTGGGTGGCGATTTCCCAGAGCCCGTCGCGGTCGGCCAGGGTGGCGTTGGCCGGGGTCGGGTTCTCGAACCAGCCGCAACGGCGTTCGACTTTGGCCGGCGCGGCGATCGCGGGCAGGACGATAACGCTCAGGAGGGTGCATAGCAGGGTGCGCTGAAACATGGAGCATGTTCGAGGGGCGGGCCGGGGACCATGGAGCGCCGCTTCGGGCTCGTCAAGCCGGGCAAAGGGGCCGATGCGATCGTGGCCCCTCAGCACCAGGCGCTCGTCAGCGTCGCTGCGGTATGCCTATTGCTGGTTGGGGCTAAGGCTTCGGCAAGTGTGGCCGAAACAGCAACTGGGAAATGGCGAAATCTCGCGCCTGGCCAACGAGCCGTCCACCCGCCCTGAGGCATGTTATGCAACGGATGCTGTGCAGTGTTTTAAGCCTGGCGATCATCCTGTCATCGCTGGGAGCTTGTACCACGGCGCCGGCCAGGCCGGCGGTCGAGGGCCCGCAGGTGTATGGCTATACCCTCAATCTGCCTTTGAGCCGCGAGCAGGTGCAGCGGTTGACTGACACTGGCAAGCACTATGTCGGGGCCCTCAAGCTGTATCAGCAGGTGTTGCCGGATGGCAGTCAGTTCGATTTCTACACCGACTACCGCAACTGGCTGGATACGCTGGCCCACACCAGCCGGGAGTTCCCTGCCGAGAGCGATTGCCAGGCGGCCCAGCAGGTGGACCAGATGCAGCTCACCACCCTGATCGATGACTACAACGCCCATCAGGCCCGCCCGGCGGGGGCGCCGCGTCAGGTGGGGGATGTCTATGCCATCCAGGCGCTGGACGCCTGTCAGCGTGTCGCTGGCCAAGGGCCTGGAGCACAAGCCTTTCGCTACACCCTTTGGGCCACCCTGCAAACCGAGACGACGGCCCATGAGCAGGGCTTTCTGCGCAAGATCGAGGACCCCCATGCGCAGACTCGGGGCATCGCGCAGGTGATACTCCTGCTGCCCTTTGCCGTGCTGATCACGTTCATGGGGGGCGGCTGCACCGATTTGCAGTCCCAGCCGGATGGCGACAGCTACTGCGCGCGGCAGCGCGCAGGGGCAGGTAGATGAAGCACCGGGGTCAATAGCGCCACTTGTGCAGCAGGTCTTGGCCGTAGCGCTGGATGATCAGTGCTTCGACGCCGTCATCGTCGTCATGTACCTCGGCCAGGCACAGCAGCATCAGCGCATCCAGGTAGGCTTCGGGCGAATCGAAGAAGCGTGTCAGGGCCATGCCGCTATCGTGGTCGAAGTAGTAGACCGCGCCGGTGCCGCGTTCGAAGCAGAACAGGTTGCCGTTACCCAGGTAGTCGCCGAAGGCCACCAACCGTTGTGCCAGCTCCAGGTCCAGGTATTGCTCGTCGATCTCGACGATGCCGGGGTAGGCCTCCAGCAGAGGCTGGATCGAGATGTCGCCGGGCTCGACGCTGCATAGGGTCTCGGCCAGGGACAGCACCCCTAGCTGGCGGTGATAGTCACGCAGCGCCGGTGGCAGCGGGCAGCCCAGGCGCTGCTCCAGGGCCTGCAGCGCGGCATCGCTGGCGGGCACTAGCCGGGGAGCGTTGGCGTGGCCCTCCCACAGTGCTCCATAGGCGGCGATCACCGCCCGGTACCAGGCCAGGCGCGCATCCTGGTCGGGCAGGTCCGGCCAGGCCAGGGGCGGGCAGCCGGCCGGTGGCCAGGCGTCGGATGCTGCGGCAGCGGCAGATGGCGTCGCGGAAGACGGGGCGGTCACCAGGGGCCTCCTTGCGATGATGGGGGAAGGTGGCACTTTATCCACCGCTTGAGCGCATGGGTCAACCGTGCCGAGCATTGCGAACATTGTTGCCGGCCGGCGCCAGGCGTAGCGTGGTGCCTCGACCTGGATCTGCCTGGAGGGACGCAAGCATGACCGTGAAACTGGGAGCCATCGATGCCTGGGCGCAGCCGGCCAATGGCCGCGCGCGGGCGCTGTTGCCGGAAGTGGCCCGGCTGTTCGAGAAATCCGGCTCGGCGCACCTGCTCGACCAGCCGGTGAGCATCGAGCAGACCGTGGCGCTGATGGATCAGGCCGGGGTGGAAAAACTCATGCTCAGCGCCTGGTGCCGGCCCGAGGGCTGGGTGTTCAGCAACGATGAAGTGGCGGCCTATACCCGGGCCTTTCCCGAGCGTTTCGTCGGCGTGGCCACGGTGGACCTGAGCCGGCCCATGGCAGCCCTGGCCGAGCTCGATCGCGCGGTGGGCGAGCTGGGCTGCAAGGCCCTGCGCATCGTCCCCTGGCTATGGAAGCTGCCGCCCAACCACCGCCTGTACTACCCGCTGTACGCCAAGTGCATCGAGCTGGGGATTCCCTTCTGTACCCAGGTCGGCCATACCGGGCCGTTGATGCCCTCGGAGACCGGGCGGCCGGTGCCGTATCTGGATGAAGTGGCCCTGGATTTTCCGGAGTTGGTGATCGTCGGTGGGCACATCGGCCATCCCTGGACCGACGAGATGATCGGCCTGGCCTGGAAGCACGACAATATCCACATCGATACCTCGGCCTACCTGCCGGCCTACTACCCGCCGCAGCTGCTGCATTTCATCCGTACCTACGGCCAGGACAAGGTCTTGTTCGGCAGCAACTTCCCCCAGCTGTCGCTGAAAAAATGCCTGGAGCAGGTCCAGGCCCTGGAACTTCCGCCGTCGATCGCGGACAAATTCCTCCAGGGCAATGCCCGTCGGGTTTTCGCTTTGTAGTCGCCTCCCGCAGGCGTCCAGGGCCGTGACCCTGGGCGGCCCGGGTCCGCTGGCGGACGGTGCGCGCACCTTGCCGGCGGTTTTTCTAGGTCAAGGTTTCTTGTAATCTTGGCCTCCCCATTCACGGACGAATATCGAGACAGCCCATGGCTAACTCCACCCCGTCACGCCTCGGCAAGATCTTCCAGGGCCTGCTGTTCGCCCTGATCGGCATCGGCCTGCTGGTCATCGCCGCCAATCTCACCCTCGAACGCCGCGAGTTCCTCGCCAGTGCCCTGAGCGCCGACGGCATTGTCAGCGACCTGAATGCCGGTGGCTCGCACCCCGAGATCGCCTTCACCACGGCCAGCGGGGAGAAAATCTCCTATCCCCAGGGCGGCTTCATCTTCGGTTACCAGAAAGACCAGCCGGTGCGGGTCTACTACCAGCCCGACCGCGCGGCCAACAGCGCGGTGATCGACGATCCGGCCGCTCTCTGGGCCACCCCTGGCGTGTTGGGCCTGATCGGCCTGATATTCGTCATTGCCGGCCTCGTCGGCATCGGCAGCCAGCGCCGGCGTCGCGCCCCACAACCCTTAAAAGGACTTTGAATCCATGAGCTACGACATCCCGATCCCGGTCAACGAGAGTCGCTGGCAGTACCAGACCGCCAGTGGCGGCGGCCTGACCGTGGCCCTGCTGGCGGGCAGCGGTGCTTCCCTGGTACTGCGTTCGCCCCAGGGCGAGGATGTGCACTACCACTACGGCGGCCTTGGCGTAGGGGTAGGGTTCGGCGCCCGCCTGCCGCGTTTCGGCAAGGTCAATATCCGGATCAAGGGCAAGACCGTCGGCGGCGCCGGTGCGGCCGAAGCCTTTCCCAGCACTGGCAAGGTGTTCGTTTCCGACGCCCTGGCCAGTCGCGACCTGACCAGCGACGACATCACCGGTCCTTGCCTGTACACCGAAGTCGGTGCCGGGCTGGGGGTGGGTGGTTCGGCCACGGCCTTGCTGTTCGGCCTGGACCCCAAGCTGTTGGCCCTGGCGGTGGCGGTGAACTCCACGGCCGCTTCGATGTTCGCCGCCACCACGGTCAACCGCCAGCTGTTGCAGTCGGCCAAGGGCGCGGTGGTCATGGCCGGGATGAACGCCGGCCTGCAAGCCGGTGGCGGCGCCGCGATCTACATGGGCTACCTGTTCTAGCCCAACCTGCCTGGCAGGCCTGGACTCACAGGCGCGCCAGGCACTGCTGGAGAATATCCAGCCCCTCTTCGAAGATATCCGCCGGCGTGGTCAGGGGCGCCAGCAGGCGCACGATATGCCGTGACTTGCCGCTGGGCATCAGCAGCAGGCCGGCTTCTCGGGCACTGGCCAGCAAGCTGTTCAACCGATCGGGCGCCGGCTCGCCGCGTTCGTCCAGCAGCTCGATGCCACGCATGGCGCCGACCCCGGTCAGGCGTCCCAGGTAGCGACACAAGCCGGTGGATTGCCAATGCGCATAACGCTCGACAATCGCCCGTTCCTGGGACTCGCCCCAGGCTTGCAACTGCTCGTCGGTCATTTCCTCCAGGGTCGCCAGGGCCGCGGCACAAGCGATCGGGTTGCCCGAATAGGTGCCGCCCAGGCCGCCCCGGGGCAGGCTGTCCAGCAGTTCCTGGCGGCCTACCACCGCGCCCAGGGGCAGTCCGCCGCCCATGCTCTTGCCCAAGAGGATCAGGTCCGGCTCGATGCCCAGCCGGGAAAAGGCGAAACGCTGGCCGGTGCGGCCAAAGCCGGACTGGATCTCGTCGGCCACCAGGAGGATCCGCTGCTCGTCGCAGAAGCGACGCAGGGCCTGGGCGAACCCCGGGTCCAGCGCCAGGAAGCCGCCTTCGCCCTGCACTGGCTCGAGGATGAAGCAGGCCACCTCGCCGACATCGATCTCCACGCTGAACAACCGCTGCATGGCCTTCAAGGCTTCTTCGGCACTCACGCCGTTGTCGGCGCTGGGGTAGGGCAGGTGGTACACGGGCCCCGGTAGCACGCCGACCTTCTGCTTGTAGGGGGCGACCTTGCCGTTGAGGTTGAGGGTGGCCAGGGTACGGCCATGGAAGCCACCATCGAAGGCGATCACGGCGCTGCGCCCGGTCGCGGCGCGGACGATCTTCAAAGCGTTTTCCGCCGCTTCGGCGCCACTGTTGGTGAGCATGCCGCTGACCGGGTAGCTCACCGGGATGAAGCGAGCCAGGCGCTCCATGAACTCAAGGTAGGGCGTGTGGGGCGCGGCGTTGAAGGCGTAGTGGGTGAGGCGGCTGGCTTGGGTCTGGATGGCCGCGACGATACGCGGATGGCAGTGCCCGAGGTTGAGCACGCCGATGCCGCCGACGAAGTCGATGTAGCGCTTGCCCCGGGTGTCCCAGACTTCGGCGTTGCGCCCGTGGCTGAGCTGGATCGGGTGGACGGTGGCGATCGAACGGCTGATGTTCTGATGGCTCATGGGATGGGCTCTGCATGCCGGGAAAGAGCCGTTATCTAAGCCGGCCCGGGACGCCTGGGACAAACGAAATAAAGTCGCCGGGTCAGTATGAAAATTCCCGACCTCGCCTTTGCCTGCGGTTCAGGGCGTTTGTGCCTTGCGGCGGTTGCGCAGGTGGCGCACCAGGGCGGCGAGCGCCAGCAGGGCCACCACGCCGAGGAAGATCGGCAGGCGATAGGGCTTCAGGTCACCGAGGAAATGCTGCAAGGCCTCGCCGGCCCAGTAACCGGCCCCGACGAACAGCATGGCCCAGACCGCGGCCCCGAGCACATTGAGCAAGGCAAAGCGCCAGGGTGCCAGGCCGCTGGCGCCGATGACCATCGGCCCCACCAAGCGCATGCCATAGAGAAAGCGCACGGCGAACACCGAGGTCAGGGGATAGCGTTCGATCAGGCCCTTGACCCGCGCGATGGCGGCTTGGTGGCGCTTGAGCCTGGGCAGCACCCGGACGCCGGAGTAGCGACCGGTCCAGAACAGCAACTGGTCGCCGAGGATGCCGCCGAGGGTGGCCAGGCCGAGCACCTGGGGCCACTCCAGGTTGCCTTGGTGCGCGGCCATGCCACCGAGGATCAGCACGGTCTCGCCCTCCAGCAGGCAACCGACGAAGATCACCCAGTAGCCGTAGGTGGCGATCAGGGCGTTGAGGTCCAGGTGTTCGAGCATGGGCAGGGTCTTCCATGGGCAGGTGGAGCCGGTGGCCGGTAGCGATGCTACACAGAACTCTGATTCCATCGGTCGGCACAAGTGCCTGGAACATTCGCCTCTGGCGACAGTTGCGTTCAAGGGCTTTCGGGTAGGCGCTTCAGCGACTGGGTAGGGCTGCGCTTTCGGCCAGGACGGATCTTGACGAGGGGTAGCGTATCTCGACGCTGGCCCCCGCTTGTTCCAGGGCTTGTTGCCAGGTCCTGAACACCTGTGGCCAGGCTTGCATGACCTTGAAGGGAGTGTTGGCCATCAGCGTCTTGGCCTGCCGGGGACTGAGGGTCATGGCCTGGCGGACGATGCCGAACACTCGGGCGGGATTCACGCCGACCTGGACAAGCCACAGTGCCGGATCGCTATGGGCCAGCGGCGGATATTCCGGGAATGGCCCATATTGTCGGAACAGCCTGGCCATGGCATCGGCGTGGTTCAGCGAGGCCAGAGCCTGGGCGCTGGCCAGGTGTTCAGCGCAAAACCACTCATAGCCATGGGGATGGCCCGCGCAGCTGGCGTCCAGGGGGCTGTAGTCGGCAAAGCGCACCAGGTCGCCGCCGCTGGCGGCATGGAACATCTCCGAGCGAAAGTCGTTGAGGCATAGATCGCAGATGGCTGGCTTCATCGCTGGAGCGGTTCCTGGGCGCTGGTAATTGGAGTTGACGCTCAGGCGGCCTGTCCCATCACCCACGCCCAGGTCAGGGCCGAACCGTACAAGCCCAGGCCGAACACCGAGTGGCCGACCAGGCTGCGCAGCCGGGCCACGTTCGGCTTGGGTGTCTTGCTGGCCGCGACTCCAGCGCCCATGCACGGCTGCATCAGGAAAAACGGCGCGGCCACCGTCAGCACGCCGACGATCAGCGCCGGGGCCAGGCTCGGCTGCAACGGCCATTGCGGGGCCTGGGTCAGCAGCAACAGTACCGCGAAAGCGATCCCGATCAGGTAATGGGCCAGCCAGCCCAGCGCTTGTTCTCCGGCTATTGGCGTCGCCTGGGCGATGTTCTGGTGCACGAACCGGCCCTGGGGGAAGTGGCCCACCCAGCGCCCGACCATGCCCCAGTTGGGGCCGGGCATCTTCAGGAGCCGGGCCAGGAACAGGTTCCAGAGATCCAGGACCAGGGTTGCGCCGACACCGATCACCAGTGCCGGTAAAATCAACGCCATGAGTGCATGCATAAGGACTCCTTCAAATACGGGAGCCTGGCAGTGCAGTGCCAGGTATTCCCGTGATAAAATTTCATTCAATTTAATGATTGAATGATCAATAAAGCAGCAGGAACTGTCAATGACCGATTCGTTTTCCCCACAGCAGCCGCTGGCCGACATGGCCGAGCTGGCGCGCATCCTCGGGCATCACCATCGCCTGATCCTGCTGGAGCACATCGCTCGCGGCGAGCAACCGGTGGAGCGCCTGGTGGAGGCCTCGGGCCTTTCGGTAGCCAACACTTCCCAGCACCTGCAGCAGCTGCGTCGCGGCGGTTTCGTGCAGACCCGACGCGATGGCAAGCGCGTGCTGTACAGCCTGGCCCAGGGGCCGGTGGCGAACCTGCTCGGTGCCCTGCGCCAATACGTCGACTACAACCACGGGCAGATTCGCGACCTGCTCAGCGATAGCGTGCAACAGCCGGCGCGGCTGGAGGGCATCTCCCGGGACGAATTGCGCCAACGCTTGCAGGAAGGCGGCATGACCTTGCTGGATGTGCGTCCGCTAGATGAGTTCGCCCAGGGCCATTTGCCGGGGGCGATCAACATCCCGCTGGATGAGCTGGAGCAGCGGTTGGCGGAGCTGCCGGTAGACCAGGAACTGGTGGCCTACTGCCGCGGCCCTTATTGCGTGCTGTCGCACAATGCCGCGGCGTTGTTGCGGGCCAAGGGCTTCAAGGTACGGCGCCTGGAGGAGGGGTTCACCGACTGGCAGGCCGCCGGGCTGGGTGTCGAGGCAGCGAGTGAAAGCGCCGAGAAACAGGGCGAATAAGCCATTGCCTACCGGTGCATGATCCATATCAACAGGGTTTTAAGAGAAATCCATTACAAGGGAGTCAGGCTCGGACCCACAAGGTACCGGGCCCCGGGCCTACCTCCCAAGGGCCCGAGATAACCAATAAAAACCTTTGCGGATATCGGCCGAGGGGGTCACCCCAGGCGGGTTTTAAAGGAATAACCTGATGGCTTTTTCTCTGTCGCGCTTGTGCCTCCTGGGCGCTGCGTTGCTCTGCGTACACTCCGTCCATGGTAGCGAGCCGGCCCCGGCAACTGCCGCCACTCCCGATGCCGAACTGATCCAGCGTGGCCAGTATGTGGCCCAGCTCGGCGACTGCATCGCCTGCCATACCGCCCGTGGCGGCGCCGTCATGGCCGGCGGCCTGGAGCTGAAGACGCCCATGGGCACCATCTACTCCAGCAACATCACCCCGGACAAGGCCACCGGTATCGGTAACTACAGCTTCGACCAGTTCGACCGCGCCATGCGTGAAGGCGTGACCCCTGATGGCAGCCATTTGTACCCGGCCATGCCGTACCCGTCCTACGCGAAGATGACCGAAGAGGACATGCGAGCGCTCTATGCCTACCTGATGAATGGCGTGGAGCCGGTGGCCCAGGGCAACCTGGAGGCCGACATGAGCTTCCCGTTCAACCAGCGCTGGGGCCTGTGGTTCTGGAACTTCGCCTTCGTCGACAAGCAGCCCTTCAAGCCCGATCCCCAGCGTGACGAACAGCTCAACCGTGGCGCCTACCTGGTCCAGGGCCTGGGCCATTGCGGTTCTTGCCACACCCCACGGGGCATCGCCTTCCAGGAGAAGGCCATGAGCGACACCGAATCCGGTGGCCAGCATTACCTGGCCGGGGAGACGGTAGAAGAGTGGCGTGCCCTGAGCCTGCGCAACCTGTGGACCGTGGAAGACACCGTGCAACTGCTCAAGACCGGGCAGAACCGCTTCGCCACGGTCTCGGGCAACATGGCCGATGTGATCCACCACAGTACCCAGCACTTCACCGATGCCGACCTGACCGCCATCGCCGCCTATCTCAAGTCGCTGCCGGCGGGCAAGGATGACCTGCCGATGCCGTCCGAGGTCCTGGCCCCGGCGGCGCCGCCGAGCAACTTGTTCACCTCTCGTGGTGGCCTGGGTTATGCGCAGTTCTGCTCCGACTGCCACCGCCAGGATGGCGCCGGCGTACCGCAGATGTTCCCGTCCCTGGCGGGCAACCCCAGCGTGGCATCGAGCAACCCGACTTCCTTGCTGCACATCACCCTGACCGGCTGGAAGACCGCCCAGACCGCGGCCCATCCACGGGTCTACACCATGCCGGGCTTCGCCCAGCTGGCCGATGAGGAAATCGCCGAGATCCTGACCTTCGTCCGCAGCAGCTGGGGCAATACGGGGTCGGCCATCAATGCCAGCCAGGTCAAGCAGATGCGTGCCCAACTGAGCCCGCAGGTGGAGAGCACGCCGTTCGAAACCCCACGCCTGGCCAACTTGCTGGCCGCGCCGAACGCCGAGCAACTGGTGCGTGGCATGCGCCTGCACCTGGAAACCAAGGCCCTGCTGCCGGACAACGTCGGCAACGCGCTGAACTGCACCAGCTGCCACCTCAACGCCGGTACCGTGGCCGATGGTTCGCCTTTCGTCGGTGTCTCGGCATTCTTTCCCGGCTACGCGCCACGGGCGGGCAAGACCATTACCCTGGAAGAGCGCATCAACGGTTGCTTCCGCCGCTCCATGCACGGCAAGCCGCTGCCGGTGGCTGGCCCGGACATGCAAGCCATGGTCGCCTACTTCGAATGGATGAAGATGAACACTCGTCCCGAGGACAAGGTGGCCGGGCGTGGCGTGGGCAAGATCGATCCCGCCCTCAAGCCCAACGCCGAGAACGGCAAGCAGGTGTACGCCAAGCAGTGCGCGGTGTGCCATGGCGCCGATGGCGAAGGCCTGAAGCGTGCCGACGGCAGCCTGATCTTCCCGCCGCTGTGGGGCGACGAATCGTTCAACATCGGCGCCGGCATGGCCCGTACCTACACTGCCGCGGCCTTCGTCAAGCGCAACATGCCGATCGGCTTCCACGAGAAATTCCCCCTGGGCCAGGGCGGTCTCTCGGATCAGCAAGCCCTGGACGTGGCCGAATACTTCTCCCATCAACCGCGTCCGGACTTCCCGGACAAGGTCAAGGACTGGCCCAACGGTGGCCGCCCGGCGGACGCCCGCTACTGACCGCGGCCTTGTCGCAGACAGCGACAAAGCCCGCAGGGGCTTCCGAGGCCCTCAAGAGCGCGTGCTCTTGAGGGCCTCGCGGTTTTCGGTGGCCGCTGCGGATCGTGCAGAAAAAACTGTGGAGGCTCAGTGGCGCCGCGGTAAGATCACCGTCCTTTGCCCGTAGTCTGAGCGGGCGGTCCTTCAAGGATGAATCATGCGGTTTCGCTCGATCCTGCTGCTGACCCTGTCCCTGGGGCTCGGCGGTTGTGCCTTTGTTTCCATGCTCAAAGCGACTACTGTCAGCTACCGGGTGCCGGCCGATGCCGGTGAAACCGCACTGATCCGCATCGTCGCCCAGGGGCTGGTACGTGGCGTGCCCTACAGCGATTGCATCGACTGGAGCAAGCCCGCGTCGGGGCTGATGGTCAGGCCTCATCGCGGCATCGCCAATCCCAACTTCCGCAACCTGCACATTCCGATGACCGCCGCCACCGACCGCATGCGGCGCCAAGAGGGCTTTGGCGCCAACGAGCTGAAGATCCCGGCCAATCGTCCGTTCGCCTTCATGTTCTACAACACGGAACCGGGGATGAGCCGGGACTACCGCGCGGTCTGCGAACAAAGCGTGACCTTCGTTCCCGAGGCTGGCGCGACCTATCAGATGGAGTTTCTCCAGGACCAGATGTGCACCGCCCGGCTGCGCAAGATCGATGAGCGTGGTGAGGCACTGCCGGACCTTGTGGTTTTGCGCCCCACCGGTTTCTGCCGCGCCGGCGCGCAATAGGGCGTGAACCTAGCGGGCTTCGTAGCGCTTGCAGATTTCTTCCCAGATGTAGGCACCGCGAAAGCGGATCCAGCGGATGAACAAGCGCCCGCGAAATGCCTGCCAGCGACTGCTGCGCCGTAGCGCCAGGCTTTCCTCGATTTCCTCCAGCAAGGGTTCGCGAGCGAAGCCCATCCAGATTTCCGGGATCACCGTCATCAGGTTGATGTAGCAGACCGGCGCCACCTCTTCGTAGAGAATGCGCTCCACCTCGGTCCGGTCGTAAGCCTGGGTCTGCCGGGCGATATAGGCGTAGTCCACCTCGTTATCCACAAAGGCGTCCGATAATACGTAGCGAATATCGTCCCGCTGCTTCGGGGTGATGTCTGATGACACGCTGTGTTCCTTCCTTGGGCTGTCGGGGATCTGGCTGGCGCGCTAGCGGGTTCTATCTTGGGGCGATCATCCGGGTCGGCGCTGCGCCATTGGCATTGTGCTGGAGGATGGTCACCGGCTGCCCCTGCTGATTGAAAAACACCTGGCCGATCCCCGAGGAATTCCACAGCCTCTCTCCGGCTTCGGCGTGCTCGGGCACGTGGGGAATGACCTTCATGCGTCGACGCCTGGTGAACCAGTTCAACGGCGAGCGTGGCGAGTAGAGCCAGCGGTTGAGGCGGTCGAACCAGTCCAGCAGGGCGGCGGGGAACTCGTTCTTGATGCCGCTGCTGGTGATCTGCCAGATCCGCGGGCCGCCCTGGCGGTGGCGGATCAGCACTTCGTAGACGAAGGAGTAGTGCACGTCGCCGGAGAGGATCACGTAGCTGCCCGGGGTGCGTGAGTGGCGGAAGATATTGAGGATCACCTGGGCCGAACCGCGATGGGCCATCCAGTTTTCCGCGTCCACCAGCAGCGGGTAGCCACACCAGCTGAAGACCTTCTGCACGGTTTCGATCAGCTTGACGCCGAAGATCGGCGCCGGTGAAACGATGATCGCCGAGGGATGGTCCAGCAGTTCGTGCTGCAGTTCGCTCAAGGCTTCCCAGTCCAGCAGGCCCGAGGGCTGGCCCAGGCTGAATTCGCTGCGCCAGCGTCGGGTGCGGGTGTCCAGGACCACCAGGGGCGGGGTGCTGGGCAAGACGTACTGCCATTGTTCAAAGCGCAGCAGCCGGTCGATCAGAGCGTCCTGGGTCTGAGACTCCAGCAGCTGTTCCGGGCCTTGTGGCGTGGCGCTCAAGGCGCGCACCTGTTCCAGCAGTGGCACGAAGGCATCCGGGTGGTTGCCCCAGCCCTGGCACAGCAGGTAGGCCAGTAGCGCGTTGCCGATGATGCGTTTGGAGAAGGGATGGCCGTAGGCGGTTTCTTCCCATTGGGCGCTGAGGTTCCAGTCGTCGGTGATGTCGTGGTCGTCGAAGATCATCAGGCACGACAGGTGGGCGAAGACCCGCGCCACGCCGTCCAGGCCGGCGACGAAGGCCTCGATATGCCGTTGCTCCCTGGCATAGCGCGCCTGGTGCTGCGGGCTCAGTTGCGGCATCTGGGGCGCGATCAGGCTCCAGGGCACCGGCGACCAGGCCAGCAGGTACATGGCCAGCACCTCGGCGAAGGTCACCAGGTGATTGTCGGCGCTGCTGCTGGTGAAGATCGGCTTCTTCACCCCGCCGAAGAACCGCTCGCGCAGGGTCTCGTTGCTCTTGAGCGCCGGCAGCAGTTCGGCCCGCTGGTAGTAGCTGGCGTGGTGCCGGTAGAGCGCCTGGCTGTCGTCCACCACGGCGCCCTCGAGCTGCTCGTCGAACAGGCCCAGGCGTTCGATCAGGGCATGGATGGCCCGCAGCATGGGGCCGGCCACATCGTCGGCGTAGATCTGGTCGCCGCTCATCAGCAGCAATGCGGGGCGGTCTTGGGTCGCCGGTTTTTGCGCCAGCAGGCGGTCGGCACACAGCAGGCCGTCGGGGGCCGGATGATGGGGCTTGCGGCAGGAGCCGTGGAGCAGGTTGTCGATGCGGCTGGGGAGCACGAATTCGGCCCGCCGCGCATTGCCATAGAGCAAGTGGGGCGCCCAGGCGGCCATGCCCTGGAAGCCATGCTGCGCATCGTTGAGCAGCAGGTCATAGGCGATCGGCAGATCCTCGGGCAGGGCCGCGTCCAGGCTCACGTCGATCAGGTGGATATAGGCTTCGCGGCCCACGGCGATGACCTGGCACTGACGCTCATCCAGGGTCAATTCCTGCATGGCCGCGCCTTCGGCCTGCAGTTGCAGGGTCAGGGACAAAGGCTGCGAGCCCACCAGCCACATCACCAGCCGGCTCGGTTCCAGGCGGCGCAACAGCGGGCCGGCGAGTACGGGGGGCAGCGTGTCGAGGACGTGGGACAAGGGCATGTGCGCAAGGGCTCGGGACTAGAAAAGAGGCGCCATGGTAGCGTAGCGAATGTCATGCAAACGTTGCCTGGCGGCGGCGTCCCGGGGCATTTGTATCCAGTTATTTACTGGTCGTGGCCATCATCACCCCGAAGCCCAAGAAGGTGATCCCCGAGAGCCTGCCGGCGATCCGTGCCCCGCGCCGGCTGGACAGCCAGTCTCGGGCACCGTTGGCCAGGCCGGCATAGGCACTGTGCACCGCCACCACCAGCAGGCCGTAGCTGGTCACCAGCAACAGGAACTGGCGCAGGTAACTGCCCTCGGCCTGGATGAACTGCGGGAATACCGCCAGGAAGAAGAACCCGGCCTTGGGGTTGAGCAACTGGATCGATAGCGCCTCGACGAAGCGTCGCCAGGGGCGCGGGCTGCTGGCCTGGAGTTGAGGAATGAAGCCCTGGCTGCGCCACATCTTGATGCCCAGGTACAGCAGGTACAGGGCGCCGAGGTACTTGAGCAGGGTGAACGCGGTGGCCGAGGCGGCCAGCACCAGGCCCAGGCTGCTGGCACACAGCCCGGCCACCACGAAGGCGCCCAGGGCAATGCCGAGTATGCCCGGCAAGGCGCCGGCCCAGCCATGGCGCAGGGCGTTGGACAGGGTCAGTACCACCCCGGGACCGGGGCTGAGGATGGTCAGGGTAGCCAGCAGCAGGAACAGTCCATAACTCGCCATGGGGCACTCCGGGCTTGGATGATGAAAGAGCGCCGTGGCAATGGCCGGCGCCGCGGTGCAGGGTGAGCGCGAAGGCACGTGCTGACAAACGCTTTAATTGCACCGCTGCTGTGCCGGAATCAGACGCATGGGGGATTCTGCCTGGTCGCTTCAGTGGCCGTCATGGCGCGCCGGCAACTGGGCCGGGTTGTGGGTCGCATCGTGCTGGATCTGGGCCTGCATCCAGTCGATGAACACCTGGGCCTGCGGCGCGGCGTCGCAGGCCATGGCGTAGTAATAGTGGGTCAGGGGCTGGCGCAACTGTGGCAGCGGGCAGACCAGCCGGCCGCTGGCCAGGTCCTTGGCCAGCAGCGAGGCGGGGCACAGGCTCAAGCCGAGGCCGTCGACGCAGGCCTGGAGCACGAAGTGCATATGGTCAAAATGCAGGGTCGGTGGGTTGCGCAGCGGCTTGAGCCGGCAGTGCTCGAGCCATTTTGGCCAGTCACTGAGTCGGGTGCGGCTGACCAGCAGGGTATGACGCGCCAGGTCCTTGGGGCTGTGCAAGGGGGTGTCGTGCAAGAGCGCGGGGGTGGCCACCACCAGGAGTTCGTCGTCCAGCAGGCGTTGCGGTTGCAGCGCTGCCGCCCACCCCGAGCGCCCGCGGCGGATCACCAGGTCGAAGGTTTCCCGGGCCGGGTCGGGGGACAGGGTGCTGGTCACCACCTCCGGGTGGATCTGCGGGTACTGCGCCATGAACTGCGGCAGGCGCGGAATCAGCCAACGCACGGCGAAGGACGGTCGCACGTTGATGGTCACCTTGCGCTGCGCCGAGCCCTGGCGCAGGGCGGTGGCGGCCTGGGCAATCTGGGTCAGGGCCACGCTGACCTGCTCATAGAAAGCCTGTCCGGCCGGGGTGAGGATCGACTGGCGGATGCGACGCTCGAACAGCAGCACGCCCAGGTGTTCCTCCAGCAACTTGATATGCCGGCTGATGGCGCTGTGGCTCACGTGCAACTCATCCGCCGCGCGGCTGAAGCTTTCGTGGCGAGCGGCCGCGGCAAAGGCGCGGACCGCGTTCAGGGGGGGCAGGTCGTTGATCATGTGTCTAATTTAGTTACCTATACGGCGCAAATAAAGCGTTTGTCAGCGCAGGTCACGGGCGGCACGCTGCACCGGGTTCGCGATCAGCCGGTCTGTCTGACATGCCCGATACCTCGCTTCGCCGTACCGATCAAGACTCTGCCCGTTGCGCCACCCTCCTCGGCCTGTGCCTGCCCGGTGATGTCCTGCTCTACCTGTTGCTGCCCATGCAGCACGAAGCGTTCGGCGTGACCCTGGCCGAGGCCGGTGTGCTGCTGGCCGCCAACCGCCTGGTGCGGATTTTCGGCTACGGCCAGGTGATGCGCTTCTATGCCCGGCACGGCGACCGCCCGGCGTGCGTGCTGGCCACGGCGACCGCTGCGTTGTGCGCCCTGGGCTACGCCACCCTGTCGGGCTTCTGGTGGTTGTTGCTGTTGCGCCTGGGCTGGGGCCTGAGTTACGCCGCCCTCAACCTCTCGACCCAGGTCATGGCCACCGCCGAGCCCACGGGCGCCGCCCGTCGCACTGGCCGTTCGCGTGCGCTGATCGCCAGCGGACCGATGCTGGCCTTGCCCATCGGCGCCCTGGTCAGCATCGAATACGGCCCGCGGGTGATCTTCGGGCTACTGGCCCTGACCTCGCTGCTGGCCCTGCTGCTGGCTTTCGGCCTGCCTGGCAGGCCTCATCCACTGGCGAATTCCGGCCGGCGCTTGCAGCGTCCCGACAGCGTGGCGCTGTGGTCCTTCATCGAAGGCCTGGTGCTGGACGGGCTGTTCATCCTTGGCTTGTCGTTGCAGGCCGAACGACTGATGGCTGGCAACGCACTGCTGGTGGCGGGTGTGTTGTTGGCCCTGCGCTACGTCTCGGAAATGCTCCTCAGCCCCCTGGGCGGTATCGCCGCGCAACGTTGGGGGGCGACGCGGATGCTGATCGTCTTTTCGCTGCTGACCTGCGCGGCCCTGGTGGGGTTCGGTTGCCATTGGCTGATCGTCGGCGGCGCCCTGGTATTGATACTGCGGGCCCTGCAACTGCCGCTAGTCGTGACGGTGGTGGCCCAGCGGCACCCGGGGGCAGGCCGAGTGCGAGCCCTGGCGGCCAATGCGGTATGGCGGGATATCGGCGCCGGGCTTGGCCCGCTGATCGCCGGCGTGTTGCTGCCGGTGGCGTCCTCGGTGTGGGTGTATTCACTGGCGGCGGCGTGCCTGGCGCTGAGTGCATTGGCGTGCCGGAAGCCCGATGCAAACAGCGGAATCTAAGCGGCAAGCGGCAAGCTCCAAGCTTTAATCTTGAAGCTTGTCGCTTGCAGCTTGCCGCTGTCTTTACGCCTGCCTGTCGTCGCCGCGCTGGACGCTCTGGGGCTGGCCCTGTTCGATGACCCAGCGCAGCAGGTCGGTGACCGAGACCCGGTGCTTGCGCTCTACCCATTCCATGCCCTGGGGGCTGTAGTGCTCGCTGTAGCGGGTCAGCACCAGGTGGTTCTGGTCTTCGGACAGGCGCAGGCTGACTTCGCGGCAATGCAGGCTGGCGTCGTCGAGCTTGGTCACCCGTTGCAGCAGCGTCAGCGCCGGTTGGGCGATGCTGGGTTCGGGCAGCTCTTCGCGGATGGCTGGGGCGGGCGCCGAGGTGTTCTTGATCAGGTGCATGGTCGGCTGTTCTCCAGTAGGGGGAGGTCAATCCTGGCAGCCGAACCTTGCGCAAAGATGTCTGCTTTATTGCAGCGTTGCAGGTTTGTTACCGCGTTGAAATATATGACGCGACGCGGCGAATGGTTTTAGATAACGCTCCTTTCCACTTGAAGTGATCCCTGCCGGTGAGCCGTCTCCTGATCGTGGACGATGACGTCGAAGTCCTCGCCCTGCTGAAGAAATTCTTTGTCCAACAGGGCTATCAGGTCAGCGTGGCCACCGATGGTGTTGGGCTGTGGGCGGCCCTGGAGCGGGAGGTGCCGGACCTGATCATCCTCGACCTGATGCTCCCCGGCGACAACGGCCTGGCCCTGTGCCAGCGCCTGCGGCTGCAGCATGCCACGCCGGTGATCATGCTTACGGCCATGGGCGAGTTGAGTGACCGGGTGGTGGGCCTGGAGATGGGCGCCGACGATTACCTGGGCAAACCCTTCGATGCCCGCGAGCTGCTGGCGCGGGTGCGCGCGGTGTTGCGTCGCTCCGGCGAGAGCCGGCCGCTGGCGGGCGAGGTGCCACGGCCGTTGATCCGCTTCGCCGATTGGCAACTGGACCTGACCCGGCGCGAACTGCGTTCGCCGGACCAGGTGATGATCCCGCTGTCGGCGGGGGAGTTCGACTTGCTACTGGTGTTCGTCGAGCATCCGCAGCGCATCCTCACCCGTGAGCAATTGCTCGATCTGGCCCGGGGCCAGGCCCATGACGCCTTCGACCGCAGCATCGATGTCCAGGTCAGCCGCCTGCGGCGCAAGCTGGAGTTCGATACCAAGCGCCCGGCGATGATCCGCACGGTGCGCAACGGCGGCTACCTGTTCACCCCCAGCGTGACCCGCCAGTGAAGGTACTCAAGCCGCTATGGCGTTATCGGCTGCGCGACACGGTGGCGCGCTGGATCGCCCTGACCATCATCATGGCCATGCTCACGGCCCTGGCCTTCAATGCGTTGTTCGTACAGTTGGCCGGGGTCTGGGCCTATCCATCCCTGGAAGAGTCGGGAGTCCTGGAGAACTCGGCGTCCATCGTGCGGATGATCGAGGCCTCGGAGCCGGACCAGCGTGCACGGTTGGCGGCAGCGGTCAGTCATGAATATTCCAGCGTGATCTGGCAGCCGACTCGCGAGGCTTTCAATCTGCCAGTCGTCGAGGACTCCGAATACGTGGGAGAGGGCATTCGCCAAGCGCTGGAACCGCCTACGCGGCGCATAGAGGCCTACATGCCCAGCGACTGGTCGGGGCCCAATGGCTGCTACGCGCTACTGGTGCAGTTGACCGACCAATCCTGGCTGATGTTTTCCTCGAAATCTCGCAATTGGGGGCTGGATGAGAGCACCCGCAACTTGATCGTCATCGCCCTGGTGCTGGTGTCCACCGGCCTGGTGGCCTGGATCGCCACCCGCCGCCTGGCCAGGCCGTTGCAGCAGTTCGCCCAGGGTGCACGACGCTTTGCCCTGGACTTTCACGCGCCCCCCATCGAGCCGGTGGGGCCCCACGAGATCCGCCAGGCGATCCTGGCGTTCAACGCCATGCAGGCGCAGTTGCAGCACTTCATCAAGGACCGTACGCAGATGCTCGCGGCCATTTCCCATGACCTGCGCACGCCCTTGACCCGCATGCGCCTGCGCGGCGAGTTCATCGAGGATGCCGACCAGCAGCAACGGCTGTTCCGCGATGTGGACGAGATGCAGGCCATGATCAACTCGGCCCTGGAATTCTTTCGCGACGATGCGCGCCTGGAGCAGGCGACCCAGTTCGACCTGGCGGAACTGCTGCAGACCCTGGTGGACGATTATCGCGACCAGGGCCTGGAGATCATCTTCAGTGGCCCGCCGCGCCTGGTGTATGGCGGCCGCCCCCTGGGGCTCAAGCGGGTGATGGCCAACCTGCTGGACAACGCCCTCAAGTACGGCGTCGAGCCGGCCATCGTGCTGGAGCAGGGGGCTGAGCAGGTGCGGGTGCGGGTGCTGGATCGTGGTCCGGGCATTGCGCCCGAGGCGCTGGAGCAGGTGTTCGAGCCGTTCTTCCGCCTGGAGACATCACGCAACAAGAGCACCGGCGGCGTTGGCCTGGGTTTGTCGGCGGCCCGGGCCATCGTGCGTGAGCATGGCGGCAGCTTGCGCCTGTTCAACCGCGAGGACGGCGGGCTCGAAGCCCGGGTGGAGCTGCCGCTGTAACCCTTGCACCTGGGGGCTTCTTGTAGCCGCTACCGAGCCTGCGAGGCTGCGTACGGGCGCGTAGCGGCCGTCCTGGTTGAAGGCCCTGCGGGCCTTGTCGCAGTCTCGCGTCGCTCGATAGCGGCCACAGGTGTCAGGACCAGTCGAAGCAGAACAGTACCAGGCCTTCAACCGGTTCGTAGAACATCACGATCAGGTCGGCGCCGCAGATGCCGTAGTTGTAGGCCGGTACCCCCAGGACATGCTGGAAGCGGCGGCCCGCCGGGCTCAGGGGCCAGACGTCGATGTCGCCGCTGTCATCCTGGGCTTCGACCATGTCCATGGGAAATTCCACGGTTTCCACCCAGTTGCCATAACCCTCGGCCACGCCACCGATTTCCTCGATGAAGTTGAGCTTTTGCCCGTTGTCCCGGGGCCAGGTCAAGTGCCCGAGTTCCTGGTAGCGCTGGCGGGCGGCCTGGTAGGCGGCACGTTGCTCGGTGTAGTGCTGTTCCAGGTCGGCGCGAGCGTTGGGCTCGGGGTCGGCCAGGTGAGCGTTGTCCGGGTGCAGGAAGAAGTAGCGCGGATCACCGCACAGGCGATAGCGGCCGTCCTCGATCTTGAAACCGATCCAGTTGGTCTTCAGCAAGTCGCTGCCAAAGCCCTGGCCTTCGGTGAACATGCCGACCAGGCCGCCGCTGGGCTCGATGGGGCTCAGCAGGTGCAGGCGAGCGGACCACTCGGGGTTGATCAGGCTGGCATCGAAGGACAGCAGCGGCAGCAAGTGTTCGGCCAGCGCTTGCTGGTCGGCGACGAACAGGTCACGCGCTTCGGGGTAGGCCACGGCGCCAGTTGGCAGTTGGTTGAATTCCGGGGTCGGGATAGTGGGCATGGTACATCCTTGGTATCGGGCGATTAACGTGCGCAAGCCACTGCGCGATTCAGCAAGAACAAGAGGCAAGCGCTCGAGCAGGGCCGACGCTTGCCGGGTAAGCGGGTGCGACGCAGGTTCCGGGCGCTGGTGGCCGGGAGCAGTCGGGTGGTAGCGAGTGGCCTGCCGCGCGCAAGGCTTGCGGGGCGGACGAAACAGCGGGCGCCAGTGGGCGCGGGTACCGGAGGGTGTTGCTGGGCATCCATGTCCAAGTTCGGTCTGTGCAATACGCGGTCATTGCCGGGCCGGCAATCTAACACCTGGCGAGGGCCCGGGCCAGGCGCACCGCGACACAGGCCCAAAGGCCCGTGTGCAGCGGGCGAGGATGGCCTTAGAACGACAGCGCGGGGCCTGTGGCGTCGATGTCCGCCGCCAGTTGGCCGGGGCGCTCATCTTCTTCCAGCCCTCGCGAGGCACGGCCCACCAGCAGCGGATCGGGAGCGTGGGCGACCTTGGGGTCCTTGCCCGGGTAGTCCAGCTCGTGCAGGAAGTGACGGATGCAGTTGATCCGGGCGCGTTTCTTGTCGTCGGACTTGATCACCGTCCACGGCGCGTCGGCGGTGTCGGTGTGGAAGAACATCGCCTGCTTAGCACTGGTGTATTCGTCCCATTTGTCCAGGGACTTGATATCGATGGGCGAGAGTTTCCAGTGCTTGAGCGGGTCGTCGCGGCGCGAGATGAAGCGCCGCAGCTGCTCTTCGCGGTTGACCGAGAACCAGAACTTGAACAGCAGGATGCCGCTGTTGCACAGCATGCGTTCCAGTTCCGGAGTCTGGCGCATGAACTCCAGGTATTGCAGGGGCGAGCAGAACTCCATGACCCGCTCGACGCCGGCGCGGTTGTACCAGGAGCGGTCGAAGAAGACCATTTCCCCCGCCGTCGGCAGGTGCTGGATGTAGCGCTGGAAGTACCACTGGCCCTTTTCCTGCTCGGAAGGTTTTTCCAGGGCGACGATTCGCGCACCCCGGGGGTTCAGGTGTTCCATGAAGCGCTTGATGGTGCCGCCCTTGCCCGCGGCGTCGCGGCCTTCGAACAGGACCACGATGCGTTGCCCGGTTTCCTTGACCCAGCTTTGCACCTTGAGCAATTCGATCTGCAACTCGTGCTTGGCTTTCTCGTACTCGGCGCGGCGCATGCGGTGGCGATAGGGGTAATTGCCCGGCAGCTTGGCCGAGACGCTGTCTTCGTTGGAGCCACGAGGCGCGTTGGCGATTTGCAGGGCCATGGGGTTCTGTTCGAGATCGACCTCGATAGCTTTTACTGCCGCAGCCTTGGCGGGCGTGCTGCGCGGGCGGCGGGGGCGGGGTGTGGCAGGCTTGCGGGCCGGGGCCTTGGCGGGGAGGGTTGCGTTGGTCTTGGGCAGCACCTCAGGGAGGGGAAGTGCGCGGGAATCTTCACTCATGGCGGGGGCCTGCGGATCTTGTTCAAAGGGGTGGCGACCAGTGTAGGGAGCGCAAAGCCCCGCTCGTTGACTTCCATCAAGGTTGTGCTCGGGAGATGGCGCTAGGCGCTGCTGCAGAGGCGGAAGCAGTTCCCCCTGATACAGCGTTCGGGCGGGGAATCCAATGCAAGTGCCGCCCCGCTCGGGGCGACCTCTGGAACTTGCAAAGGATGCTGAATCATGGATATCCGACCCCTTGTCTATTTATCCCGCCCCCTGGCGCGCCGGCTGCGGAGGTTGTTGCTGTTGTTGGGGCTGAGTGCGGCAGCGCAATCGGCGCTGGCGATCAATGTGGTCTTCGATGCCTCGTGTTCGACCCCGGCCGATCGTACTGCGGTGAACAATGCGGTGGCGGTGGCCACTACTTGGTCCAATGATGCCTACAACCGGGTCAACGACAACGAAGCGGTCTTTCGTCGTAACGACGACCCGGTCTACCAGACATGGTTCGGCGTCTTCAGCCAGGATCGTTACCAGCGAGTGCGCGCAGTGCTCGACGGGGTGCGCTTCAAGCTCAATAGCGGCAATACCCTGACGGCCCGTTGCCGGACCAACCCCGCCGATCCCTGCGACGGCGCAGACGTTATCGCGGCTACCTATCTCAATGCCCGAGGAGACATCGACGCCTGGTTCTGCACGGCGTTCTTCGCCTTGCCGCCACGGGTGGGCTTCGATACCCAGGCCGGAAGCGTGGTGCATGAGCTGACCCACTCGATTGGCCACACCGACGATATCCCGGGTGGCTATGGACCGGCGGGCGCGCGCGATCTGGCGACCCATCGCCCGGACGAGGCGGTGGATAACGCCGATAACTACGAATATTACGAGGAGCAGATGTACGACTGACCGGGTTGGCCGGGAGCGCGTCCACGCCTCGGGGCAGGCCCGGGGCGTTTGGCGTTGGAAGGGGATACAGCGAGGGGCTGCCCTGCCCGGATGGGCAAGGCAGTTTGCAGCGTCAGACCTTGGCTGGGTTCTTCTTCTCCGGATCGATGCCGTACAGGGCGATAGCCTCGGCGACCTTCTCCCGAGGCAGGCTGCCTTCGTCGGCCAGGGCCTTGAGGGCGGCCACGGCGATGAAGTGGCGGTCGACTTCGAAGAACCGGCGCAGGGATTCACGGGTGTCCGACTGACCGAAACCGTCGGTGCCCAAGGCGACGAAACGACGCTTGGGCACGAAGGGACGGATCTGGTCGGCGAAGATCTTCATGTAGTCGGTAGCGACCACCACCGGGCCTTCCTTGTCTTGCAGGCAGCTTTCCACGTAGCTCACGCGAGGCTCCTGCTGGGGATGCAGCAGGTTCCAGCGCTCGGCTTCCTGGCCGTCGCGACGCAGCTCGGTCAGGCTGGTGACGCTCCAGACCTCGCTACTGACGCCGAAGTCGGCTTCCAGCAGTTTGGCGGCGGCGTTGACTTCCTGCAGGATCGAGCCGCAGCCCATCAGTTGCACGTGCTTGCCCTTGTTCTGCTTGGCCGGGGCCGAGAAGCGGTACATGCCCTTGAGGATGCCTTGTTCGACGCCTTCGGGCATGTCCGGATGGGCGTAGTTCTCGTTGAGCAGGGTGATGTAGTAGTAGATGTCCTCGTTCTCTACATACATGCGGCGCATGCCGTCCTGGATGATCACCGCCAGCTCGTAGGCATAGGTCGGATCATAGGAGACGCAGCACGGGATAGTGGACGACATCACGTGGCTGTGGCCGTCATCGTGCTGCAGGCCTTCGCCCATCAGCGTGGTACGCCCCGAGGTGGCGCCAAGCAGGAAGCCGCGGGCCCGGGCATCACCGGCGGCCCAGGCCAGGTCGCCGACCCGCTGGAAGCCGAACATCGAGTAGAAAATGTAGAACGGGACGGTCATCACCCCGTGGTTGCTGTAGGAGGTGCTGGCGGCGATCCACGACGAGATGGCCCCGGACTCGTTGAGGCCCTCCTGCATGATCTGGCCGTCCTTGCTCTCCTTGTAGTAGCTGAGCTGACCGGCGTCCTGCGGGGTATACAACTGACCCACGTGGGAGTGGATGCCGATCTGGCGGAACAGGCTTTCCATGCCGAAAGTGCGGGACTCGTCCGGCACGATCGGTACCACCAGCTTGCCGATGTTCGGATCCTTGAGCAGGGTGCCGAGGATGCGTACGAAGGCCATGGTGGTGGAGATCGCCCGTTCGCCGGTGCCCTTGAGCTGGGTCTCCAGGGCCGACAGCGGCGGGATCTGCAGGGACTGGGCATCGCTGAAGCGCGCCGGGATATGGCCGCCGAGCTTGCCGCGCAAAGCCTTCAAGTAGTTGGCCTCGACGCTGTCCGGCGCCGGCTTGAGGTATGGCATGTCGCCCAGTTGCTCATCGCTGAGCTCCAGGCCGAAACGATCGCGGAAGGCCTTGACCGCCTGGTCGCCCATCTTCTTGAGCTGGTGGTTGATGTTCTGGCCTTCGCCGGCCTCACCCATGCCGAAGCCCTTGACGGTCTTGGCCAGGATCACGGTCGGACCGCCGGTGTGGCGCATGGCGGCGGCGTAGGCGTTGTAGACCTTCTCCGGATCGTGGCCGCCACGGGAGAGCTTCCAGATCTGCTCGTCGGTCATGTCGCTGACCAGTTCCAGCAGTTCGGGATACTTGCCGAAGAAGTGCTCACGCACATAGGCGCCGTTCTGCGACTTGTAGTTCTGGTAGTCGCCGTCCACGCATTCCATCATGCGCCGGCGCAGCAGGCCGCTCTTGTCCTTGTCCAGCAGGGCATCCCAGCCGCTGCCCCAGATCACCTTGATCACGTTCCAGCCGGCGGCGCGATACAGGCTCTCGAACTCCTGGACCACCTTGCTGTTGCCGCGTACCGGACCGTCGAGGCGCTGCAGGTTGCAGTTGACCACGAAGATGATGTTGTCGAGTTTTTCCCGTCCGGCCAGGGAAATCGCCGCCAGGGATTCGGGCTGGTCCATCTCGCCATCGCCCAGGAAGGCCCAGACCTTGCGGCCCTGGTGTTCCTTCAGGCCACGGTTCTCCAGGTAGCGCATGAAGCGTGCCTGGTAGGCGGCGGTGATCGGACCCAGGCCCATGGACACGGTGGGGAACTGCCAGAAGTCGGGCATCAGCCGTGGGTGAGGGTAGGAGGACACGCCATCGCGGTCGGTTTCGCGGCGGAAGTTGTCCAGTTGCTCTTCGCTCAGGCGGCCCTCGAGGAAGGCGCGGCCATAGATGCCTGGCGAGGAGTGGCCCTGGATGTAGACCATGTCACCGGCGAACTGCTCGGTGCGGCCACGGAAGAAGTGGTCGAAGCCTACGTCGTACAGCACTGCCGCCGAGGCATAGGAGGCAATGTGGCCGCCGACGTTGGAGTGCTTGCCGGCGCGCAGCACCATGGCCAGGGCGTTCCAGCGGATATAGGCGTTGATCCGCTTCTCTACGGCGAGGTCGCCTGGGTAGGGCTGCTGGCGGCTGACCGGGATGGTGTTGACGTAGGGCGTGGTCACGCGCCCGTAGAAGTCGCCATGTTGGGCAACGTCGAAATCCAGTAGTTGGTCGATCAGGTAATGCGCCCGAGGGCGGCCTTCGACATTCAGAACCGATTCAATGGATTCGAGCCATTCACGAGTCTCTTGTGGATCCTCGTCGAGAAACACTGATTGTTGTGCCATCGTCGTCTCCTGGGCAGTACAGCGGGGAACACCGAGTCGTTCGGTGCCATAGCGAGGGGTATCGGCGGTTGCCGATATTGTTCAGAATCCAGATGATTGCAATTGCAATTATTCTCGGGAATTTATCGTGCACCGCGTTACAATTGCAACTAAATCGATTCTTGAAAAAAGGTGATGCATGTCTTCCAGCGAGCCGGATACCTGGTTCAGATTCGTCCGGGCCCATCGCTGCCTGATCCGCGAAATCGAACGTCGCCTGGCCGCCGCCGGGCTTCCGGCCTATGCCTGGTACGACGCCTTGTGGGGGCTGGAAAGCGGTCCCGGCGGTACCCGACGAATGAACGAACTGGCCGATGTCATGGCGATCGAACGCTACAACCTGACACGTCTGGTCGACCGCCTGGAGGCCGAAGGCCTGGTCGAGCGCAGCCGGGCCAGCGAGGACGGCCGTGGTGCCTGCGCCTCGATCACCGAGGCCGGCAAGGTGTTGCGAAAAAAGATGTGGCGAATCTACGAAGATGCGGTCGCCGAGTTGTTCCTGGCGCAGTTCGATGAACAGCAACAGCGCTTTTTCAGTGATGCCCTGGAGCGTGCGGCCAGCGCCGCGCGCAGGAGTGGGCGAGAGGCCTAGGCCTTCATTGCAGCAGGTAGCGGCGCATGGCCTGTTTGACGTATTCCTGAGGCACCTTGCCATCCTGGGCCAGGGCGCGCAGGGCCAGGGTGGCGATCCAGCGTTTGTCCACGGTCTTACTGGAGATCGGACGGGTTGGCAGTGAGCCGATGGAGTCGGCACCCAGGGCGACGAAACGCGAATTCAGATGGGCACCGATCTGCTCGGCCACATGCTGGGCGTAACCTGTCACGGCGACCACCGGCGCATCTTCGAGGTTCAGGCTGTCGCGCAGATGCGATGAGCGCCGGGGCAGATCCGGGTGCATACGGTTCCAGCGCAGGGCGCTCTCGGCATCCCGGGCCAGGCGGGTATAGCTGGGGCAACTCCACATTTCGCAACCCACGCCCCAGTCTTCGTGCAGGATCTGCGCTGCAGCGATCACCGCGCGCAGGCTCAGGCCGGCTCCCAGCAGGCGGACCTTGGGCCGATCGGGCCCGGCCTTCAATTCGGCGATCTTGTACATGCCTTGCAGGGCCTGGCTGACGCTGTGCTTGTCCATAGGGCCGACGAAGTCGTTGGGTTCGTCGTGCAGGGCCATGTAGTAGAAGCCGTTGCTTCCATCCACATACAGGCTTTTCAGCGCCGCCAGCGCAATGGCCCGTGCCTCGGCACCACTGGCGGGGTCGAATGGCAGGCAGCGAGGATTGGCCGCCAGCCACAACGGGACCCATGGATGCGCACCCTTGGGCCAGATCGAGGAAATGGTCTCGATATCGTTGCACAGGATCCCGCGCTGGGAGGACTCGCTCGACAGTGCGCATAGCTGGGCCGATGTGGAGGAACTGGTCAGGTACAGCAGCGGTTTTTCGCTGGCGCGGGCCTGGGAACTGAAGTGCAGCGGCCAGGCGCTGATGCGGGTGTGCTCGGGCTTGGCACCGGGACGTGCGTTGGAACGCACCACCCAGATGTTCTTCGCCGTTCTCGGATCCCTTTCCAGACGATTGGCGATGTCGATCATGGTGTAGAGCGGTGAAGAGCATCCTTCGCTGGTCTGGACAGCCAGCGCCTGGATCTTGTCGATGCAAGCTTGCGCGGCCTCGCCGGTCTCGCGCGTGGTCCTGAAACTGGAAAAACCCATCATAACTTCGAAGCTCTCCGTGCGTTCCGTCATTCTTGCACGATACTGTACGCCTCAATATGATTGCAAATGCAATAAGATTCAAACGCAGCGACATTCGGAGCAGTCAACGGAGGACTCATGAACACGCCAAAATCCCTCACTTTCTATACCGCAGACACCCCAAACGGACAGAAAATCAGCATTTTCCTCAAGGAAGCCGGTATCGATTGTGAGCGGGTGAAATTCAATCTCTCCGAAGGGCGCCAGCACTCTCCGGAGTTCCTGCAAATCAACCCCAACGGCAAGATCCCGGCGATCGTCGATCATGAGGCCGGAGTCTCGGTGTTCGAGTCGGCAGCGATCCTTGGCTATCTGTCGGAAAAATACGACTGTCTCCAGGCCAAGTCGCCGACCGAACAACTGGCGGTCCAGCAATGGCTGTTCTTCCAGGTAGGTGCCATCGGTCCAATGCTCGGCCAGCTCTGGTGGTTCCTCCATGGCAGCAAGACCGCCAACCAGGAAGCCATCATGCGCTACCGTAAGGAGTCGCTGCGTATCTATGGCGTAGTCGACAGCCAGCTGGCCAAGCAGGCCTACCTGGCTTCGAACAACTATTCCATCGCCGATGTTGCCGCGTTTCCCTGGTTGCGCACCCATGAGGAGCTGAACCTGGATATCACCCCGTTCCGTCATGTTCGGCGTTGGCTGGATGTGATCGAAGCGCGGCCGGCGGTGAAGGCCGGGTTGGCCGACTCCCGGGAAGCTTAGGCCAACCCGGGAAGGGCAACTGGTTCGAGAAACCGCTCTGGCCCTGTCGGGAAAGAGCGGTTTTCTGCATTCATATGATGGGTACGAGGTTGGAATTACTGCCGGTTCGGTCATTGAGTCACGGGCTTCGAGAAGGTCGATATCTCCTGTTGAACTCACGCTATAGTTAATTTATGTAGTAATTATTTGTCTTTACTACATAAAGGCTTTTGAGTTGAGTGTCAGGGGTGGTGAAGTCAGAACAACAAGACTCACGGACTGAACACTATAAAGAACATGGAGTTCTTATGAGCACTCAATTAGTCAGTGGCAGACAAGTAACCGATGATGAAGCTGAACTTGATTATCTGCTGAAAAATGCCTTCGAGAAGCGTTTGCCATCTCTTGATGGTTGTCAATATGCCTATTTCACCATGCATAAGGGGCGGCAAGTAAAACCGCTGATCTTCTCCAGTTATCCGAAGCGTTGGCTCGATATCTACAAGGCTTCCAATTACCATTTGATAGATCCGGTCATCAATCATGGATTGAAGTCCATTGCCCCGTTTTCCTGGCGCGAGGCACTTGAGTCCGCGGACTCGGGGCGCGGTGGGGAATTGTTCGCTTTATCTGAGAAATACCGGATATCCACAGGTTTCACCTTCAATTTGCACGACTCCAATGGCCTGTTCGCCGCGCTGAGTATTTGTAACACGGAATTGCGGCCCGACTTCGATCACGTCATGACCCGACATACCGCCGAGATCCAGATGGCGCTGATTCAGTTTCACAACAGCCTGATGGGCAGGTTCACTCCCAATGAGCTGTTTCCCGAGAAGGATGATGCCAGCTTGTCGAATCGGGAAATGGGAGTTCTCAAGTGGGTGGTCATGGGCAAGACCTACGGGGAAATCGCCGCAATCCATGCGATTTCCGTGCGTACGGTGAAATTCCACATGTCCAACATCGTGCACAAGCTGCAGGTCTGCAATGCCAAGCAGGCGGTCTACAAGGCTGTGAGCATGGGCATGTTCTGAGACGCTCGTCTTTCGTTGGCGGAGTATCGGTGCGGGCCAGAGGTATGTAGTTCGTACAGGTGATCGCCGCCCTTGGTGGCGATCATTGCCTGCAGGCTTCTGGCATTGTCTGCCGATATCGGCATCTTGAGCAGCAATACCCGCTCACCGGGGGTGGCCTGTCCGCTATCGAGGATCTCGTAGTGCCATCCGGCCCGGTGCACGATGCGTGACATGGCTTGGCTCACTACGGTGATGATCGATTCCAGGCCTGTGTGTGCCCCATGGCTGTGCATGGCCAACAGGAGCATTTCGGTCAGTGGCAGGCGCTGCAGCCCGAGGGCGCGGGAGCGGGTCTTGTCGACGAAAAAGCGACTGGATTCGGCGATCAGGCGGTGCTTGGGCGTGGGGTGGCTGAAAAAATTGCGGAATGGCCCTTCCACCATGTAGGGATGCAGCGTGTTGATCAGGCGCAGACTGGCCAGGGGGATCCCGGTGTGGACTCCAACCAGGTAGGTGGCGCGAGGGGTGTCGTACTCATCGACTTCCTGGTTGCCGCAGACATTGACCTTCCAATTGAGCCGGTCGGCGAAGACTTCCTTGCGCAACCCATACAAGTTTCCGAGCAAATCTTGGGACGCGTTTGTGTAGTCGATATTATAAAAACTTATTTTATCCATACTTATTGTTATTTCCGTCCGAGGAATAAAGACTGGCTGTCTTCATCAGTCGCGCCGGTGCGCGGAAAGGATGAGTTGCCTGTTTTGAGAAAGCAACTGTACCTAAGGTCAGTCTTCGCGGAAAGAATTAAACGCTCGTTTTTATAAGTGTCGATCTGCACTTAGGTACAGTTGTCGGCCTGTCGCGGAGCGATAAACATGGAGAGGATTTACCCGTGGTTTGATAACTACACCTATCCCGCAGGCGATTATTTAGCTCTTACAGGAATAATAATATGAGTGTCGTAATTACGCGTCAGGAAGTTAAGCAGGATATCACTCAGCATGAAATCTCTGCCCTGAAGACCCGTTTCAATCTTGCAGATGCCCATACTCACCAGGACCAGAGCGTAACCCAGCGCCAGATCGTCGAGCGACTTCCGGAGCTGTGGTACCGCGCCCAGGGCCAGACCCAGTACCAGAGCGAACAGGAGTTCATCAAGGCGTTCTTCACCTTCCACGGCCAGGAGCACGCCCTCAAGCGCCACGACGAGATCTACCTGGTCTACGCCGCGTCGATTGCCATGCATATCACCGCGACCTACCTGCGCAAGCGCGACATGAGCGTCGGCTTGATCGAGCCTTGCTTCGACAACCTGCATGACCTGCTCAAGCATATGGAAGTACCGCTGTCGCCGCTCAACGAGTCGCTGTTCCATTCCCCGGAGCATGTCTACGCCAACCTCGAGACCGCAGCGGCCAAGGTAGACGCGATCTTCCTGGTGGATCCGAACAACCCCACCGGTTCTAGCCTGTTCGCCGAGGGGCCGGAAACCTTCATCGAGGTCGCGCGCTACTGCAAGGATCACGGCAAACTGCTGATCCTCGACTTCTGCTTCGCCGCATTCATCAAGGCCTCCGGCGGTAGCCGCTATGACGCCTATGCGATCCTCGACGAGATCGGCACCCAATACATCATCATGGAAGACACCGGCAAGACCTGGCCGCTGCAGGACGCCAAGTGCGCCACCATCATGTCGAGCAAGGGCATCAATGCCGATATCTACAGTATCGTCACCAGCGTGCTGCTGAACGTCTCGCCGTTCATCCTCAACGTGGTGACCCAGTACATCCTCGACAGCAGCGAAGATGGTTTCGAGTCGGTGCGTTCGGTGCTGGACATCAACCGCCAGGTGGCGCGCAAGAGTCTGGAGGGAAGCTTCCTCAACTACCTGACGCCGATGGTGGATACCAGCGTGGCCTGGTTCGAAATTACCCGTGAGGGGGTAAGCGCCGATGACCTGCAGGCCTACCTGATGGACTACGACGTCTACGTGCTGCCGGGTAAATACTTCTACTGGAGCCAGCCTGAAGCCGGGCAGAAGTACATCCGCCTGGCCCTGGCGCGCAAGCCGGAAGAGTTCCGGCAGGCGGTCGAGACCATCGCCCGGGCACTGGAGAACTACAATGGCTGAGGCACTCTTGCCGGTGATCGATGCCACCGTCTTCATGGGCATGCATCACGCCGATCCGCAGTTGCGGGCCAAGTCGCTGGGGTTCTTCAGCCACTTCTATCAGCAGCAGGTGCAGATGAACTACGGCCAGATCGGCATCTGCGATGCCATTATCTGGAAGAAGAGCCGGCACCTGCAGGATGTCTACTACCCGTTCATGGATGTGCTGCACACCGACATGGACATCCGGCGCCAGGGCTACTGCAATGCCGTGCTGCAACGTGCCACCCGGGAGCCGGCATGGTCGCACCTGAGCGTCGAGAAGAAGCTGCTCGCCGCCCAGGTGGTGGAGTACGGCCAACCGCTGTACACCCACGACCCGGAGCTGCGTGACCTGGCAGCCCTGCAACCCTACCTGCAGCCATTCCCCCAGCCGGTCTCCGGACCGGCTTTCCCGGAATTCCTGCAGGGGTTGTTCGAACAGTCGAAGGAAATGCTGATCGAGCAGGAGGATTTCCATGATGTCGGCTAAGAGCATCTTCGTGCCCCTGATTTCGCCGCTGGATGAGCAGTCACGGATCTGTGAAACCAGCGTGCGCCAGTTGCTGCATGGCTCGCGGCCCTATGTCGATGGCTACATCCCTTGCCTGACTTCAGGCGAGGGCTGGCGCCTGGGCCGGCGGGACTGGCAACGCATGCTGGAACTGACCCTGGCTCACGCCCGTGACCGTACGGTGATCGCTGGTATCGAGCGCGGCACCACCGCCGAGGTCCTGGAATATGCCCGGCTGGCCCAGAAACTGGGGGCGCACGGGGTCATGTTCACTTCGCCGTTCGCCAAGGGCACTACCCAGGAAGAGATCATCGAGCATTATCGTGCTGTCCATGACGCCACGTCGCTGGATATCTTCATCTACAACGAGTCCGCGTTGTCGGGGAACGAGAAGAGCTTCGAGACCCTGATGACCATCGCTCGCCTGCCGCGGGTGATCGGCATCAAGGACTCGCCGTCGCAGCCGCGAACCCAGCAGCAGATCCAGCAGTTGCGAGCCGAGGGCCTGGATTATTTCATCGGCTGGGAGATGTCCCTGGCGCGCGACTTGGAGTCCGATGGCAACGTGGTGTCCCTGGCCAACCTGGAGCCGGCGTTGTGCCGTCTGGCCATCGGCGCGCGCCAGCAGGTGGTGGCGCAGTGGGTGGAGACACTCAATGGCTACTTCGATCTGGGCGCCGACGACTGGTACGCACAGGTGAAAAAGGAACTCAAGGCCCGGGGTGTCATCACCACTGACCGGGTGCTGGCAGAAGAGGGAGGAGCGTGATGAACGATCTTCAGAAGGAACTGTTTCTGGCCAATCGTTCCTGCATCAAGCATCTCAAGCCGCTTGACCGCCGGATCGCCGAATTCGAGCACGATTGGATTTTCTCCACCATCGACAAGACCCTCACCGCCGAGGTGCCACGCGACCTGGCCAGCCTGCGCCAGCAATTGGCCGACCTGGTGGAGCAGGATCGCAGCGAAGTACCGCCCAGCGCGGTGTATGTTGCCGAACAGATGACCCTCGATGAGTTCCGGATCCTGGTCCAGGAATTCGCCCTCGATGGCCTGACCGAGGCCCAGGTGTTCTACCACCTGATGCCGCGGTTGAGCCTGGAGGCGCAGATGCCGATGCTGCGGATGATGATCGATGAGTTCGGCTCGGGAAATATCAAGCGCTCCCATACCACCTTGTACATGGATTTGCTCAAGGAACTGGAGATGCCCACCGACCTGCCGTTCTACATCGAGGCCAACTCCTCGGCAGGTTATTCGTTCCCCAACATGTTCTGCTGGCTGACCATGCGTGCCGACGATCCCTCGTATTTCGCCGGGGTGATCACCTACTTCGAGACCGTGGTGCCGTTTTTCTTCGAGTGCTACACCGCGATTTGCGATCGCCTGAAGATCAAGGCCCACACCTACTACTCGGAGCACGTGCACATCGACGTGTACCACGCCATCGAAGGCCAGCGCCTGCTCAAGGCCATGGACGTGGCAGGGGACCTGGATCCGGTCAAGGCCTGGCAGGGCATCTGCATGGGCCGCGACATCACCAACGCAGCGTTCGACGCCGCAGTGGAAAAGGCCCGGCGCCTCAAGCATTTCAATCGGGAGAAGGTCGTTGAGCGAGCTATCTGAGTTCCATCGCCCCGGCACCTTCATCGTCGAGATCGACAACCAGCAGTACGAGGTGCCCCATACCTGCCCACACCGCCAGGGTTGGCTGGTCCACGGCAACATCAACGAACAGCGCAAGAGCATTACCTGTCCCTTGCACTTCTCGGTGTTCAGCCTGGAAACCGGTGAACAGCTCAGCGGTCCACCCTGCGGACGCTTGGAGGTCAAGCGCGTGGCGTCCTGACGAAAGGCCGTTTCGCATCCGCTGATCCTGCCGCACGACTTTCGGGTCGTGCGGCAGTCGCGTTTGTGGAACCGGGAAAGACCGGGATTTTTCTACAGACGAAAAAAAAGACCTTGGAATCCAAGGTCTTTTTTGATTTTGGTGCCCCGAGGGAGACTCGAACTCCCACTCCTTTCGAAAACGGATTTTGAATCCGCCGCGTCTACCAATTCCGCCATCAGGGCTCAATGGCGGCGAAGTATAGAGAGGCGGAAACCTTTGGTCAATCGGCTTTCATGGTCAATTTTTGCTGATTCCGCTAAACTTTCCGGCCCTGCTAGACGAACCCCATCATGCGCGTTGCTGACTTTACTTTCGAGCTTCCCGATTCGCTGATCGCCCGCCACCCGTTGGCCGAGCGTCGCGGTAGTCGCCTGCTGACCCTGGATGGGCCAACCGGCGCCCTGGCCCACCGTCAATTCACCGATTTGCTCGAGCATCTGCGCCCGGGCGATCTGATGGTGTTCAACAATACCCGGGTGATCCCGGCGCGCCTGTTTGGCCAGAAGGCTTCCGGCGGCAAGCTGGAGATTCTTGTCGAGCGAGTGCTGGACAGTCACCGCGTGCTGGCCCATGTGCGTTCCAGCAAGTCGCCCAAGCCGGGTTCGACCATTCTGGTCGACGGTGGTGGCGAGGCACGTATGCTGGCCCGCCACGACACCTTGTTCGAGCTGGAATTCACCGAGGAGGTGCTGCCGCTGCTGGATCGGGTTGGGCACATGCCGTTGCCTCCTTATATAGACCGTCCGGATGAAAGCGCGGACCGCGAGCGTTACCAGACTGTCTATGCCCAGCGCTTGGGCGCAGTAGCGGCGCCGACCGCGGGGCTGCACTTCGACCAGCCGCTGTTGCAAGCCATCGCCGCCAAGGGCGTGGAGACCGCCTTCGTGACCTTGCATGTGGGGGCTGGGACCTTCCAGCCGGTGCGGGTGGAGCGCATCGAAGATCACCATATGCATCACGAGTGGCTGGAAGTCGGCCAGGACGTGGTGGATGCCGTGGCCGCGTGCCGGGCCCGTGGCGGTCGGGTGGTCGCGGTAGGCACCACCAGCGTACGCTCCCTGGAAAGCGCTGCCCGTGATGGCGTGCTCAAGCCGTTCAGCGGTGACACCGACATCTTCATCTACCCGGGCCGGCCGTTCCATGTGGTCGATGCCCTGGTGACCAATTTCCACCTGCCGGAATCCACGCTGTTGATGCTGGTTTCGGCCTTCGCCGGTTATCCCGAGACCATGGCTGCCTATCGTGCGGCGGTCGAGCATGGATACCGCTTCTTCAGCTACGGTGATGCGATGTTCATCACCCGTAATCCTGCGCCAACCGCTCCCAAGGACCTGGCCCCCGAGGAAACTGTATGAGTCGCACCTGTCGTATGTCCTTCGAGCTCCTGGCCACTGATGGCAAGGCGCGTCGCGGTCGCCTGACCTTCCCCCGCGGTACGGTGGAAACTCCGGCCTTCATGCCGGTGGGTACCTATGGCACGGTCAAGGGCATGCTGCCGCGGGATATCGAGGCCATCGGCGCCGAGATCATCCTGGGCAATACCTTCCACCTGTGGCTGCGTCCGGGCACCGAAGTGATCAAGGCCCATGGCGACCTGCATGACTTCATGCAGTGGAAAGGGCCGATCCTTACCGACTCCGGTGGCTTCCAGGTGTTCAGCCTGGGCGCCATGCGCAAGATCAAGGAAGAGGGCGTGACCTTCGCCTCGCCGGTGGACGGCGCCAAGGTGTTCATGGGGCCGGAAGAGTCGATGCAGGTACAGCGCGACCTGGGTTCGGACATCGTGATGATCTTCGACGAATGCACGCCGTACCCGGCCGACGAGGACGTGGCGCGGATCTCCATGGAGCTGTCCCTGCGCTGGGCCCAGCGCTCGAAGAACGCCCACGGCGACAACACCGCGGCGCTGTTCGGTATTGTCCAGGGCGGCATGCACCAGGACTTGCGCATGCGTTCCCTGGAAGGCCTGGACAAGATCGGCTTCGACGGCCTGGCCATCGGCGGCCTGTCGGTGGGCGAGCCCAAGCATGAAATGATCAAGGTCCTGGACTACCTGCCAGGCCAGATGCCAGCCGACAAACCTCGTTACCTTATGGGAGTTGGCAAGCCGGAGGATCTGGTTGAGGGTGTGCGCCGCGGTGTGGACATGTTCGATTGCGTGATGCCAACCCGCAATGCCCGCAATGGGCATCTGTTCATCGACACCGGCGTGCTGAAGATCCGTAACGCGTTCCATCGCCATGATGATTCGCCGCTGGATCCAACCTGTGATTGCTATACCTGCCAGAACTTCTCCCGTGCCTATCTGCACCACTTGGACAAGTGCGGGGAAATGCTCGGAAGTATGCTCAATACCATCCATAATTTGCGCCATTACCAGCGCCTTATGGCTGGTTTGCGCGAGGCTATTCAACAAGGTACATTGGCCGCCTTTGTCGATTCCTTCTATGCCAAGCGCGGATTGCCCGTGCCGCCTTTGGATTGATTTCCAGAAGCGTCAGATACTAATTTTGCAACTATCGGAGTGCTAAATGAGCTTTTTGATCCCTGCCGCGTATGCGGACGCCGCCGCACCTGCTGCTGCCGGTCCTGCTGGCACTGGTTTCGAGTGGATTTTTCTGGTGGGTTTCCTGGTCATCTTCTACCTGATGATCTGGCGTCCACAGGCCAAGCGCGCCAAAGAGCAGAAGAACCTGCTGAGCAGCTTGCAGAAAGGCGATGAAGTTGTGACCACTGGTGGTATCGCCGGCAAGATCAACAAAGTGACCGACGACTTCGTGGTTCTGGAAGTGTCGGACTCGGTTGAGCTGAAGTTCCAGAAGGGCGCGATCGCGGCCACGCTGCCAAAAGGCACGCTGAAAGCGATCTAAGTTTCATCTTTTACCAATCGACGGGGCGCGCAAGGCGCCCCGCGTCATAACGGGCGGCGTGATGCTGAACAAATATCCTCTATGGAAGTACCTACTGATCCTGGCGGTGCTGGCGATCGGTTTTATTTATTCCGCTCCCAATCTATATCCTGATGATCCGGCCATTCAGGTCAGCGGCGCGAGCACTGCGCTGCAGGTCACTCAGGCGGATCTGGATCGTGCGAGCAAGGCGCTCACCGACGCCGGCATCAACGTCAAGGCCTCTTCCGTTGCCGCCAACGGCAAGGGCGGCCTACTGCGCTTGATCAACAAGGAAGACCAACTCCCGGCCAAGGATGTAGTGCGCAAGGCGCTGGGCGATGATTTCGTGGTGGCGTTGAACCTGGCGCAAACCACTCCGCAGTGGCTGCGCAACCTGGGCGCGCACCCGATGAAACTGGGCCTGGACCTTTCCGGTGGTGTGCACTTCCTGTTGGAAGTGGACATGGAGAAAGCCCTCGACGCGCGCTTGAAAGTCTATGAAGGCGACGTCAAGAGCCTGCTGCGCAAAGAGCGACTGCGCTATCGCAGCCTGCCCCAGCTCAATGGCGCCATCCAGCTGGGCTTCAGCGACGAAGACAGCCGTGAACAGGCTCGTGCGCTGATCCGCAAGAATTTCAATGATTTCGACATCGTGCCAGCCGACCTCAACGGTCAGGCGGTGCTGCGTCTGGCGATGACCCCGGCCAAGCTGGCGGAAATCCGCGAATACTCCATCAAGCAGAACTTGACCACCGTGCGTAACCGGGTCAACGAACTGGGTGTGGCCGAGCCTCTGGTCCAGCGCCAGGGCGCCAACCGGATCGTGGTCGAGCTGCCGGGCGTGCAGGACACCGCCGAAGCCAAGCGGATCCTGGGCAAGACGGCCAACCTCGAGTTCCGCCTGGCCGCCGAGCCGGGTGCCACCAAGGCCACTTCCGAGTCCTTCGAATTCCGTGAGGGCAACCGTCCTCCTGCGCTGATCGAGCGCGGCCTGATCATCACCGGTGATCAGGTGACCGATGCCCAGGCCAGTTACGACGAACACGGTCGTCCTCAAGTGAACATCAAGCTCGATGGCCATGGCGGCGAGTTGATGAACCGTTCGACCCGCAACAACGTCGGTCGCGGCATGGCGGTGATCTTCATCGAGCAGAAGCCGATCACCACCTACGCCAAGCAAGTGGTGGATGGCGTCGAGAAAGACGTGCCAGTGCAGTCTTTCAAGGAAGAGAAGAAGATCATCAGCCTGGCGACCATCCAGTCGCCACTGGGCAGCCAGTTCCGCATCACCGGCCTGAACGGCCAGGGCGAGTCCTCGGAGCTGGCATTGCTGCTGCGTGCCGGTGGTCTGGCGGCGCCGATGTATTTCGCCGAAGAGCGCACAATCGGTCCTAGCCTGGGTGCCGACAACATCACCAAGGGTATCGATGCCTCGCTGTGGGGCATGTTGTTCGTGTCGCTGTTCATCATCGCCATCTATCGCTTCTTCGGCTTGATCGCCACTGTAGCGCTGGCGTTGAACATGGTGCTGCTGCTGGCCCTGATGTCCCTGCTGGGGGCAACGCTGACCCTGCCGGGTATCGCCGGTATCGTGTTGACCATGGGTATGGCGGTGGACGCCAACGTGCTGATCTTCTCGCGGATCCGTGAGGAAATCGCCGCGGGCATGACCGTACAGCGGGCGATCAACGAAGGCTTCGGCCGGGCATTCACGGCGATCCTGGACTCCAACCTGACCACATTGCTGGTGGGCGGCATTCTTTTCGCCATGGGTACCGGTCCGGTCAAGGGTTTTGCGGTGACCATGTCCCTCGGGATCTTTACCTCGATGTTCACGGCCATCTGGCTGACCCGCGCGATGGTCAACCTGATCTTCGGCGGTCGTGACTTCAAGAAGTTGTGGATTTAAGGGGCTGCCATGTTACGTACTATCAACTTCATGGGCGTGCGCAACGTTGCGTTCGGCCTGACTCTGCTCCTGACCGTTCTGGCGTTGTTCAGCTGGTTCCACAAGGGTTTGAACTACGGCCTGGACTTCACTGGCGGTACGCTCATCGAGCTGACCTACGAGCGTCCGGCGGATGTGATGAAGGTGCGTTCGCAGTTGAACGAAGCCGGTTATCACGAAGCGATCGTGCAGAGCTTCGGTGCGACCACCGACCTGCTGGTGCGGATGCCGGGTGAAGACCCGCAACTGGGCCACCAGGTGGCCGCTGCGTTGCAGAAGGTTGGCGGTGACAACCCGGCGCAGGTCAAGCGAGTCGAGTTCGTCGGTCCCCAGGTGGGTGAAGAGCTGCGTGACCAGGGCGGCCTCGGCATGCTCATGGCCTTGGGCGGCATCCTCATCTACCTGGCTTTCCGCTTCCAGTGGAAGTTCGCGGTGGGCGCCATCGTCTCGCTGATCCACGACGTGGTGGTGACCGTGGGTATCCTGTCGTTCTTCCAGATCACCTTCGACCTGACGGTGCTGGCGGCGGTGCTGGCGATCATCGGCTACTCGCTCAACGACACCATCGTGGTATTCGACCGGGTGCGCGAGAACTTCCGTGTGCTGCGCAAGGCCAGCTTGATCGAGAACATCAACATCTCGACCACCCAGACCCTGTTGCGGACCATGGCGACCTCGATCTCCACTTTGCTGGCGATCATTGCCCTGTTGTTCTTTGGCGGCGATAACCTGCACGGCTTCTCCATTGCCCTGTTCGTCGGCGTGTTGGCGGGTACCTACTCGTCGATCTATATCGCCAACGTGGTGCTGATCTGGTTGAAGCTGAGCAGCGAGGACCTGATTCCCGCAGCCAATACCGACAAGGAAGTGGACGACCGTCCGTGAGGACCTGACCCCTCCCGGTTGTCAGCTAAAAAGGCGCGAATGTTGAACTCGCGCCTTTTTTTTTGCTCCAAGGCTGGGAGAAGCGCGGGTTATGACCCGTATGTATGGTCAGGAGGTTCACGTGAACAAGTCGTTGCTGGTTGGTGCGGTATTGGGTGCTGTCGGTGTCACCGCCGGGGGTGCTGTGGCCACCTACAGCCTGGTTAAAAGCGGCCCTGAGTATGCGCAAGTACTGGCGGTGCAGCCGGTCAAACAACAGATCAAGACTCCTCGTGAAGTCTGCAAGGACGTTGCCGTGACTCGACAGCGCCCGGTCAAGGACGAGCATCAGATTCTGGGTACGGTGGCCGGTGCGGTGGGTGGCGGGCTGCTGGGCAGCATGATCGGCAGTGGTAATGGCCGCAAGCTCGCTACCGTGGCCGGTGCGGTGGGTGGCGGTTATGCGGGCAACAAGGTGCAGGAGGGCATGCAGGAGCGTGACACCTACACCACGACGCAGACTCGCTGCAATACGGTCAATGACATCAGCGAAAAGGTCGTGGGTTATGACGTGAAGTACGACCTGGGTGGCAAGCAGGGCCAGGTGCGGATGGATCGTGATCCGGGCAACCAGATCCCGGTGGACAAGGAAGGTCGGCTGATCCTTGGTCAGAACCAGTCTGGTCAATAAGGTTTTGCACGTGAGCCGGTGGCTGCCGGCAACGTGAATCGCAGACATGAAAAAAGCACCCCGCGAGGTGCTTTTTTCATGTCGGTTGCTTAGCGTTTCAGCGAGGCTGGCAGGTGTGGCTGGATGGCGGTCAAGACAGCTTTGAAGCACTTGGTGTTGCCGGCTACCACGTGGCCTTTTTCCAGGAAATCGTGGCCGCCGGTGAAGTCGCTTACCAAGCCGCCGGCTTCCTGGATCAGCAGGGCGCCTGCCGCCATGTCCCATTCGGACAAGCCCGACTCCCAGAAGGCGTCGAAGCGACCGGCGGCAACATAGGCCAGGTCCAGGCTGGCGGAGCCGGCGCGGCGAATGCCGGCGGTTTGGCCGACCAGGGCGCGGAACATGCCCAGGTAGTTGTCCAGGTTGTCCATCTGGTCGTCGCGGAATGGGAAGCCGGTGCCAAGCAGGGCGCCGTCGAGGCTGGTGCGGCCGCTGACCCGCAGGCGCCGACCGTTGAGCTGGGCGCCACGACCGCGGCTGGCGGTGAATTCTTCCTGGCGAACCGGATCCAGGACCACGGCATGTTCCAGGCGACCACGGTATTTGCAGGCGATGCTTACGGCGAAGTGGGGGATGCCACGCAGGAAGTTGGTGGTGCCATCCAGTGGATCGATGATCCACAGGTATTCTTCGCCTTCGATCCCGTTGCCGGCATGCAGGCCGGTTTCTTCGCCCATGATCGAGTGATTCGGGTAGGCCTTGCGCAGCGCGTCGATGATCTTCTGCTCAGCGGCGCGATCGACTTCGGACACGTAGTCCTTGGCGTCTTTTTCATCGACCTTGATGGTATCCAGGCGCTCGATGGAGCGGAAAATCAGTTCACTGGCGCTGCGGGCGGCGCGCAGCGCGATATTCAGCATTGGCTGCATGGATAGGTCACCTAAGGTTGTTAAAGAAAGCCGAGCATTCTAGCAGAAAACTTTTGCAGATGAAGTTCGGCGTTCGCTTTGATTGCATCTGCCCGTCGTATGGCGTTTGTGGGTGGTGCTGGGTTGCGGGTGAGTTGCCGGGAGTGACGAGTGGTTATTTTTAAGGCAACAGCGCGGCCCGTTCTGTAAGATTTGCTCCCCTTTCCCGTGTCCGAGGGTGCTTCCCTTGCTGCAGAACATTCGTGTCGTCCTGGTCAACACCAGTCATCCCGGCAATATCGGTGGGGCTGCGCGCGCCATGAAGAACATGGGGCTGTCGCGCCTGATGCTGGTAGAGCCCCGGGTATTTCCTTCCTCTGAGGCGGATGCGCGGGCATCCGGCGCCACCGATATCCTGGAGGATGCCCAGGTGGTCGCCACGCTTGAGGAGGCCCTGGCCGGTTGCACCCTGGTGTTCGGTACCAGTGCCCGTGAGCGGAGCATTCCCTGGCCGTTGCTCGATCCTCGCCAGTCGGGGGTAAAAGTCGTGGAGCAGGCGCAGCAGGGGGCGCAGATAGCCCTGGTGTTCGGGCGTGAAGATTCCGGCCTGACCAACGACGAACTGCAACGATGTCATTTTCACGTGCATATACCGTCGGATCCGGCGTTCAGTTCGCTGAACCTGGCGACGGCGGTGCAAGTGCTGGCCTATGAGGTGCGCATGTCCTGGCTGGCGGCGCAAGGTCGGTCGGGTGCTGTGCGCAAGGATGAAGCGGTTTCGTCCAGCGATGAGCTGGCGACCATGGATGAGCTGGAGCGATTCTATGAGCATCTGCAGCAGGCGTTGGTGGAGATCGACTTCCTCGATCCGCAAAAGCCCCGGCACTTGATGGCGCGCTTGCGTCGGCTGTACGGTCGTAGCTCGGTCACCCGAGCGGAAATGAACATATTGCGCGGCATTCTCACGGAAACCCAGAAAGCGGCCCGTGGGGAGCTGCAGAAGCGGAAGGATCAGTGATGTTCGAGCGTCTGCGTGAAGATATCCAGAGCGTGTTCCATCGTGACCCGGCGGCGCGCAATGCCTTCGAGGTGCTGACCTGCTATCCGGGCATGCACGCGATCTGGATCCATCGTGTGTCCAGTGCTCTGTGGGGCATGGGTTGGAAATGGCTGGCGCGCCTGGTGTCGAACTTCGGGCGTTGGCTGACCGGGATCGAGATTCATCCAGGGGCCAAGGTGGGTCGCCGTTTCTTCATCGACCATGGCATGGGCATCGTCATCGGTGAAACGGCCGAGATTGGCGATGATGTGACGCTCTACCAGGGGGTGACCCTCGGTGGCACCAGCTGGAACAAGGGCAAGCGCCATCCGACCCTGGGCGATGGCGTAGTGGTTGGAGCGGGCGCCAAGGTGCTTGGCCCGTTCACTGTCGGCGCGGGCGCCAAAGTCGGCTCCAATGCGGTGGTGACCAAGGAAGTGCCGGCCGGGGCGACGGTGGTGGGGATTCCGGGGCGGATCATCATGAAGTCCAGCGACGAGCAGCAAGCCAAGCGCAAGGCCATGGCCGAGAAGCTGGGGTTCGATGCCTATGGCGTCAGCGAGGACATGCCGGATCCGGTGGCTCGTGCCATTGGTCAGTTGCTCGATCATCTGCAGGCGGTCGATGGTCGCCTGGAAGGCATCTGCGGCGCCCTGAAGGGTCTGGGTAGCGACTATTGCGCCAACGACTTGCCTGCGCTGCGCGAGGAAGACTTCGCTGGCGTCAAGGACAAGAGCGACAGCCGGGTCGGTTGAAGCCGGTGTCTCGGCTCCTGAGCTCAGGAGTCAAGGCGTCCACCAATAAAGGGCGCGTTGGCCAGAAACGGACCCGTAGGTCGGTTGTCGCCATCCGCTGTGCCATTACGTCGCAGACTTTGCTATGATTCGCGCGCTCTTTTGCGGGTAAACCCGACTAAAGTAGTTGGTCTTATAGTTGACTCGATTACTCGGGTATTGCATACTCGCCTCCATTCCGAAACTCCGTGGTACTTGTCCATGCGACTGACTACTAAAGGCCGATATGCGGTGACCGCCATGCTTGATCTGGCGTTGCACGCGCAACATGGCCCGGTCTCCCTGGCCGATATCTCTGAGCGCCAAGGCATCTCCCTGTCCTATCTCGAGCAGCTTTTCGCCAAGTTGCGCCGTAGCAACCTGGTATCCAGTGTCCGGGGGCCCGGTGGCGGCTATCAGCTGTCACGCGACATGCAGGGGATCCAGGTAGCCCAGGTGATCGATGCGGTGAACGAATCGGTCGATGCGACCAAATGCCAGGGATTGGGCGATTGCCATGCCGGTGACACCTGTCTCACCCATCACCTGTGGTGCGATCTGAGCCTGCAGATTCACGAATTTCTGAGCGGTATCAGCTTGGCCGACCTTGTAACCCGCCGTGAGGTGCAAGAAGTGGCCCAGCGTCAGGACCAGCGCCGTTGTAATGGCAAGGCGCCGCGCCTGGACAAGATTGAAGCGTCCGCCGTCGAATGACAGCCGAAGAGCTAGCGGCACGCCAGCCAGCCTGATTTAGGAGAGAGTCCATGAAATTGCCGATTTACCTTGATTACTCAGCGACCACGCCAGTCGATCCGCGTGTAGCGCAAAAGATGAGTGAATGCCTGCTGGTCGACGGGAACTTCGGTAACCCGGCGTCGCGCTCCCACGTGTTTGGCTGGAAAGCCGAAGAGTCGGTGGAAAACGCCCGTCGCCAAGTGGCTGACCTGGTCAACGCCGACCCGCGTGAAATCGTCTGGACTTCCGGTGCCACCGAGTCCGACAACCTGGCTATCAAGGGGGTCGCGCATTTCTACCACACCAAGGGCAAGCACCTGATCACCTCGAAGATCGAGCACAAGGCTGTCCTGGACACCATGCGCCAACTCGAGCGCGAAGGCTTCGAAGTGACCTACATCGAGCCGGGCGAAGACGGCCTGATCACTCCGGCCATGGTGGAAGCCGCTCTGCGTGACGACACCATCCTGGTTTCGATCATGCATGTGAACAACGAGATCGGCACCATCAACGACATCGCCGCCATCGGCGAACTGACCCGCTCCAAGGGCATCCTGTTCCATGTCGACGGCGCTCAGTCCACCGGCAAGGTCGAGATCGACCTGCAGGCGCTGAAGGTCGACCTGATGTCGTTCTCTGCCCACAAGACCTACGGCCCCAAGGGGATCGGCGCGCTGTACGTGAGCCGCAAGCCACGTGTGCGCCTGGAAGCCACCATGCACGGTGGTGGTCATGAGCGCGGCATGCGTTCCGGGACCCTGGCTACCCATCAGATCGTCGGCATGGGTGAAGCCTTCCGCGTCGCCAAGGAAGACATGGCGGCCGAGAACGCTCGCATCCAGGCACTGAGCGACCGCTTCTACAAGCAGGTCGAGCACCTGGAAGAGCTGTACGTCAACGGCAGCATGACTGCTCGTGTACCGCACAACCTGAACCTGAGCTTCAACTACGTCGAAGGCGAGTCGCTGATCATGGCGCTCAAGGACCTGGCGGTGTCGTCCGGTTCGGCCTGTACTTCGGCCTCGCTTGAGCCTTCGTACGTATTGCGCGCCCTGGGCCGTAACGACGAGCTGGCGCATAGCTCGATCCGCTTCACCTTCGGCCGCTTCACCACCGAAGAAGAAATCGACTACGCCGCGCAGAAAGTCTGCGAGGCCGTCACCAAGCTGCGCGCCCTGTCGCCGCTGTGGGACATGTACAAAGATGGCGTCGATATCTCGAAGATCGAGTGGGCGGCACACTGAATTTAAGTCGCCACACAGGGTTCTGCAGGGCGTATCGACAAGGCGATTTGCGGAATTCCAGAGCGACTCTCTGATGAGTGAGGATTAAGAATCATGGCTTACAGCGAAAAGGTCATCGACCACTACGAGAACCCGCGTAACGTCGGCAAGATGAACGCGGAAGATCCGGATGTCGGCACCGGCATGGTCGGTGCTCCAGCCTGTGGCGACGTGATGCGCCTGCAGATCAAGGTCAACGAGCAGGGCATCATCGAAGATGCCAAGTTCAAGACCTACGGCTGCGGCTCGGCCATCGCTTCCAGCTCCCTGGCCACCGAGTGGATGAAGGGCAAGACCCTGGACGAAGCCGAGACCATCAAGAACACCCAGCTGGCTGAAGAGCTGGCCCTGCCTCCAGTGAAGATCCACTGCTCGGTACTCGCCGAGGACGCCATCAAGGCTGCCGTTCGCGACTACAAGCAGAAGAAAGGCCTGATCTAACCGATCGGCTTTCACAGATTTGGCGACAAGTAAGGAGTCACGATGGCTATCAGCATGACAGAAGCGGCTGCTCAACACGTGCGACGCTCCCTCAACGGGCGCGGCAAGGGTGATGGGATTCGCCTGGGTGTTCGCACCACGGGCTGTTCCGGCCTTGCCTATGTGCTGGAGTTCGTCGACGAGATCGGCGAGGACGACCAGGTGTTCGAAAGTCACGGCGAGAAAGTGATCATCGACCCCAAGAGCCTGTCCTACCTGGATGGCACCGAGCTTGATTTCGTCAAGGAAGGGTTGAACGAAGGCTTCAAGTTCAACAACCCCAACGTGCGCGGTGAGTGTGGCTGCGGCGAAAGCTTCAACGTCTGAGGCTGCTTGTGGGTACTCCTTGTCATTTCGCCTTATTTGAGTTGCAGCCGACTTTTCGCCTGGATCTCGAGCAGTTGGCCGCGCGCTACCGTGAGTTGGCGCGCGCAGTCCATCCCGATCGGTTTGCCGACGCCCCCGAGCGTGAGCAGCGCCTGGCCCTGGAGCGGTCCGCCAGCCTCAACGAGGCCTACCAGACCCTCAAGAGCCCTCCCAAGCGTGCCCGTTATCTCCTGGCCCTCAAGGGCGGCGAGCTGCCGCTTGAGGTCACGGTGCACGACCCCGAGTTTCTTCTGCAGCAGATGCAGTGGCGCGAAGAGCTCGAGGACTTGCAGGACAGTGCCGATCTGTCGGGGGTGGCGGGGTTCAAGCGCCGGCTCAAGGCCGCCCAGGAACAGCTGAACGAAAGCTTCGCAGCCTGTTGGGACGATGCCGCGCAGCGCGAGCAGGCCGAGCGCCTGATGCGGCGCATGCAGTTCCTCGACAAGCTCACCTACGAAGTGCGCCAGTTAGAAGAGCGCCTCGACGATTAACCTAGTGCCGCTCCGGTCGCACGCCTGATATACAGATAAGTCCAGATAGACATGGCCCTACTGCAGATCGCTGAACCCGGCCAAAGTCCTCAACCGCACCAGCGTCGCCTGGCTGTGGGGATCGACTTGGGTACTACCAATTCGCTGGTCGCTGCGTTGCGCAGCGGCCTTTCCGAGCCGCTGGCCGACGCGCAGGGCCAGGTGATCCTGCCCTCCGCCGTGCGCTACCACGCCGATCGTGTCGAGGTGGGTGAGTCCGCCCGGTTGGCGGCTCCCGCCGATCCCCTGAATACCGTGCTGTCGGTCAAGCGCCTGATGGGCCGTGGCCTGGCTGACGTCAAGCAGTTGGGCGAGCAGCTTCCCTATCGTTTTGTCGGCGGTGAATCGCATATGCCGTTCATCGACACGGTGCAGGGGCCGAAGAGTCCGGTGGAAGTCTCCGCCGAGGTGCTCAAGGTGCTGCGCCAGCGGGCCGAAGCGACCTTGGGCGGCGAGCTGGTCGGTGCGGTGATCACCGTTCCCGCCTATTTTGACGATGCCCAGCGGCAAGCGACCAAGGATGCTGCCAAGCTGGCCGGCCTGAACGTGCTGCGCCTGCTCAACGAGCCAACGGCCGCTGCCGTGGCCTATGGCCTGGACCAGCAGGCCGAAGGGGTCGTGGCTATCTACGACCTGGGTGGCGGGACCTTCGATATCTCCATCCTGCGCCTGACCGGCGGTGTCTTCGAGGTGCTGGCTACAGGTGGCGATACCGCCCTGGGTGGCGACGATTTCGATCATGCCATCGCCAGCTGGATCATCCAGGGCGCCGGCTTGTCCTCCGACTTAGACCCGGGCGCCCAGCGTAACCTGTTGCAGATTGCCCGGGGGGCCAAGGAAGCCTTGACCGACGCCGCTTCGGTGGACGTCGAGTATGGCGGCTGGCGCGCCGCGCTGACCCGCGGGGCATTCGATGAATTGATCGAGCCGATGGTCGCTCGCAGCCTCAAGGCTTGTCGTCGCGCGGTGCGTGACTCCGGCGTCGAGCTCGACGAAGTGCGGGCCGTGGTCATGGTCGGTGGTTCGACTCGTGTGCCGCGGGTGCGTGAGGCGGTCGCCGAGATGTTCGGTCGCCAGCCGCTGACCGAGATCGATCCGGATCAAGTGGTGGCCATAGGGGCCGCGATCCAGGCCGATACCCTGGCGGGCAACAAGCGTGACGGCGGCGAGTTACTGCTGCTGGACGTGATTCCGCTGTCCTTGGGGCTGGAAACCATGGGCGGGCTGATGGAGAAGGTGATTCCGCGCAACACTACCATCCCGGTCGCGCGAGCCCAGGATTTCACCACCTACAAGGATGGCCAGACGGCCATGATGATCCATGTGCTACAGGGTGAGCGCGAACTGATCAGCGACTGCCGCTCCCTGGCGCGTTTCGAGTTGCGTGGCATTCCACCAATGGTGGCTGGTGCGGCGAAGATCCGGGTGACCTTCCAGGTGGACGCCGATGGCCTGCTCAGCGTTTCCGCGCGGGAACTGGGTTCGGGAGTCGAAGCCAGTATCCAGGTCAAGCCGTCCTACGGGCTGACCGATGGCGAGATCGCCCGGATGCTCAAGGATTCCTTCCAGTACGCCGGCGATGACAAGGTCGCCCGCGTGCTGCGTGAGCAGCAGGTGGATGCCCAGCGGTTGATCGAGGCGGTGCAGGGGGCCCTGGAGGCCGACGGCGACCGCTTGCTGGACGCCGAGGAGCGCATGGTCATCGAGCTGCAGATGCAGGAACTGAGTGAATTGATGCGTGGCACCGATGGTTATGCCATCGAGCAGCAGACCAAGCGTCTGTCGCAAGTGACCGACGCTTTTGCTGCCCGCCGCCTGGATTCGACGGTGAAAGCCGCCCTGGCGGGGCGCAACCTGAATGAGATCGAGGAATAACTGATGCCGCAGATCATTTTTCTGCCCCACGCCGTGTTCTGCCCGGATGGCCTGGTCGTCGAAGTCGAGCCCGGTGTCTCGTTGCTCGAGGTTGCCCATGACAACCACATCGAGATCGAGAGCGCCTGCGGCGGTGTCTGCGCCTGCACTACCTGCCATTGCATCGTGCGCGAGGGTTTCGACTCGCTGAACGAGGCCGACGAGTTGGAAGAAGACTTGCTGGACAAGGCCTGGGGCCTGGAAGCCCAGTCGCGCCTGTCGTGCCAGGCTATCGTTGGCGATGAAGACCTGACCGTCGAAATTCCCAAGTACTCGCTCAACCATGCGGCCGAAGCGCCGCACTGATTCAAGGAGCCATCATGAGTCTGAAGTGGGTTGATGTACTGGAAATCGCGATCCAGCTGGCTGATTCCAAGCCGGATGTGGATCCGCGTTATGTGAATTTTGTCGATCTGCACAAGTGGGTTCTGGCATTGCCGGAGTTCAGTGACGATCCGGCTCGCGGAGGCGAGAAGGTTCTTGAAGCAATTCAGGCCGCCTGGATCGACGAAACTGACTGAATCCGCGGGCTACGTAGTTAGGCAATCCCTTTAAACCCGCGTATAATTCGCGGGTTTAATTTTTCGCTTTAATCACCGTTTCTGGAGTTACACCATGGCTGTTCAACGTACTTTCTCCATCATCAAGCCTGACGCTGTTGCAAAAAACGTCATCGGCAAGATCGTTTCCCGTTTTGAAGAAGCCGGCCTGCGCGTTGTAGCTTCGAAAATGAAGCAACTGTCCAAGGCCGAAGCCGAGGGTTTCTACGCTGAACACAGCGAGCGTGGCTTCTTCGGCGAACTGGTTGCCTTCATGACTTCCGGTCCGGTTGTGGTTCAGGTTCTGGAAGGCGAGAACGCCATCGCTCGCAACCGTGAGCTGATGGGCGCTACCAACCCAAAAGAAGCTGCCGCCGGCACCATCCGTGCTGACTTCGCCGAGTCCATCGACGCCAACGCCGTTCACGGTTCGGACTCCGAAGCGGCTGCTGCTCGCGAAATCGCTTACTTCTTCGCAGCTACCGAGGTGACCACTCGCTAAGCCGCCAGGCCTGTGAGTGAAGGGTGAAACCATGACTACATCGATCGGCAAAACTAACCTGTTGGGGCTTACTCAACCGGAAATGGAGAAATTCTTCGACTCGATCGGGGAGAAGCGTTTCCGTGCCGGTCAGGTAATGAAATGGATTCACCACTTTGGCGTCGACGATTTCGACGCCATGACGAATGTCGGCAAGGCCTTGCGTGAAAAGCTCAAGGCCGTTGCCGAGATTCGCGGTCCGGAAGTAGTCAGCGAGGACATCTCCAGCGACGGCACCCGCAAGTGGGTGGTGCGCGTGGCGTCCGGCAGCTGTGTCGAGACCGTATACATTCCCCAGGGCAAGCGCGGCACCTTGTGCGTTTCGTCCCAGGCCGGCTGTGCCCTGGACTGCAGTTTCTGCTCCACCGGCAAGCAAGGCTTCAATAGCAACCTCACTGCCGCCGAAGTCATCGGCCAGGTGTGGATTGCCAACAAATCCTTCGGCAGCGTCCCGGCAACCGTCGATCGCGCCATCACCAACGTGGTGATGATGGGCATGGGCGAGCCGCTGCTGAACTTCGACAACGTCATCGCGGCCATGCACCTGATGATGGACGACCTGGGCTACGGCATCTCCAAGCGCCGGGTGACTCTGTCGACCTCCGGCGTGGTACCGATGATCGATGAGCTGGCCAAGCACATCGACGTCTCCCTGGCGTTGTCCCTGCACGCTCCCAACGATGCGCTGCGCAACCAGTTGGTACCGATCAACAAGAAGTACCCGCTGAAGATGCTGCTCGACTCGTGCCAGCGCTACATGTCGGCCCTGGGCGAGAAGCGTGTGCTGACCATCGAGTACACCCTGCTCAAGGACGTCAACGACCAGCCTGAGCACGCGGTGCAGATGATCGAGTTGCTCAAGGACATCCCTTGCAAGATCAACCTGATCCCGTTCAACCCGTTCCCCCACTCCGGCTACGAGCGTCCGAGCAACAACGCCATCCGGCGTTTCCAGGACCAGTTGCATCATGCCGGCTTCAACGTCACCGTGCGTACCACTCGCGGGGAAGACATCGATGCCGCTTGCGGCCAGTTGGTAGGCCAGGTGCTGGACCGCACCCGGCGCAGCGAACGCTATATCGCCGTGCGTGAATTGAGCGCCGACGCCGATATGCCGCAAAGCGTCGCGGCCCGTACTTGAGAGAGGATCTCCATGGTCTTGCGCCTAGCGCTGCTCCTGCTTGTTGCCAGTCTCTGCGCTGGCTGTGTCATGTCGGGCGATTCCAGTCCGATGGACACTGGCAAGGGCCGTGACGAGGCGCGCCAGGCCTATGTGCAGCTGGGGCTGGGCTATTTGCAGCAGGGCTTGGGCGAACAAGCCAAGGCCCCGCTGAAGAAGGCCCTGGAACTGGCTCCCGACGATGCCGACGCCAACGCCGCCCTGGCGCTGGTGTTCCAGGCCGAAATGGAACCGGCCCTGGCTGACGTGCAGTTTCGCAAGGCCCTGGCAGCGCGTCCGCACGACCCCCGGATTCTCAATAACTACGGCAGCTTCCTGTTCCAGGAAAAGCGCTACGACGACGCGTACTCGCGTTTCGAGCAAGCCGCTGCGGATACCCTGTATCCTGGCCGTTCCCGGGTTCTCGAGAACCTTGGCATGACCGCCTCGAAGCTCGGCCAGCGCAAGCTGGCCCAGTCTCACCTGGAGAAGGCCTTGCGGCTGAATCACCAGCAGCCTCGCGCATTGTTGGAAATGGCTGAGTTGTCTTACGAAGACAGGCATTATGTGCCCGCGCGCGATTATTACGATCGTTTTAGCCTGCTTGGCGAACAAAATGCACGTAGTCTATTGCTCGGCGCGCGCCTGGCAACGGTGTTCGAAGATCACGAGAAGGCCTCCAGTTACGGTCTGCAACTTAAACGACTCTATCCCGGTACGCCGGAATATCAGCAATACCTGTCGGAGCAATGATGAAAGTGGCGCAACCCGAAGTTCAAGCAGCGACTAGCGTCAATCCCGGTGAGACCTTGCGCCAGGCTCGCGAAAGCAATGGTTGGGCGCTGGCGGACGTGGCCCACAAGCTCAATCTCACCGTGAGCTCGCTGAGCAACCTGGAGGCCGGCGCATTCGACAAGCTCCCAGGGCATACCTTCGCCCGCGGCTATATCCGTGCCTATGCCAAGTTGCTGGATATGGACCAGGCGACCCTGGTCCAGGCCTTCGACCAATACACCGGCACCGACTCCCAAGGCAGCAGCGTGCATGCCCTGGGGCGTATCGAAGAGCCGGTGCGGGTCTCCCATACCATTCTGAGGATCGTCAGCCTGCTGTTGCTGGTGGCCGTGGTTGGCGGTGGTTTCATCTGGTGGCAGGACCAGACCTCGCAACGCAGCAAGGAACTGGTCGGCCTGAGCCCTGAACATGTGGAAGTCGAGGGCGCCGACGGCAAGACCCAGATCCACCCGATCGATGAGCCGGAAGACCAGGCCGTTGCCGAAGGCCAGAGCGAAGCCGAGGCCAATGCCGCGCAGTTGGCCGGCGAGGCACCTGTCCAGACCCCGGCCCCGGTTGTGGCTCCGGCTGCCCCCGTCCAGGCGCCGGCAGTTGCACCAGCCACTGCGACCCATCCTGTGACGGCCCCGGCTACTGCCCCGGTGATCGCGGCCCCGGTCGTTGTGGCGCCAGTCCCGGCAACCACGGTCACCGCTCAGGCCAACGTGCCAGCGCCGACTGTCGCGGCTGCCGGCTCCGCTCAGGTACAGATCCAGTTCAGCGCCGATTGCTGGACCCAGGTCACCGATGGCAATGGCAAGATCCTGCTCAGCGCCCTCAAGCGCAAGGGCGAGAGCGTCGATGTCAGCGGCAAGCCACCTTTTGCCGTACGCCTGGGTTACGCCCGTGGCGCACAAATCAGCTACAACGGGCAGGCGGTGGATATCGCCCCGTTCACCACTGGCGAGACTGCTCGCCTGAAGTTAGGTCAATAAGTCATGCACGGCGAATCTCCAATCAAACGTCGCGAGTCCCGCAAGATCTGGGTCGGCTCGGTACCGGTGGGCGGCGATGCCCCGATCGCGGTGCAGAGCATGACCAACAGCGACACCAACGACGTAGCGGCAACCGTCGCCCAGATCAACCGCCTCGAAGCCGCCGGTGTCGATATCGTGCGGGTTTCGGTGCCGGACATGGACGCCGCCGAGGCGTTCGGCCGGATCAAGCAGCAGGTCAAGGTACCGTTGGTGGCCGACATCCACTTCGACTACAAGATCGCCTTGCGCGTAGCCGAGCTGGGCGTCGATTGCCTGCGGATCAACCCCGGCAACATCGGTCGCGAAGACCGGGTTCGCGCAGTGGTGGATGCCGCTCGTGACCGTGGTATCCCGATCCGTATCGGGGTCAACGCCGGTTCCCTGGAAAAGGACCTGCAGAAGAAGTACGGCGAGCCGACTCCGGCTGCGTTGGTAGAGTCGGCACTGCGTCATGTCGAACACCTCGAACGCCTGAATTTCCAGGACTTCAAGGTCAGCGTGAAGGCTTCCGACGTGTTCATGGCGGTCGAAGCCTACCGTTTGCTGGCCAAGGAAATCATTCAACCCTTGCACTTGGGCATCACTGAAGCCGGTGGATTGCGTTCAGGTACGGTGAAATCCGCCGTCGGCCTCGGTATGCTGCTGGCCGAAGGGATTGGCGATACCATTCGCATCTCGTTGGCAGCCGATCCGGTCGAGGAAGTGAAGGTCGGCTACGACATCCTCAAGTCCCTGCACCTGCGTTCCCGTGGCATCAACTTCATCGCCTGCCCGAGCTGCTCGCGGCAGAATTTCGATGTGGTGAAAACCATGAACGAGCTGGAAGGGCGCCTCGAGGACCTGCTGGTACCCATGGATGTCGCGGTGATCGGTTGTGTGGTCAACGGTCCGGGCGAAGCCAAGGAAGCCCATGTGGGCTTGACCGGCGGTACGCCGAACCTGATCTATATCGATGGCAAGCCGTCGCAGAAACTGACCAATGACAATCTGGTGGACGAGCTGGAAAAGCTGATCCGGCAGAAGGCGGCCGAAAAGGTCGAGGCCGACGCAGCGCTGATCGCTCGTGGCTAACCGAACGTATTAAGGATTCTTTGTGAGCAAGTCCCTGCAAGCCATTCGTGGCATGAACGACATCCTGCCCGAGCAGACGCCGCTGTGGCGCTACTTCGAAGGCACCGTGGCACGGTTGCTGGATAACTACGGTTACAAGCAGATCCGCATGCCGATCGTCGAGTTCACCGAGCTGTTCAAGCGCTCCATCGGCGAAGTCACCGACATCGTCGAAAAAGAGATGTACACCTTCGAGGACCGCAACGGCGACTCCCTGACCTTGCGTCCGGAAGGCACCGCCGCCTGTGTGCGCGCAGCGCTGGAGCATGGCCTGACCGGTGCCGGCCAGGTACAGAAGCTCTGGTACATCGGTCCGATGTTCCGCCATGAGCGTCCACAGAAAGGCCGTTATCGCCAGTTCCACCAGATCGGCCTGGAAGTGTTCAACCTGGACGGTCCGGACATCGATGCCGAACTGATCGTGCTGACCTGGCGCCTGTGGGGCGAGCTGGGCATCCGTGATGCGGTGAAGCTTGAACTCAACAGCCTGGGTACCGCCGAAGCCCGTGCACGTTATCGCGATGCCCTGGTGGAGTTCCTCTCCGCCCGCCATGAGCAGCTGGACGAAGACAGCCAGCGTCGCCTCAAGACCAACCCCCTGCGGGTGCTGGACACCAAGGATCCGGGCACCCAGGCGGTGCTGGTGGACGCGCCGAAGCTGGCCGACTACCTGGATGAAGAATCCCGGGTGCATTTCGAAGGCCTCAAGGCCCGCCTGGAAGCCGCTGGCATCCCCTATGTGATCAATCCGAAGCTGGTGCGTGGCCTGGACTATTACAGCAAGACCGTCTTCGAGTGGGTGACCGACAAGCTCGGTGCCCAGGGCACTGTCTGCGCCGGCGGCCGCTACGATGGCCTGGTGGAGCAGATGGGCGGCAAGCCGACCCCGGGCGTGGGTTTCGCCATGGGTATCGAGCGCCTGGTGCTGATGCTGGAGACCCTGGAACGGGTGCCGGCAGAGATCTCCCGCCAGGTGGATGTCTACCTGTGTGCCTTTGGCGAGGCCGCCGAACTGGCGGGCCTGGCCCTGAGCGAGCGGGTTCGCGACCAACTGCCGAACCTGCGCCTGCAGGTCAACGCCGGTGGTGGCAGCTTCAAGAGCCAGTTCAAGAAGGCCGACAAGAGTGGTGCACTGTATGCGCTGATCCTCGGTGACGACGAGTTGGCCCAGCAAGTGGTAGGTTTCAAGCCCCTGCGTGGCCAGGGCGAGCAACAAAGCATTGCCTGGGATGCGCTCGCTGCGCACCTGGCCACCTGCGTCGTGCAGGGTTGAAGCTGTCAAACAGCCGATTTAGCGAATAAGGAGTATTGGGGTGTCGAGTACCGAAGATGAACAGCTGGCGGAATTGAAAGACTGGTGGCAGCGTAACGGCAAACCCCTGGTGAACGGCGGCCTGCTGGCCCTGGTCATCGTGTTCGGCTGGCAGGCCTGGCACAAGTATCAGAACAACCAGTCGCAAGGCGCTTCGGTGCTCTATCAGCAACTGCTTGAAACCACCCTGACGCCCGATGGCAAGCCGGATGCGGCTCGTGTCACCGACCTGGCCGGCAAGCTCAACAGCGAGTTCGGCGGCAGCGCCTATGCGCAGTACGGCAGCCTGTTCGTCGCCAAGGTAGCAGTGGACAGCGGCAAGCTGGATGACGCTGTAGCCCAGCTCAAGGCCGTGGCCGATAAGCCGGCGAACCCGACCCTGGGCGAAGTGGCGCGTCAGCGCCTGGCCCAGGTGCTGGCCGCGCAGAACAAGGCCGACGAGGCCCTGAAGCTGCTCGACGGCGACGCCGACAAGGCCTTCCTGGCCACCCGTGAAGAACTCAAGGGCGATCTGCTGGTCCAGCTGGGCCGCATTGACGAAGCCCATGCTGCATATCAGAAAGCCAAGGCGGCGCTGTCGGATGAAGCGGCGGTCGGTGGCCTACAAATCAAGCTCGACGACCTGGCCAAAGGGGATGCGTGACGTGATCCGTTGGAAACATGCAGCATTGCTGGCCCTGGCCTTGTTGGCCGCGGGTTGCAGCAGCAACAGCAAGAAAGAACTGCCACCGGCCGAACTGGTCGACTTCAAGGAAGAGGTGGTCCTGCAGAAACAGTGGAGCCGCTCCATCGGTGATGGCCAGGGCGAAACCTACAACATGCTGGTTCCAGCGATCGACGGCAGCACCATCTACGCCGCCGATGTCACCGGTGTAGTGGTGGCCATGGACCGCATGAACGGCGACGTCAAATGGAAGCAGGACCTGGAGCTGCCGGTTTCCGGCGCCGTAGGCGTGGGTTACGGCCTGGTGATGATCGGCACCCTCAAGGGTGAAGTGATCGCCCTGGACACTTCCAACGGTGAAGAGAAATGGCGTGCCCGCGTCACCAGTGAAGTGCTGGCTCCTCCGGCTACCAACGGCGACGTGGTGGTGGTCCAGACCCAGGATGACCGGGTGATCGGCCTCGATGCCAGCACCGGCAACCAGCTGTGGCTCTACGACAGCACCCCGGCGGTACTGACCCTGCGTGGCACCAGTGCCCCGCTGGCGACCAACCGCCTGGCCCTGGCCGGCCTTTCCACCGGCAAGGTAGTGGCGCTGGATATCCGCAACGGCGTGCCGGTGTGGGAACAGCGTGTCGCCATCCCGCAAGGTCGTTCCGAGCTGGATCGCGTGGTGGATATCGACGGCGGCCTGCTGCTGTCCGGTGGCACCCTGTACGTGGCCAGCTACCAGGGGCGTGTCACGGCCCTGGACCTGGAGAGCGGTCGCCCACTGTGGCAGCGTGACGCCTCCAGCTACGCAGGTGTCGCCCAGGGCTTCGGCAGCGTCTACGTGAGCCTGTCCTCGGGCACCGTGGAAGGCATCGACGAGCGTTCGACCTCCGCCTTGTGGAGCAACGATTCCCTGGCTCGCCGCCAACTGTCGGCACCGGAAGTGTTCTCCAGCTATGTGGCCGTGGGTGACCTGGAAGGCTACCTGCACCTGCTGAGCCAGGTGGATGGTCGTTTCGTCGCGCGTGAGCGCATCGACAGCGACGGCCTGCGCGCTCGTCCGCTGGTGGTGGGCGACATGATCTACGTGTTTGGCAACAGCGGCAAACTGGAAGCCCTGACCATCAAGTAATGGTTTGACTATGCTTGGGGGTGATTCCCCAAGCGGCCTTGTCTGGACAAGGCTTGCAGCACTTCAAGGTGCTGCCCCGAGCACCAGCCGCTGCCTCGCAGCGGCTTTTGTATTTTCTGAAATAATGCAGTGGAGAGCCGCATGGTTCCCGTAATCGCCCTGGTGGGCCGACCCAACGTCGGCAAGTCCACCTTGTTCAACCGCCTGACTCGGACTCGCGACGCCATCGTCGGCGATCTGTCCGGTCTGACCCGTGATCGCCAATACGGTGAGGCCAAGTGGCAAGGGCGTACCTATATTCTCATCGACACCGGCGGTATCTCCGGCGACGAGCATGGCATGGATGAAAAGATGGCCGAGCAGTCGCTGCTGGCCATCGAAGAAGCCGACGTGGTGCTGTTCCTGGTGGACGCCAAGGCTGGGTTCACCGCAGCCGACCAGATGATCGGCGAGCACCTGCGCAAGCGTAACAAGACCTCCTACGTGATCGCCAACAAGGTCGACAACATCGACCCGGACATGGCTCGCGCCGAGTTTGCCCCACTGGGCATGGGGGATGCGATCCCGATCGCCGGCGCCCACGGCCGTGGCATCAGCCAGATGCTGGAAATCACCCTGCGCGAATTCCCCAAGGATGACGCCGACGAGCTCGAAGAGGGCGAGGAAGAGATCGTTGCCGAAGGCGAGGAAGCCAAGCGTATTCCTGGTCCGAGCGAGAAGGATGGGATCAAGATCGCCATCATCGGTCGTCCCAACGTAGGCAAGTCGACCCTGGTCAACCGCATGCTCGGTGAAGACCGGGTCATCGTCTACGACCAGCCCGGCACCACCCGCGACAGTATCTACATCCCGTTCGAGCGCAACGAGGAGAAGTACACGCTGATCGACACCGCGGGTGTGCGCAAGCGCGGCAAGATCCACGAGGAAGTCGAGAAGTTCTCGGTGGTCAAGACGCTGCAGGCGATCAAGGACGCCAACGTGGTGATCTTCGTCATGGACGCCCGCGAAGGCGTGGTGGACCACGACCTGAACCTGCTGGGCTTCGCCCTGGAAGCGGGTCGGGCGTTGGTGATTGCCCTGAACAAGTGGGACGGCATGCAGCCTAGCGAGCGCGACTACGTGAAGACCGAGCTGGAGCGCCGGCTGTTCTTCGTCGACTTCGCCGATATCCACTTCATCTCGGCATTGCACGGCACTGGCGTGGGCAACCTGTACCAATCGGTGCAGAACTCCTTCAAGTCGGCGGTGACCCGCTGGCCTACCAGCCGCCTGACCCAGATCCTGGAAGACGCCGTGAGCGAGCATGCCCCGCCCATGGTCAACAGCCGCCGGATCAAGCTGCGTTATGCCCACCTGGGGGGGGCCAACCCTCCGTTGATCGTGATCCACGGCAACCAGGTGGAGAAGGTGCCCAAGTCCTATGTGCGCTACCTGGAGAACACCTACCGGCGCGTGCTGAAGCTGGTGGGGACGCCGATCCGTATCGAGTTCAAGGGCAGCGACAACCCGTACGAGGGCAACAAGAACACGCTTACCGACCGCCAGGTCAACAAGAAGCGTCGCTTGATGTCGCACCACAAGAAAGCCGAGAAGAAACGCCGCGACAAGCGCTGACCAAGCACGCCGGGCCAAGGCCGCAAACCTTGTGGCTTGTGGCCTGGAGCTTGAAACGGCGGCAGGAAAAGGGGGCCCTTGGGCCCCTTTTTCAATCGTCGCGCTTTGGGCTATCCTCGGGACCTCCCGCGCCGTCGTAGAGCCGGGTGTTCAGCAGGGAACCCGCATGATCACCAGCAAGCTGCCGAATATCGGCACCACCATCTTCACGCAAATGTCCCAGCTCGCGGCCCAGACCGGAGCGCTCAACCTGTCCCAGGGATTCCCGGATTTCGACGGCCCGCAAGCACTGCGCGACGCGGTCGGCCGGCATGTCGCCAGTGGCCATAACCAGTACGCACCGATGGCCGGCCTGCCGGCGCTGCGCCAGCAGGTGGCGGCCAAGATCGCCCGCAGCTATGGCGCCAAGGTCGACCCTGACGCTGAAGTGACCATCACTCCGGGGGCGACCCAGGCGATCTTCTGCGCCATCCACGCGCTGATCCGCCAGGGAGATGAAGTCATCGTCTTCGACCCCAGCTACGACAGCTACGAACCCTCGGTGGAGCTGGCCGGCGGTCGCTGCGTGCACGTACAACTGAGCCAGGGCGACTTCGCCATCGACTGGCAGCAGCTCGAGGAGGCGCTGGGCCCGCGCACGCGGATGATCATCATCAATAGCCCGCACAACCCCAGTGGCGCCCTGATCAGTCGCGCCGAGCTGGACCGGTTGGCCGAGCTGATCCGTGATCGCGACATCTACCTGGTCAGCGACGAGGTCTATGAGCACCTGGTGTTCGATGGCGTGCCCCATGCCAGCGTCCTGGCCCATGAGGAGTTGTACCAGCGGGCCTTCGTGGTCAGCTCCTTCGGCAAGACCTACCACGTTACCGGCTGGAAGACCGGTTACGTGGTGGCGCCGCCGGCCTTGAGCGCCGAGCTGCGCAAGGTGCATCAATATGTCAGCTTCTGCGGGGTGACGCCTTTGCAGTACGCTCTCGCCGACTTCATGGCCGAGCACCCGGAACACGTCGAGCAGTTGCCTGCTTTCTACCAGGCCAAGCGTGATCTGTTCTGTGATCTGTTGAGCGCTTCACGCTTTTGTTTCACCCGGGTGACCGGCACCTACTTTCAACTGGTGGATTATTCGCAGATTCGCCCAGACCTGGACGATGTCGAGATGGCGACCTGGATGACCCGTGAACATGGGGTCGCGGCCATTCCGGTGTCGGTGTTTTATCAGCAGCCGCCCCAGGGGCAGCGTCTGGTGCGTCTGTGTTTTGCCAAGCGCGAGGAGACGCTGCGTCAGGCAGCGGAGAAACTATGCGTGATCTGAGTGCACTACCCGATCTGAACCTGGCTTTGGTCCAGACGACCCTGGCCTGGCATGATCGTCAGGCCAATCTGGAACATTTCGAGCCTTTGCTGGAACAGGCCCGTGGCGCCGATCTGGTGATTCTTCCGGAGATGTTCACTACCGGCTTTTCCATGGAATCCCAGACCCTAGCGGAAGCGGAGAATGGTCCGACCAGCAAGTGGCTGCGTTGCCAGGCGAAGAAGCTCGATGCGGTGATCACTGGCAGTGTGATTATCCAGGCGGCCGATGGCAGCCACCGCAATCGCCTGCTTTGGGCACGCCCTGATGGTGAAGTCTGGCACTACGACAAGCGTCACCTGTTCCGCATGGCTGGCGAGCACGATCATTTCACTCCTGGCGAGCGCCAGGTGCAGTTCGAGCTCAAGGGCTGGCGCATTCGCCCGTTGATCTGCTACGACCTGCGTTTCCCGGTCTGGAGCCGCGATGCCCAGGACACCGACCTGCTGTTGTACACCGCCAACTGGCCGGGAGCGCGGCGCCTGCATTGGAACCGGCTGTTGCCGGCGCGTGCTATCGAGAACCTGTGTTATGTCGCCGCGGTGAACCGCGTGGGCACCGATGGCAAGGGCTTTGCCTACACCGGCGATAGCCAGGTGCTGGATTTCCAGGGGGAGAGCCTGCTCAGCGCCGGGGAGGCGGACGGGGTATTCCAGGTCTGCCTCAAGGCCGCGGACCTGGCCGCCTACCGTGCCCGGTTCCCGGCCAACCTCGATGCCGACAGCTTCAGGTTCACCTAGGCTCGCAGCGGCCTATCAAGCTTTGGGATCGAGGGCCGATAGGGCATGAATCCAGGAGGAATCATTCATGACCAGCATCAACGCCAATACCATCAATCCTTATCCCCCGGCCGCGCCGAAAGTCCGCCTCAGCGGGGCTGAAGAGCCTACGGCCCGCTCGCTGGCGCCAGCCGCCAGGATCGAGCAGGACGAGGATAAGGCGCTGCGGGTCAATTCCGCCGACGCCGGTATCGATGCGGTGAAGGGCGGAGGCGATCCGGTCAAGCAACTGCAAAAACAGATCGAGCAGACCCAGAAGATCCTCGAGCAACAGCAGGCGCAGCTGGCCAGTACCGAGAAGAGCCAGGCCAGCGATGAGCAGAAGGCCCAACAGGTCATGGAGCTTCAGGCCCAGATCGCCCAGACCAGCAGTACCTTGCAGGTCCTGCAGGCGGCGTTGCTGCAGGCCATGTTCAGCGTCGACGTGCATGCCTGACTGACTGGCGGCAAGCATCGGCTTTGCCGCCCAGAGACAAAAAGGCCCCGGGGAGCGCGACTCCCCGGGGCCTTTTACCTGGCGCGTGTCGGGTCAGGCGGCCTGGGCCTGACGTTCGCTGAGGGCGCGGTTCAGGGCGCTGAACAAGGCCTTGAAGCTGGCGGTGGTGATGTTCTCGTCGATGCCCACGCCGTGCACCGCACGTTCACCGTTGACCCGCAGCTCGATGTAGGCCGCCGCCTTGGCGTTGGTGCCCGCGCCGATGGCGTGTTCGTTGTAGTCCATGATTTCCACCGGGACCGGCAGGCCGGCCACCAGCGCTTCCAGGGCGCCGTTGCCCTTGCCGCGCCAGTGCAGGTTGGTTTCGCCCTGGCCCTTGCTCGCGACTTCCACTTCCACCGAGCTGTGGCCGTTCTCTTCCTGCAGGCGATGGCTGACCAGCGCGTACGGGGTGTTGGCCTGCAAGTACTCGCTGTGCAGCAACGCGTGGATCTGCTGGGCGGTCATCTCCAGGCCGAGGCGGTCGGTTTCCCGCTGTACCACCTGGCTGAACTCGATCTGCATGCGGCGCGGCAAGCTGATGCCGTATTCCTGTTCCAGCAGGTAGGCGATGCCGCCCTTGCCCGACTGGCTGTTGACGCGGATCACCGCTTCATAGCTGCGGCCGATGTCGGCCGGGTCGATCGGCAGGTAGGGTACTTCCCAGACGCCATCGGCCTGCTGCTGGGCGAAGCCCTTGCGGATTGCATCCTGGTGGGAGCCGGAAAAGGCCGTGTGGACCAGGTCGCCCACATAGGGGTGACGCGGGTGCACGGGAATCTGGTTGCACTCTTCCACGACCTTGCGCACACCGTCGATGTCGGAAAAGTCCAGCTCGGGGTCGATCCCCTGGGTGTAGAGGTTCAGGGCCACGGTCACCAGGTCGACGTTGCCGGTGCGCTCGCCGTTGCCGAACAGGCAGCCTTCGACACGGTCGGCGCCGGCCATCAGGCCCAGTTCGGTGGCCGCTACGCCGGTACCACGGTCGTTGTGGGTGTGCAGGCTGATGATCACGCTGTCACGACGGTTGATGTTGCGGCAGAACCACTCGATCTGGTCGGCATAGACGTTCGGCGTCGCTACTTCGACAGTGGCTGGCAGGTTGAGGATCACCTTATGAGTTGGAGTTGCGTTCCACACTTCCACCACGGCGTCGCAGACTTCCTTGGCGAACTCCAGCTCGGTGGCGCTGAAGGTTTCCGGCGAGTATTCGAACTGCCACTGGGTTTCCGGTTGCTGGGCGGCGTACTTGACGAACAGCTTGGCCGCATTCACCGCGATGTCCTTCACCCCGGCCTTGTCCTGGTTGAAGACGATGCGGCGGAAAGAAGGGCTGGTGGCGTTGTAGAGGTGGACGATGGCCTTCTTCGCCCCGCGCAAGGACTCGAAGGTGCGGGCGATCAAGTCTTCACGGGCCTGGGTCAGCACCTGGATGGTGGTGTCTTCAGGGATGTGACCGTCCTCGATCAGGGTGCGCACGAAGTCGAAGTCGGTTTGCGAAGCCGCCGGGAACGAAGCCTCGATTTCCTTCACGCCGACCGCCACCAGGGTCTTCCAGAAACGCAGTTTCTTGACCGCGTCCATCGGTTCGATCAGCGACTGGTTGCCATCGCGCAAGTCTGAGCTGCACCAGATCGGCGCGCTGGTGATGGCCTTCGATGGCCAGGTGCGATCCGGCAAGTTGATGGTCGGGAACGCACGGTACTTGGAGGACGGATCTTTGAGCATGGTCATGGCGAAATCCTTATGGTCCGGGCCGAAAAGGGGCGGCCTGCCGGTGAGTCAAGAATGAATTGTTGACGCAGGGGGATGAGGCACCGCGGTTCAGCCTGGCAGTCGTGCGCTGACGAGGCAGAGGCTCCGGTGTTGACGACGCTGAATGAGGGTATGAGAGGTTTTCATGTGCTCAACCCTAACTATTGGGGTCAGAGATGGCAAGCAACGAAAAAAAATTGAGAGGAATACTCGAATTTCAAAAAATGACGAGATTTTATTCTGTTCGATGGTTTTTTGTTTTGTATGGATTGCGCAGTCCGCGCGAGCTGCGCAATCCCAGGGTCAAGCACCTTTGTCTTGATAAGACCGGCGGCAACCGGCCCGGCGAGGGCCGATCAGGGTTGGAAGGCGCCGATGAAGATCGCCGGATCTACCCGTGCGTCGTTCAGGCTGACGTTCCAGTGCATGTGCGGTCCGGTGGCCCGGCCGGTGGAACCCACTTTGCCCACTACAGCGCCGCGGGCCAGGGATTGGCCGACCTTCACGTCGATCTTCGACATATGGCAGAACATGCTGATGAAACCCTGGCCATGGTCGACGAACACCGTGTTGCCATTGAAGAAGTAGTTGCCGGTGAGAATCACCTTGCCCGCTGCCGGGGTCTTGATCGGCGTGCCTGCCGGCACCGCGAAGTCCAGGCCCGAATGCGGATTGCGTTCCTCGCCGTTGAAGAACCGACGCACGCCGAACTTGCTCGACAGCGGCCCGTTCACCGGCTTGTCCAGCAACAGGTTGCTCGGGGTAGTGGCGCTGAAGCTGCGGTAGGCGCGCAGTTGTTCGGCCAACTCGGCATCGATGCGCTTCAGGTCCGCGGGGTTGGGATTCACCTGGCGCTGGTTCTTCAGGGTGATGTGCTGCTCCGGATACTTCTTGCTGCCGACCACGAAACCCAGGTTGCGGTTGGCGCTAGTCAGTTGCTGGGCCCCGGGCTTGACCGTCAGCGGGATGCCGACGATCGCCAGCCAGTTGGCCTGTTCCTTGACCACCAGCACCGGCTTGCCCTGGTAGCTGGCCTTGGGCGCCTGGGTGGCTTGACCCAGGTCGATCACCGCCACCCCGCCGGGCACGGGTTTGTTCAACAGGCGGGTGATATAGCTATCGGCCTGGGCATTGCAGGCCAGGCACAGCAATAGCAGGGAACAGAGCAAACGCGGCATGGATCAGTCCAGTAGGGAAAGGGTGACAGGCGTCAGGTGGTTGTCCTCGACCCGCACTTGCAGTTCGCCTTCGCCCAGGCGCGCGGTGAGGCGCTGGCCGTTGCGGGTTTGCGCGGCGGTGCGGATGGCCTGGCCGCGTTCGTCGAGGAGAATGCTGTAGCCCCGGCCCAGGGTCGCCAGGGGGCTGACCACGTGCAGGGTCTGCATCTGGCTTTGCAGTTGCAGGCGCCGGGCCTTCAGGCCTTCGCGCATGGCTCGGGGCAGGCGTTCGGCAAGGCTGTCCAGGCGTTGGCGCAACAGCGCCAGATTGCGTCCCGGATGCTGGGCGCCGAGGCGGGTCTCCAGGCGGATCAGGCGTTCGCGGCGGGTATTCAGGTTACGCTCGAAAGCCCGGCGCAGGCGCATGTCCAGGTCGTCCAGGCGCTGTGCCTGCTGGCGCAGACGCTCGCCCGGATGGCGCAGGCGCCGGGCCAGGCCATCCAGGCGCAGGCGCTCGCGCAGCAAGCGGTCGCGCATGCGCATGACTAGGCGGCGGTGCAGGCTGTCGACCCGCCGTTGCAGGTCGCTGGCGTCCGGGGCCAGCAATTCGGCGGCGGCAGAGGGCGTGGGCGCGCGGACGTCGGCCACGAAATCGCTGATGGATACGTCGGTTTCATGGCCGACGGCGCTGATGATCGGTGTCACGCAGTTCGCTACGGCCCGAGCCACCGGCTCCTCGTTGAAGCACCAGAGGTCTTCCAGGGAGCCGCCGCCGCGGGCCAGGATCAAAGCGTCGAAGCCCCGGGCATCGGCCAGTTGCAGGGCCCGGACGATCTGCGCCGTGGCTTCGCGGCCTTGCACTGCGGTAGGGATCAAGGTCAGCGCGACTTGAGGCGCGCGGCGCCGGAAGACACTGATGATGTCGCGAATCACCGCCCCCGTAGGCGAACTGATGATGCCGATGCGCTGGGGGTGGGCCGGTAGCGGCCGCTTGCGCTCGGCGCTGAACAGGCCTTCGGCGCTGAGCTTGTCCTTCAAGGCCTCGAAGGCCAGGCGCAGGGCACCGTCGCCGGCCGGTTCCACGGTGTCGAGAATCAGCTGGTAGTCGCCGCGTCCTTCGAACAGCGAGACCTTGCCCCGGACCTTGACCGCCAGGCCGTCCTTGAGCGCCTGGCGCACCCGCGCGGCATTCTGCCGGAACAGTGCGCAGCGCACCTGGGCGCCGCTGTCCTTGAGGGTGAAGTACACGTGGCCGGAAGCCGGACGGGCGAGGTTGGAGATCTCGCCCTCGACCCAGATATTGCTGAACACGTCCTCGAGCAGCACCCGGGCGCGGCCGTTGAGCTGGGTGACGGTGAGGACTTCGCGGTCCAGTCCGAGTCGTGCAAAGGGATCTTTAATCATGGGGCGCAGTTTAAAGGGCTGTTTCCCAATGGGCCAAGGCAAATTGCTTATAGACAGTCGCGAAAATGCTCGACGAACTGCGCCACCAGCGGCGTGGGTTCCTGGCGGCAGGCGAGGGCGATGACACTCTGGCAATCGCTATCGACCAAGGGCAGGAAATGGATGTTGGCCGGGGCTATGTCCTGCATCGACTCGGGCAACAGGGCGATGCCGAAGCCGGCCTGGATCAACTGTAATTGGGTGGTCTTGCGCGACATCACCCGCGCCGCCTTGGGAAAGAAGCCCTGGCGCATGCACAACTCGGCCGAGAGGTAGCTCAAGCCACCACGCTGGGGATGGGGAATGGAGATAAAGGCTTCGTCGCGCAGTTGCGCCAGGTCGATCCCCTTGGTCGGTGGGTCGAGGGCCAGGGGATGTGTCGGTGGCAGCGCCACCAGCAAGGGTTCGCTGAACAGCGGTATGACCTGTACGCCTTCGCGCTGGCGCAACACTGGCAGGCGCAACAGGCCGACGTCCAGGCGGCCCTCGGCCAGTTCCTCCAACTGCGCTTCGGAGGACAGCTTGACGATGTCCATCGAGGCTCCGGGGCATTGCTGCAGATAGTGGCTGATCCCCCGTAGCAGGCGTCCGCTCATGGGCACGGTGCTGGAGTGGCTCAAGCGCAGGGTCCCCAGTTGCCCCTGGCCGACCTGGGTCGCCAGTTCGCCGGCCTTGTGCAGTTCGGTCAGCAGGTTGCGGGCCTTGGGGAAGAACGCCTCGCCGGCGGCGGTCAAGCGTGGCAGGCGAGCGGTGCGCTCGAACAGCGGGGTTTGCAGCAGGCTTTCCAGTTCCTTGATCTGCCGGCTCAGGGCCGACTGGGCGACGAACAGACGTTCAGCCGCAGCGCTGAAGCTGCCGCATTCGGCGATTTCCACGAAGTAGCGCAGTTGACGGGTTGAAATCACAAGTCATGCCTTTTTGCGATGAGTGGGTGGCTGCGACGATATTAGTCGCAAGACTCGCCCCTGGCTAAAGTCCTGGGATAAAGGTCTAGGAAGTGGCGGTAATGAGTCTGTTCGTTGAAGGATTGAACCAGTGGGCGTTCGGGCCGGGTGCCTGGCTGGCGATCGGCTTGGGCATTGCCCTGGCCTACATAGTGTTCGGCATCGCCGGTTTCGGCACGGCCCTGGTGGCCGGGCCGATCCTGATCCTGTTCATGCCCCTGTCGAAGATCGTGCCGTTGTTGGTGCTGCTGGATTTCATCGCCGCCTTCGGCAACCTCCTGCCATCGCGCAAGGACGTGGCCAAGCACGAATTGTTGCGCTTGCTGCCCTGCATGGCGGTGGGCTGTACCTTGGGAGTGGTCTTCCTGCTCAACCTCAAGTCCGATGTGTTGCTGCTGCTGATGGGGATGTTCATTTGTGCCTATGCCATCTACAGCCTCTGGGTGAAGGTCCGTCCGGCGCAGATGGCGGCCGGTTGGTCGGTGCCCGTGGGCATCGTGGGCGGCCTGTTCGGCGCCTTGTTCGGCAGTGGCGGCTTTCTGTATGCGATCTACCTGAACAGCCGGTTGCCCAAGGACCCGGCCCGGGCGACCCAGAGCGCGCTGATCAGCTGCAGTACCGTGGTACGCCTGAGCCTGTTCGCCCTGGCCGGGGTCTACGCCGAGGTGCCGTTGCTGTTGCTGGCGCTGTGCTTGTTGCCGGCCATGGTGCTGGGGTCGTGGATTGGCCGGCGCTTGGCGATGAAACTGTCCCGGGAAACCTTCGTGCGCCTGGTGACCTGGCTGGTACTGGCCAGTGGCTTTGCCCTGATCGGCCGTTACTTGAGCGCTTGACCTGCAAGGATCAGGGATTAAGCTGCCGGCCCTCGGCGCTGCTCGTCGCCGAACCGGCTTCTACACTTGGGTGATGGGGTCGGTTCGCCGGCGCTGCGTTTTCCCTGTCCCTCGACGCTCCAGGCTGGACCATGAATTCCCAAAGCATCCTCGTCCCGAAAATCTCCACGCTGCCGGTGCATGAGCCCCGGGCCCGTGCCATCGTGCGCTGGCTGGTACGCAAGAATATCGTCGAGGAAACCCTGACCACTTGCGGGCGCACCGGCAACCGCATGGGACATGCCATCGCGCCAGGCGCCCGGGACGTGGTGCTGCATCCTGAGGCGCTGCCATTCGGCGAACCGGTCAATGGCCTGGAGATCATCACCAAGCGCTGCATCTATACCCCGACCAAGGGCTTCCTCGCGGAGGCCGGTTGCGCCGAGTGTCGCCAGGAAGTCGGCGAGGCCTTGTTCGAAAGCCTGGAAGACTGGATGCCCGGGCACACCGACAACTTCACCTGTCCCGAATGCGGCCATGAAGACGACATCAACGGCTTCCTGTTCCTCCAGCCGTGCGGGTTCTCCAACCTGGGCTTCATCTTCAACAACTGGACCGAAGCGGGCTTCAAGCAGAGCTTCATCGATGAGTTCGCCGACTGGCTGGACCAGCCGATGAGCTGGGTCAAGGTCCAGTTGTAGTTTCTTGGCCAGGGCGCCCGGTTGGCCGGGTTGGTTCCGGCCAGCAGGGCAGGCGTTCTCCATCCATCACTCCAACGATATTAGATCGAGTTTTACATTGAGCCCGGCAGGCGGTCTGAGTATAATGGCGCGCTTCCATTTTCCCGCCTGGGAGCCCCCGCGATGCTGCGTATCAGCCAAGAAGCCCTCACCTTCGACGACATCCTCTTAGTGCCCGGTTATTCCGAAGTACTGCCTAACGAAGTCAGTCTAAAGACCCGTTTGACCCGTGGCATCGAGCTGAATATCCCACTGGTTTCCGCCGCCATGGACACCGTCACTGAAGCCCGTCTGGCGATCGCCATGGCTCAGGAAGGCGGCATCGGCATCATCCACAAGAACATGACCATCGAGCAGCAAGCTGCCGAAGTGCGCAAGGTCAAGCGTTTCGAGGCCGGTGTGGTCAAGGACCCCATCACCATCGAAGCCGACGCCACCGTGCGCGACCTGCTCGACCTGACCAAGACCCACAACATCTCCGGCGTGCCGGTGCTGCACAACGGCGACCTGGTGGGCATCGTGACTTCCCGCGACGTGCGTTTCGAAAGCCGCCTGGAAGTCAGCGTCCGTGAGGTGATGACCCCCAAAGAGCGCCTGGTCACCGTCAAGGAAGGGGCCGTCGCCGACAAGTCCGCCGTCCGCGAGCTGCTGCACAAGCACCGCATCGAGCGCGTGCTGATCGTCGATGACGCCTTCGTCCTCAAGGGCATGATGACCGTCAACGACATCGAGAAGGCCAAGGCCTATCCGCTGGCCAGCAAGGACGACCAGGGCCGCCTGCGCGTCGGCGCCGCCGTCGGCACCGGCAAGGACACCGGCGAGCGTGTTGCGGCCCTGGTGGCTGCCGGTGTCGATGTGGTGGTAGTGGACACCGCCCATGGCCACTCCAAGGGCGTGATCGATCGCGTTCGCTGGGTCAAGGAGAACTACCCGCAAGTGCAGGTGATCGGCGGCAACATCGCCACCGGCGCCGCCGCCAAGGCCCTGGCCGAAGCCGGCGCCGACGCGGTCAAGGTCGGCATCGGCCCGGGCTCGATCTGCACCACCCGTATCGTTGCCGGTGTCGGCGTGCCGCAGATCAGCGCCATCGCCAACGTGGCTGCGGCATTGGAAGGCACTGGCGTGCCATTGATCGCCGACGGCGGCATCCGTTTCTCCGGCGACCTGTCCAAGGCCATCGTCGCCGGTGCGTCCTGCGTGATGATGGGGTCGATGTTCGCCGGTACCGAAGAGGCGCCAGGCGAAGTCGAACTGTTCCAGGGCCGTTCCTACAAGGCCTACCGCGGCATGGGCTCGCTGGGTGCCATGGCACAGGCGCAAGGCTCTTCGGACCGCTACTTCCAGGACTCCTCGGCCGGTGCCGAGAAGCTGGTTCCGGAAGGTATCGAGGGCCGCGTTCCCTACAAGGGCGCACTGGCCGCGATCATCCACCAGCTGATGGGCGGCCTGCGTTCGTCCATGGGCTACACCGGCAGTGCGACCATCGACGAGATGCGCACCAAGCCGGAGTTCGTGCGCATCACCGGTGCCGGCATGGCCGAGTCCCACGTCCATGACGTGCAGATCACCAAGGAAGCACCCAACTATCGCGTAGGCTGATAGTGATCGCCTTCGGGCGATCGACGAATCTAGTAACCGGGGCTGTGTTTTTCAGCCCCGTGTCGTTTCTGAAATTAGACGAGACTGACCATGGCCCTCGACATTCATGCTCACCGCATCCTGATCCTCGACTTCGGTTCCCAGTACACCCAGCTGATCGCCCGTCGCGTACGCGAAATCGGCGTGTACTGCGAACTGCACCCGTTCGACATGGACGATGAAGCGATCCGCGAATTCAACCCGCGCGGCATCATCCTGGCCGGTGGCCCGGAGTCGGTCCACGAAGCCAACAGCCCGCGTGCACCGCAGGCGGTGTTCGACCTCAAGGTCCCGCTGCTGGGCATCTGCTACGGCATGCAGACCATGGCCGAGCAAATGGGCGGCAAGGTCGAAGGTTCCGAGTTGCGCGAGTTCGGCTACGCCCGTGTTGACGTGGTCGGCAAGAGCCGCCTGCTGGACGGCATCGAAGACCACGTCGACGACGACGGCGTACTGGGCCTGGACGTGTGGATGAGCCACGGCGACAAGGTCACCCAGATGCCGGGCAACTTCCATGTGCTGGCCAGCACCCCGAGCTGCCCGATCGCCGGCATGTACGACGATGCCCTGGGCTACTACGGCGTGCAGTTCCACCCGGAAGTGACCCACACCAAGCAAGGCGGTCGCATCCTGTCGCGCTTCGTCCAGGACATCTGCGGCTGCGAAGCCCTGTGGACCCCGTCCAACATCGTCGAAGACGCCGTTGCCCAGGTTCGGGCGCAAGTGGGCTCGGCCAACGTCCTGCTGGGCCTGTCCGGCGGTGTCGACTCCTCGGTGGTCGCCGCGCTTCTGCACCGCGCCATCGGCGACCAGCTGACCTGCGTATTCGTCGACAACGGCCTGCTGCGCCTGCACGAAGGCGACCAGGTGATGGCCATGTTCAAGGAGAACATGGGCGTCAAGGTGATCCGTGCCGACGCCGAGAAGCAGTTCCTCGACAACCTGGCCGGTGAAGCCGACCCGGAGAAGAAGCGCAAGATCATCGGCCGCACCTTCATCGACGTGTTCGATGCCGAGGCCAGCAAGCTGGAAAACATCCAGTTCCTGGCCCAGGGCACCATCTACCCCGACGTGATCGAGTCGGCTGGCGCCAAGAGCGGCAAGGCTCACGTGATCAAGTCGCACCACAACGTCGGTGGCCTGCCGGAGGAAATGAACCTCAAGCTGGTCGAGCCGCTGCGCGAACTGTTCAAGGACGAAGTGCGCAAGATCGGCCTGGAACTGGGCCTGCCGTACGACATGGTCTACCGCCACCCGTTCCCGGGCCCGGGCCTGGGCGTGCGTATCCTCGGTGAAGTGAAGAAGGAGTACGCCGACATCCTGCGTCGCGCCGATCACATCTTCATCGAAGAACTGCGCAAGGCCGACTGGTACCACAAGACCAGCCAGGCGTTCGTGGTGTTCCAGCCGGTGAAATCGGTGGGGGTGGTAGGCGACGGCCGTCGCTACGCCTGGGTCGTGGCCCTGCGCGCGGTAGAGACCGTGGACTTCATGACCGCTCGTTGGGCGCACCTGCCCTACGAGCTGCTGGAGACCGTCAGCGGCCGGATCATCAACGAGATCGAAGGCATCTCCCGCGTCACCTACGATGTGTCGAGCAAGCCGCCAGCCACCATCGAGTGGGAATGACGCCCCTGCGGCTTGCCGCGACGGGTAGTGTCATGGGGCGGCCAAGCCAAGGCTGACCCGCCCGAAAGGCCCCTGATTGCAAGATCAGGGGCCTTTTTCATGGCGGCGCAGTACCTGGCCAGAAGCTGGCAACGAAAAGGGCTATGGATATGAGTTGGCTGAACAAGCTGTGCAGTGCCTTGGGCCTGGGAAGTGGGCATGCCGCGCCGGAGCCTGTTGGGGCATTAGCGAGTCATGAGCGCCTTGTCGAAGGCAATCGCCGGGCATTCGAACGGATAGGCAAGTTGCCTGAAGCAGAGATCGTGATTGAGGAGCGTCGGCTAGCGGTCCAGGTGACGCAGATCCTCCAGTCGCTCAAGCCGTTGATCCGTGAAGGCGTATCGGGACTGGAGCTGCAGGAGCAAGTCTTGCAACAGATGCACGAGCGCCAGTTGTTGCCCGCCCTGGTGGGCTTCCAGGGCTATCCGGCGGCGGTACCGGTTTCGGTCAACGCCCAGCTGATCAGTTGCCCGCCCACCGATAAACCACTGCCGGCCAGCGCCCTGGTCAAAGTGGAGATCGTGGTGTCTTCGGACAAGGGGTATGGGGTGCAGTCCTGGACCTTCGCCACGGCTGGAGCCACTGCCGAGCAACGACGTTTGTTGGCAGGCGCCAGGCTGGCCCTGGAGCAGGGGCTTGGCCAGGTGTGCGCCGGCACGCCGGTCAACGCCATCGGTGCAGCCATCCAGAAAGTGCTGGATGCCCAGGGCTTGAGTGCCGTGGCCGAATACTGCGGTTACGCCATGGGCCGCCAGCGCATCCAGCCACCCCAGGTATTGGGCTACCGTGTCGATGGGCCGTCGGAACCGATGCGGGTAGGGCAGGTGCTCAACGTCCAGGTGTTGGCCAAGGCCGGGACTTCGAAGATTCGCGTGCTCTGCGGTGGTTGGCGCGTGCTGGCCCAGGATGGCAACGATGGCGTGGTACTCAGCGCCATGGTCCGGGTCACCGAGGAGGGCATGGAGCGCCTGAGTGGCCTGCCGGACTGAGCAGGTTGCCGGTCAGTGCTGGCGTCGATGCCGGTAGGTGAGCATTTCGTCGTCGGGACCCGGTGCCGTGCACGGCCAGCCCAGGGCGGCAAAGAACCGGCATGCAGGCAGGTTGTCGGGCATGACGTAGGCCATCCAGCTATCACCATGCTCCCTGGGTTCGATAGCCATCACCGCCCTGAGCGCCCGTTGGCCTATGCCTCGGCGCTTGAGTGCCGGGTCGACGGCGATATCGGTGAATACCCAGGCCCGTTCGACGGGGTGGAAGCTGATGCCCAGCACCGCCACCAGCCGCTCATTCTCGAAATAGCTGTACTGCATGCCTTCCTTGTCCCCGAGTACGGCGGCCAGCCAGTCTTCATCCATGGGGCCCAGTTGTTCGTTGAGTGCCGGGTCTGCGTACCAGGAGCGGTACTGGACAAAGTCGTCCCGGGTAAAGCGCCGAATCCTCGGATTCATCAGTGGGTTTTCCTGTGGGCGCTCACCGTGGACGGGGCGCGGGCTGGCATTTGTGTTGCCGCAGGTTGGCAAGGGCGGTTTTTTCGCGTCCAGGCAACATCGAGAAAGACATGGGCGGCGGCTGTTCTTCTCCGGCTGTGTAACCTCGATGGCCCCCTCTGTCATCCGTCCCGAGGAAGGTGGGTGGGGGCGCAAGCCTTGAATCGCTGAGCATACTGGAGGCCACGGATGGCTCGTGCAACACATCCCGAGCAGGAAATTGAAATGGCCCTGCGCTACGCCCAGTGGCAGGGCTGGCGGATCGAAGTCGGTGGCGAGCAGGCCTGGGGAATGATCTGCTGCCCCCAGGAGCCGCCGCTGTGCCTGTGCGGCGAGTTTCGCCGCGCCACGGTCTGGCGTTGGCCCAAGTGCCCGAACGGGCATGCCCGGGCCCTGTGCCGGTTGATCGATAACTGCACCCTGCACCAGTTGCGCCGAACCGGGCCCCTGGCGCCAGGCCTGGAGTGAAGGATATGGAATACCTGTTCACCCTCGATTACCGCTTGCCGGCCCGGGACTGCGATCCATGGCAGGTGGCCGAGCGCCTGGGCGCCGCCGGTTGTACCGATGCCTTGTTGGGCTGCGGCGTCAGCGGGCGCCTGGCGCTGGAGTTCCGGCGCAAGGCGAGCAATGCCCAGCAGGCCCTGTTCAGCGCCCTGGGCGAGATCCGGCAGGCCCTGCCTGGGGCGCAACTGGTCGAGGCCGGACCGGATTTCGTCGGCCTCGATGAAATCGCCGGGATCGCCGGCCTGCCGCGGCAAGACATGCAAAGGCTGATGCTCAACCATGACGACAGCTTTCCCTTGGCCATTCATCAGGGCCAACCCTCGTGCTGGCACCTGGCGCAGGTCCTCGACTGGCTGGATGGTCACGGCGGTCGCTGGCGCGGACATCCGGTAACCGAGGTGGCTCGGGTGGCGCAACAGGTCAATCTCGCCCGGCAGGTGCGGTGCATCGGGCCGTTGAACGCCGAACTGCTGGCGCTGCTGGGTTGATCGCTCGCCGGCTCAGCGCCGCGCAATGTCGGAGAAGTAGAACTTGTCCAGGGTATGGCGTGATTCGGTGTACTCGAACTGCCGGCCATCCTGGAGAAAGGTCTGGTTGCTGACCACGATCACATGGCTCTGGCCGTCCAGGTCGAGTAACTGCTGGTCGTCCTTGCTGCGCGGGCTGGCCTCGATGGTGCGTTGGGCGTAGCTGATGTTCAACTGCAGGGTCTGTTCGATATAGGCGTAGATCGAGTGCTCGGCGATTTGCCGGTCCAGCCCCGGAATCAGCTCAGCGACGAAGTGGTTGATGTCGAGGATCACCCGCTTGCCGTCGATCCGCCGTACCCGCTTGATCCGGGTGATCAGGCTGCCTTCTTCTGCCTGCAGGTGCGCTCGCAGCGAGCCTTCGAGAGGAAACTGGCTGAACTCCACCACCTCGGTGCGAACGTCATCCCCCAGCCGTGGATAGGTTTCCTGGAAACTGACGATGCCACCCAGCTGGAACTCGATGGGAGCGCAGGAGAGCACGAAGGTGCCCTTGCCATGGACTTTCTGCGCGAACCCGCGTTCCTGAAGCAGTTCGATGGCCTTGCGTACAGTGCCGCGGCTGGCCTGGTAGCTGTCCATCAGTTCGGTTTCCGAGGGCAGGCGGGCGCCGCGTTCCAGGCGTTCGGTGGTGATGCTGGCAAGCAGATCGCTGTAGATCCGGTTGTATTTGCTCATGGGAGGGCTCTGTGCCGGACGGTGCTCAAGGCAGGCACCTTAAGGGCTGGGCGGGGCATTTGTCCATGCGCCTGAACGAGGCTGGACCGGGCCTGGAAAGCGGATCTGGTGGGGCGGCTCGAAGAAAAAAACAAACTCGTCTGTACGAGCTGTTGATTTAACTCGTACAGACGAGTAGTTTTCCTTCCTGCGTGCTGCCAATAACAAGAATCCCAGGTGGAAGAACGAGCATGAGCCACGACTATTCAATGATCGCCAGCGAGTTGCTGCACAGCCTCGGTGGCGCCGACAACCTCGAGCAGGCAGCCCATTGCGTGACTCGCCTGCGCCTGGCCCTCAAGGATCCGGCGCGGGTCGACAGCGCCACGCTCAACCAGATCGACCTGGTCAAGGGCTCGTTCTTCACCGGTGGCCTGTTCCAGGTCGTGATCGGCCCCGGCGAGGTGGAAAAAGTCTACGCGGCGCTGCGCGAGCAAACCGGCCTTGCCGTCTCGACCATTGCCGATGTGAAGCACAAGGGCGCGCAGAAGGCCCATGCCATGCAGCGCCTGGTGCGGGTCTTCTCCGACGTGTTCATGCCGATCCTGCCGGCCCTGATCATCGCTGGCCTGCTGATGGGGGTGAACAACCTGCTGGCCGCCAAGGGCATGTTCATCGAGGGCCAGACCCTGCTTGAGGCCCATCCGGACCTGGACGGGTTGTGGAGCCTGATCAACCTGATGGCCAACACCTCCTTCGTGTTCCTGCCGGCCCTGGTGGGCTGGTCGGCGGCCAAGCGCTTTGGCGGCAGCGAGATCCTCGGCATCGTCCTGGGCCTGATGCTGGTGCACCCGGACCTGCTCAACGCCTGGAACTACGGCAAGGCCGTGGCTGGCCTGGATGGCCAGAGCCTGCCGTACTTCGACATCCTTGGCCTGTTCCAGATCGAGAAGGTCGGCTACCAGGGGCAGATCCTGCCGATCCTGCTGGCCGCCTATGTGATGAGCGTGATCGAGAAGTGGCTGCGGGCGAGGGTGCCCAATGCCATTACCCTGCTGGTGGTGCCCATCACCACCATCGTGGTCACCGGGGTGCTGGCCCTGGCGATCATCGGTCCGGTGACCCGCCACCTGGGAATCCTGATCACCGAGGGCGTGGTCATTCTGTTCGAGCTGGCGCCAATGGTGGGCGGGGCGATCTTCGGCCTGCTCTATGCGCCGCTGGTGATCACCGGCATGCACCACATGTTCCTGGCGGTCGACCTGCAACTGATCTCTACCCAGGGCGGCACCTTCATCTGGCCGATGATCGTCATGTCCAACCTGGCCCAAGGCAGTGCCGCCCTGGCGGTATTCACCATGAGCCGCAACGCCCGGGACCGCAGCATGGCCTCGACCTCGGCGATCTCGTCTTATTTCGGCATCACCGAACCGGCGATGTTCGGGGTCAACCTGCGCTACAAGTTTCCGTTCTACGCCGCGCTGACCGGCTCGGCCCTGGGCAGCGTCTTTCTTTCGCTGAACAAGGTCCAGGCCTCGGCCATCGGCGTCGGTGGGTTGCCGGGGTTCATCTCGATCATTCCCCAATACATCCCGATGTTCGTCGTGGGCATGGTCGTGGCGCTGGTAGTGCCCTTCGTCCTCACTTGCGGCCTGAGCCTGAAGATCATCCGTCCCGGTTACCGCGTGGCCTGAGCGGCCCAGCACGAGGCGGTGAACGCTTGTGCACTTTCCAAAGGAATACCCCATGCAAGACTGGCAGCGCTCGGTGATCTACCAGGTCTACCCGAAAAGTTTTCACAGCCACTCAGGACAGGCCACCGGCGACCTGCTGGGCGTGGTAGACAAGCTCGACTACCTGCACTGGCTGGGGGTCGACTGCCTGTGGCTGACTCCGTTCCTGCGCTCGCCGCAGCGCGACAACGGCTATGACATCAGCGACTACTACGCCATCGATCCCAGCTACGGCAGCATGGCCGACTGCGAACTGTTGATCGAGCAGGCCGGCAAGCGCGGCATCAAGTTGATGCTCGACATCGTGGTCAACCACACCTCCATCGAGCACACCTGGTTCCAGCAGGCCCGCAGCAGCCTGGACAACCCCTACCGGGACTTCTACATCTGGCGCGACAAGCCCAACAACTGGGAGTCCAAGTTCGGCGGCTCGGCCTGGGAGTACGAGGCGCAGACCGGCCAGTACTACCTGCACCTGTTCGATCACACCCAGGCCGATCTGAACTGGGACAACCCCCAGGTGCGCGCCGAAGTCTTCAAGATGATGCGCTTCTGGCGGGACAAGGGGGTCGGCGGCTTTCGCCTGGATGTGATCAACCTGATCTCCAAGCCGGTGGACTTCCCCGAGGACCAGAGCGACGGCCGACGTTTCTATACCGACGGCCCGAACGTCCATGAATACCTGCAGGAGATGCATCGGGAGGTGTTCGCCGGCCACGACCTGGTGAATGTCGGCGAGATGTCCTCCACTTGCCTGGAGCACTGCATCCGCTACTCGAACCCGGAGTCGAAGGAGCTGTCGATGACCTTCAACTTCCATCACCTGAAGGTGGACTACCCCAACCAGCAGAAGTGGCTGCGGGCCGATTTCGACTTCCTCGAACTCAAGCGCATTCTTTCCGATTGGCAGTGCGGCATGCAGGCCGGTGGCGGCTGGAACGCGTTGTTCTGGTGCAATCACGACCAGCCCCGGGTGGTGTCGCGGTTCGGCGACGACGGCGAGCATCGGGTGGTATCGGCCAAGATGCTGGCCACCGCCTTGCACCTGCTGCAGGGCACGCCCTTCGTCTACCAGGGTGAAGAGCTGGGCATGACCAATCCGCATTTCCAGCGTATCGAGCAATACCGCGACGTCGAGACCCTGAACATCTACCGCCTCAAGCGCGAGGCCGGTGAAGACCCGCAACAGATCATGGCGGCGATCCAGCAGAAGTCCCGGGACAACGGGCGCACCCCCATGCAGTGGAGTGCCGGGGTCAACGCCGGTTTCAGCAGCGTCGAGCCGTGGATCGAGGTCGCGGCCAATGCCGGCCAGATCAATGTCGAGGCGCAGCAAGAGGACCCGCAATCGGTGTTGCACCACTATCGTCGGTTGATCGCCTTGCGCCGTGAGCAGGCGTTGATCCAGCACGGCATCTACCGCCAGTTGTTGCCCGACCACCCGCAGGTCTGGATCTACGTGCGCGAAGGGCGGGGCGAGCGCCTGTTGGTGGTGAACAACTTCTATGGCGCGCCGTGCGAGGTCCAATTGCCGTCGCAGATTATCGAGCCGGGCATGCAACAGCGGCTGCTGATCAGCAACTACCCGGGCGATGCCATGCGCAGCCGGCAGTTGCTGCTGCGGCCCTATGAGTCCTTCGTCCTGCACCTGGCCGACGCCTAGTAGCCAGGTGGTTTTTGCCGTTTGCCAGGCATGCCCTGTACCAGGGCCGGTGCAGGGCCTCGATCGCCGGCCAGCCGGCGCCCGGGGTTGCCAACATCACAATAAAAATAATGGGGTGGCTTATGAAAACAACGATCAATCGCGGTTTGGCGGCGTCCTGCCTGTGCCTGGCCTTGCCCTATCCGGTCCAGGCCCTGGAGTTCTCCGGCTACATGCGCAGCGGCCTCGGTACGTCGGTCAACAGTGGTTCGCAATCGTGCTTCCAGCTGCCCGGCGCGCCATCCAAATACCGCCTGGGCAACGAATGCGAACAGTACGCCGAGCTGGAGCTGCGCCAGGATCTGTACACTCTCGAGGACGGCTCGGTGCTCAGCGTCGATGGCATGGCCTCGCTCAACAACCGCTACGATCGCAACCTGACCTTCCGGGGGGAGAATGGCTCGGCGCGCATGCCGCAGATGTATGCCCAGTGGTCCAAGCTGCCCAGCCTCAATGGCGGTTCGCTGTGGGCCGGGCGTCGTTACTACAAGCGTAACGACATCCATATCTCCGACTTCTACTACTGGAACCAGAGCGCCACCGGCGGCGGGGTCGAGGACGTGCACATCGGCGACCTGAAATACAGCTATGCCTTTTCCCGTAAGGACAACCTCTACCAGAAGCAGGCGGTGACCCGTCACGACTTCAACGTCGCCGGCTTCCAGAGCAATCCCGGCGGCGAGCTGGAACTGGGCCTGAGCTACCTGGAAAAGCCCGATCGCCGTGGCGCCCACAGTGGCTGGGCGGTCACCACCCAGCATGTGCAACAGGGCTTTCTGGGCGGCAAGAACAAGCTCGCCCTGCAATACGGCGAAGGCCCGGGCACCGGCCTGGGTTATACCGGCAACTCCTATCTGGATGACAGCAACAAGAGCTATCGCCTAGTGGAGTTTTTCGACTGGCAACTGACCCCGCGCTTCGGCGGTCAGTTTGAGGCGGTCTATCAGAAGGACATCCGTCCCGACGGCCAGGACCAGAAGTGGATCTCCCTCGGCGTGCGCCCGGCCTATGCCATCACCGAGCAGTTCAAGCTGGTGGCTGAGTTCGGCCACGATCAGGTGGAGGCCCCCGGGGGCACGCGCAAGCTCAGCAAGTTCACCTTCGCCCCGACCTGGTCGCCCAAGGGGCCGGAGTTCTGGGCCCGTCCCGAGGTGCGCTTGTATTACACCTATGCCAGCTGGAACGAGGCGGCCCAGCGTGCGGCCAATCAACTGGCGGCCGGCTCCGCGCTGTCCGACAGCGGTGCATTCGGCAGCGCCCGACATGGGGCGAATCTCGGTTTGCAGGTCGAGTACTGGTGGAAATAAGCGATGCTCCCGGGGCTCGCGCCCCATCGGCATTTCAAGGAATCAACAGCAGGTGACGTCATGGCCATAACCCAACCCTTGCAATTGCTCGCGCCCCTGTCCGGGCTGCTGCTGCCCCTGGAACAGGTGCCGGACCCGGTGTTTTCCAGCCGGGCGATCGGCGACGGCATGTGCATCGACCCGACCTCCCAGACCCTCTGCGCGCCCCTGTCCGGAATGGTCAGCAACCTGCAGCACAGTGGCCATGCGGTGAGCATTACCGGCGAGCAGGGCCAGCAGGTGCTGATGCACATCGGGCTGGACACGGTGAACCTGGCGGGCAAGGGATTCACCTGCCTGGTCCACGAAGGCCAGCAGGTGGCGGCGGGACAGGCGCTGATCGAGTTCGATGCCGACTACCTGGCCCTGCATGCCCGCAGCCTGCTGACCCTGATGCTGGTGGTCAGCAGCGAGCCGGTGAGCGCACTGGTGGATGAGCGCCGGTTGGTGGAACAGGGCCAGCCGCTGCTACAGCTTGACCTGGCTGCCCAGGCCCCTGCGCAGGCCCCTGCTGCCGAGGGCGAGGCGCTGTTTTCCGAGCCGCTGATCCTGGGCAATCCCCAGGGCCTGCATGCGCGTCCGGCGGCCCTGCTGGCCCAGGCTGCCAAGGGTTTTGCCGCGAACATTTGCCTGCACCGGCGCAGCGATACGGCCAACGCCAAGTCCCTGGTATCGATCATGGCCTTGCAGACGGTCCAGGGCGATGCCTTGCAGGTCAGTGCCGTGGGCACGGATGCCGAGCAGGCGATCCAGGCCCTGGTGGCGCTGCTGGCCTCCGGCTGTGGGGAGCCGGTCGCTGCGCTGCCCAAAGCCGTATCCCCAGCTGTATCGGATGATGTGCCAGGGGCCATCCTGCGCGGGGTCTGTGCTTCACCGGGCTCGGCCTTCGGCCAGGTGCGGCAAGTGGCGCCGCCGCGCTTGCAAATCATTGAACAGGCAACCCGTCCGCAGCAGGAGCGCCAAGCCCTGGCGCGGGCCCTGCGCCAGGCGGCCAGTGCCCTGCAACGGCTGCGGGACGATGCCCCGGGTGAAGCGCAACAGAACATCTTCCGCGCGCACCAGGAGTTGCTGGACGACCCGAGCCTGCTGGAGCAGGCCGAGTCGCTGATCGCCAGCGGCAAGAGCGCCGCCTTTGCCTGGAACAGCGCCATCGAGGTCACCGCCGAGCTGTTCCAAAGCCTGGGCAGCAGCCTCTTGGCCGAGCGTGCGGTGGATCTGGCGGATGTTGGCCAGCGGGTACTGGAGCTGATTCTTGGCGTGCGGGAACAGGCCCTGGACCTGCCGGACCAGGCCATCCTGGTGGCCGAGCAATTGACCCCTTCGCAAACCGCAAGCCTGGATACCACCCGGGTGCTGGGTTTTGTCACCGTGGGCGGTGGCGCCACCAGCCATGTGGCGATCCTGGCCCGAGCCCTGGGGTTGCCGGCGCTCTGTGGCCTGTCGCCCCAGGTGCTGTCCCTGGCCGACGGTACGCCGGTACTGCTGGATGCCGATCGTGGCGAACTGCACTCGGACCCTGACCCGCAATTGCTGCGGCAACTGGATGCCCAGCGCGAACAACAACGCCAGCGCCAGCACCGGGACCTGGCCCAGGCGGCGCTGCCGGCGGTGACCCTCGATGGTCATCACCTTGAGGTCACGGCCAACATTGCCTGCCTGGCGGAGGCCGAGCAGGCCGTCAGCCTGGGGGGCGATGGTGTCGGCCTGTTGCGTTCGGAGTTTCTCTACCAGGACCGTACCCAGGCGCCGAGCCCGCAGGAACAGGCAGCCACCTATCGGGCCATCGCCCAGGCCCTGGGGCCCGAACGCAACCTGGTGGTGCGCACCCTGGATGTGGGCGGCGACAAACCCCTGGCCTATGTGCCGATGGACAGCGAGGCCAACCCCTTTCTCGGCCTGCGCGGCATTCGCCTGTGCCTGGCGCGTCCGGAACTGCTACGGGAGCAATTCCGGGCGATCCTGGCCAGCGCCGGGCAGGCCCGCCTGCACATCATGTTGCCGATGGTCAGCCAGCTCGCGGAGCTGCGCCAGGCGCGCCAGTGGCTGGAGCAGGAGGTCCAGGCCCTGGGGCTGGCGCAATCACCCCGGCAGGGGATCATGGTCGAGGTGCCGTCGGCAGCGTTGCTGGCGGATCGCTTCGCCCCGGAAGTGGATTTCTTTTCCATCGGCACCAACGACCTGACCCAGTACACCCTGGCCATGGACCGCGACCATCCGCGCCTGGCCAGCCAGGCTGACAGTTTCCACCCGGCGGTGCTGCGCCTGATCGCCACCACGGTCCAGGCCGCCCATGCCCACGGCAAGTGGGTCGGTGTGTGCGGTGCGCTGGCTTCTGAAACCCTGGCGGTGCCGCTGTTGCTGGGCCTGGGGGTGGATGAGTTGTCGGTGAGCGTGCCGCTGATCCCGGCCATCAAGGCCCGGGTGCGGGAGCTGGACCTGGCCCAGTGCCAGGCGCTGGCCGCGCACATCGTTAATCTGGAGGATGCTGCCCAGGTGCGTGAATGCCTGCATCGCCAACCGCTTGCCGCTCACTCACCGGTCCTGGAGAACTGAAGATGTTCGAGAAACTACAGCGGGCGTTCTGGAAAGCCCTGACTCCGGACCTGGTGCCCGACCAGCCGAAAGCGCCCAAGGCTGGCGGTCATGCCCTGGATGAATCGACGCTGGCGGCATTGGGCGGACCTGCCAATATCAAGAGCCAGCAATGGCTGGCCCTGACCCGGTTGCGCCTGGAGCTGCATGACCCGCACTTGCTCGACAGCACTGCCCTGGCCAAGGCTGGAGTGCCGGCGGTGATGCCCCTGGCAGGCGGGGTGGTGCATCTGTTGCTGGGGCTGCAGGGCTGAGCGCAACCACGGCCCTGCATCTGCGTCCCGTCGCCGCGCCGGCCTTACTGTTTCTCAACTGCGGGTGTATCGTATTCGCCTTTTTGCGGGCCCGGGCCCGCGGCAGATACGTGAGGTAGTTGAGTCCATGTCCTTTACCCGTCGACAAATACTCGGTGGTCTGGCCGGTCTGGTGGTGGTTGGCGTGGGCGCCGGCGGTGCGTCGCGTTACTGGCTGGGCAAGGTCGCGGACGACAATGCCGGGCACGACTACGAGTTGATCGCCGCCCCGCTGGATGTCGAGCTGGTAGCGGGTTTCAAGACCCAGGCCTGGGCCTTCGGGCCGTCGGCGCCGGGCACCGAATTGCGGGTCCGCCAGGGCACCTGGTTGCGGGTGCGCTTCATCAACCACCTGCCGGTGGAAACCACCATTCATTGGCACGGCATCCGCCTGCCGCTGGAAATGGACGGCGTGCCCTACGTCTCGCAGCTGCCGGTCAAGCCGGGCGAGTTCTTCGACTACAAGTTCCGCGTGCCGGATGCCGGCAGCTACTGGTACCACCCCCATGTCAGCAGTTCCGAGGAACTGGGTCGGGGCCTAGTCGGCCCACTGATCGTCGAGGAGCGCGAGCCGACCGGCTTCAAGCATGAGCGCACCCTGAGCCTGAAGACCTGGCACGTGGACGAGCAGGGCGCCTGGATGCCCTTCAGCGTACCGCGCGAGGCCGCACGCAATGGCACCGCGGGACGCCTGATCACCATCAACGGCCAGGCCGAGGCGGTGACCGAGCTGCCGGCCGGGCAGGTGGTGCGGGTGCGCCTGCTGAACCTGGACAACACCTGGACCTATCGCCTCAACCTCAAGGGCAACTGCGAGGCGATGATCTATGCCCTCGACGGCAACCCGATCACCCCGCGCCCGCTGGACGACGACTACTGGCTCGGCCCGGGCATGCGCATCTGCCTGGCCATCCGCATTCCCGAGGCCGGCGAGGAAATCTCCCTGCGCGATGGCTTCGTGCGCCTGGGCACCCTGCGTTCGGTGGCCAGCAGCGAAGCCCCCGGCGACTGGCCCAAGGCGCTGCCGGCCAACCCCATCGCCGAGCCGGACCTGGAAAAGGCCGAGAAGCTCAACTTCAATTTCGAGTGGGCCGGCAAGGTCTCGGTGAACACCGAGAACGGCAAGCCGCCGAGCCTGTGGCAGATCAACGGCCAGGCCTGGGACATCACCGACAAGACCTGCGCCGATCGTCCGATCGCCACCTTGAAGAAGGGCAAGAGCTACATCTTCGAGCTCAAGAACATGACCCAGTACCAGCACCCTATCCACCTGCACGGCATGAGCTTCAAGGTGATCGCTTCCAATCGCCGCCAGATCGTCGAGCCCTGGTTCACCGACACCTACCTGCTGGGCAAGAACGAACGCGCCCAGGTGGCGCTGGTGGCCGATAACCCGGGCACCTGGATGTTCCACTGCCATGTGATCGACCACATGGAAACCGGCCTGATGGCCGCGATCGAGGTGGTGTGATGCGCCAGATTCGCCCGGCACCGATCATCGATCGCAGCCGCGACCAGGCGTTCATGCGCGAGGCCCTGGCCCTGGCTGCCCAAGGGGCCGCCCTCGGGGAGGTTCCCGTGGGTGCGGTGCTGGTGCTCGATGGGCAGGTCATCGGTCGCGGCTACAACTGCCCGATCAGCGGTAGCGACCCCAGCGCCCATGCCGAGATGGTGGCCATTCGCGCCGCGGCCCAGGCAGTGAGCAACTACCGCCTGCCGGGCAGTACCCTGTACGTCACCCTGGAGCCCTGCAGCATGTGTGCCGGGCTGATCGTCCATTCGCGCATCGCGCGGGTGGTCTACGGCGCCTTGGAGCCCAAGGCGGGCATCGTGCAGAGCCAGGGGCAGTTTTTCACCCAGGGCTTTCTCAACCACCGGGTGCTGTACGAAGGTGGGGTGCTGGCCGAGGAGTGCGGCACGGTGCTCAGCGAGTTCTTCAAGGCACGGCGGGCCAGCCGCGACTGAACACCCCCCTGCAGGAGCGAAGCTTGCTCGCGATGACGCCAGCCCGGGCATGCTCACCTTGAACCGGGTGTGGTGTTCGATATCGCTATAGAGGGCCAGCCTCGCATCCTACGGATGCGCGGGCTTCATTTCCTGGCGACGATCACGGCGCGCATCGGCGCCGGCAGGCCTTCGATGGTCTTGCGGTGGTCGGCGGGATCGAGGAAGTCGCTCAGGGACTGGTACTTCATCCACTCGGTGGCCCGCTGTTCCTGCACGCTGGTCAGGTTGACGTCCACGCAGCGCACGTCGCTGAACCCGGCGCGGCGCAGCCACAGTTCCAGGGCCGGCACCGATGGCAGGAACCACACGTTGCGCATCTGCGCGTAACGGTCTTGCGGCACCAGCACCTGCTGCTGGTCGCCTTCGACCACCAGGGTCTCCAACACCAGTTCACCCCCCTTGACCAGGCAGTCCTTGAGCGCCAGCAGGTGCTCGATGGGCGAGCGGCGATGGTAGAACACGCCCATGGAGAACACGGTGTCGAAACCCTCGAGGTTCGGCGGCAGGTCCTCGAACGGGAACGGCAGGTGCCAGGCCTTGGGTTGTTCCAGGTAGCGTTGTACGGCCTGGAACTGGCAGAAGAACAGCCAGTTCGGATCGACGCCGATCACGCTGTCGGCGCCAGCGCCGAGCATGCGCCACATGTAGTAGCCGTTGCCGCAACCGACATCGAGGATGCGCTTGCCGTGCAGGTCAAGGTGTGGCGCGACCCGCGACCACTTCCAGTCCGAGCGCCACTCGGTGTCCACATGCACGCCGAACAGGTCGAACGGGCCCTTGCGCCAGGGGCTCAGGCCCATCAGGGCAGTGCGCATCCGCTCGCGGGTCGCGGCGTCGCAGTCGCTGTCCAGGACCAGGCCATTGAGCAAGTCGATTTCACTGGGGCGCACGTCCGGCAGGGCGTCCAGCGCGCTCTGCCAGCGGGCCAGGTCGCCATGGCCCTTTTCCATCTTGGCATCGAGTTGCGCTTGCAGGCCCTGGGCCCAGACGGCCAGGGGAGTGCCCACCAGATGGCGGGCCAGGGGGGACAGATCGATCATGGCAGGGCAATCAACGAAGCGAAATTAAGGCATTGGAACCAGGGCACGACTTTCGAGAAGCCGGCGGCCAGCAGGCGTTCGCGGTGTTCCTCGAGGCTGTCGGGCTTCATGACGTTCTCGATGGCGCTGCGCTTCTGGGCAATCTCCAGTTCGCTGTAGCCATTGGCGCGCTTGAAGGCGACGTGCAGGTCGGTGAGCAGCTCATGTTCCTGGACGTCGTTGAAGCGCAGCTTTTCCGAGAGGATCAGCGCGCCGCCGGGCAGCAGTGCCTGGCGGATGCGCGTCAGCAAGGCCTGGCGCTGTTCAGGGGCGATGAACTGCAAAGTGAAGTTCATCGCCACCACCGAGGCCGGCTGGAACTCCAGGGCCAGGATATCGCCCTCCACCACTTGCACGGGCAAAAGCTCCTGGAACATCGAGTCCTGGCCGTTGAGGTATTCCCGGCAGCGCTCGACCATGGCCGCCGAGTTGTCCACGGCGATCACCCGGCAGCCATCGCTGCGCACATGGCGACGCAAGGCCTGGGTCACCGCCCCGAGGGACGCCCCGAGGTCGTAGAGCACGCTGTGGGGCTGGGCGAACTGCGCCGCCAGGACCCCGAGGTTCTCGACGATGGTCGGGTAGCCGGGTACCGAGCGCTTGATCATGTCCGGGAAGACCCGCACCACGTCTTCGTTGAAGGCGAAGTCGGGCACCTGGGCCAGGGGCTGGGCGAATAGGCGGTCGGGTTCTTTGCTCACGGCGGTTCCAGCGATGGCGATAAAAAAGAGGGGCGGCATTGTAGCCGCTGTGGCTGGCTGCGATAAGGCCTGGGAAGGCTAGGGCGACAATGGGTGTCGCCCATCCCGGGGCTAGCGCGGCTTCTGGCTGAAGGCCGAAGCGGCGATGCCCCACTGGCCCAGCCAGTAGAAGATGATGATCAGGTAGGGCGCGGCATCGAAGGCGGCGACGAAGCGGCTCAGGCCGATCAGGCTGTCGGAGAAGGCGAAGCTCAAGGCACCGAGCGCGGCCAGGGCCGCCGAACGCTTGGGCACCGCCGTGCCCAGCCGCGCCAGGGCCCGCCAGAGCATGGCGCTGATGGTCAGGGCATAGACGATCACCGGCACCAGCAGCGGCCCCAGGCCATGGGCGATCAGCACGCTCAGCAACGCCACGCCGATGGCCAGGGCCAGCAGCAGTGGCAGCGGCGCCAGGCGCCGGCAGTCGCTCAGGTAGGCCTTGAGGTAGGCCAGGTGGGCCACCAGGAAGGCGCCCAGGCCGAACACGAACAGGTCCATGGGCCAGGCCAGCAGGATGTCCCCCAGCACCGAGAACAGCAGGCCGATGATGATCCAGCGCCGGTAGTCCCCCGAGGGCGCATCGTGCAGCCAGCCCAGCAGGGCCAGTACCGGCAGGGGCTTGACCAGCAGGCAGAGCAGGGTGGCATGTATGGCGGTGCCGTAGATGAAGGTCGCGGCGCCCATCAGCGCAAGGATTAGCCAGCCCATGTCAATTGACCGTGATCGAGCAGTCGAAGGCCTTGACCGGCGCTTCCTCCGGCGCCCAGGGCTGCTGGTAGGTCAGCAGCAGGCGGCCCGTGCCGTTGGCGAAGGCCTGGAAACGCCAGGTGGAGAAGCCGCCGCTGCCGACCAGGCCGGTGTCATCCGGATTGCTGTAGACCTCCGGGCTGACCTTGCGCAGGATGCCGCCCGCCGAGTCCTGGATCGCCCAGCGATAGCCCGTGGTGGGGTTGCTCGGCAGGGTGACGATCAAGTTCTGGCCGTTGTGCAGCTGCAGCGGGCACTCACTCTGGTTTTCCACGGTGACGTTTTGCTTGGGTTGGCTCGCGCAGGCGGCCAGCAGGGCAACGCTGAGCAAGATAAGCAGGCGGTTGGCGGGCATGGGTCAGGAAGCTCCGATCATTCACGACGAACGGCGAGCATAACTGAAGATGGAGAAATGTGTGGCGGGGCTGGGCGGTTGCAGGAACGAAGCTGCTTCGCGATGAACGACGACGCGGTACGTCAGGTACCGTGCGTCGTTTTCGTCGCGGGCAAGCCCCGCTCCTGCAGGGCCCGGGTTAGAACAGTACCTTGGCCACGTCGGCGAAGCGCTTGGCGAAATGCACGGTGAGGCCTTCCTTGAGGTAGTCCGGCAGTTCCTCGAAGTGCCCACGGTTGGGCTCCGGCAGGATCAGCTCGTGGATCTTCTGCCGGCGCGCGGCAATCACCTTCTCGCGTACCCCGCCAATGGGCAGCACGTGGCCGGTGAGCGTCAGCTCGCCGGTCATGGCCACCCCTTTCTTCGGTGGCTGGTTACGAGCCAGGGACAGCAGGGCGCTGGCCATGGTCACCCCGGCGCTGGGGCCATCCTTGGGCGTGGCGCCCTCGGGTACGTGCAAGTGGACGAAGGCTTCGTCGAAGAACTTGCTGTCGCCACCGAACTGCTTGAGGTGCGAGCTGACGTAGCTGTAGGCGATTTCCGCCGACTCCTTCATCACATCGCCCAGCTGGCCGGTGAGCTTGAAGCCGCGGTTGTGGGTATGAATGCGCGTGGCCTCGATGGGCAGGGTCGCCCCGCCCATGCTGGTCCAGGCCAGCCCGGTGATGACCCCGACGCCACTGAGCACCTGTTCGTTGCGGAACACCGCCATGCCCAGGGACGCCTCCAGGTCCTTGGGGCCGATCTTGATACGGGCGTCGGGTTCGTCCAGCAGCCGCACCACGGCCTTGCGCACCAGCTTGCCCAGTTGCTTCTCCAGCTGGCGCACCCCGGCTTCCCGGGCATAGCTGTCGATCACCGTGCGCAGGGCGCTGTCGCTGATGCCCAGGCTGGCCTTGGCCACCCCGGCCTTCGCCAGTTGCTTGGGCCATAGGTGGCGCTTGGCGATGGCGAGTTTTTCCTCGGTGATGTAACCCGACAGGCGAATCACTTCCATGCGGTCCAGCAGCGGCCCGGGGATCGAGTCCAAGGTGTTGGCGGTGCACACGAACAGCACTTTGGACAGGTCCATGCGCAGGTCCAGGTAGTGGTCGAGGAAGTCGACGTTCTGCTCCGGGTCGAGGGTCTCCAGCAGTGCCGAGGCCGGATCGCCCTGGTAGCTCTGGCCCATCTTGTCGATCTCGTCGAGCATGATCACCGGGTTCATCACCTCCACTTCCTTCAGGGCCTGCACCAGCTTGCCCGGCTGGGCGCCGATGTAGGTGCGGCGGTGGCCCTTGATCTCGGCCTCATCGCGCATGCCGCCGACGCTGAAGCGGTAGAAGGGGCGGCCCAGGGATTCGGCGATGGATTTGCCGACGCTGGTCTTGCCCACGCCGGGCGGACCCACCAGCAGCACGATGGAGCCGCTGATCTCGCCCTTGTACGCACCCACCGCGAGGAACTCGAGGATGCGGTTCTTGATGTCGTCCAGGCCAGCGTGGTGCTGGTCCAGCACTTTGCGCGCGTGCTTGAGGTCGAGCTTGTCCTGGCCATAGATGCCCCAAGGCACGGCGGTGGCCCATTCCAGGTAGTTGCGGGTGACCGCATATTCCGGCGAGCCGGTCTCGAGGATCGACAGCTTGTTCATTTCCTCGGTGATGCGTTTCTGCGCCTGGGGTGGCAGGACCTTGCCCTGCAGGCGCTGCTCGAACTGTTCCAGGTCGGCGCTGCGATCGTCCTTGGTCAGCCCCAGTTCCTGCTGGATCACCTTGAGCTGTTCCTTGAGGAAGAACTCGCGCTGATGCTCGCCGATCTTGCGGTTGACCTCGGCGGAAATTTCTTTCTGCAGCCGTGCGACTTCCACTTCCTTGCGCAGCATCGGCAGGACTTTCTCCATGCGCTTGAGCATGGGCACGCAGTCGAGCACTTCCTGCAACTCGTTGCCGGTGGCGGAGGTCAGGGCGGCGGCGAAGTCGGTCAGCGGCGATGGATCGTTGGGGCTGAAGCGATTGAGGTAGTTCTTCAACTCTTCGCTGTACAGCGGGTTGAGCGGCAGCAGTTCCTTGATCGCGTTGATCAGCGCCATGCCGTAGGCCTTGACTTCGTCGGTGGGCTCGGCGGGCTGGCGCGGGTATTCGACTTCCACCAGGTAAGGCGGGCGATGGTGCTTGAGCCAGGTGCGTATCCGCACCCGGGTCAGGCCCTGGGCGACGAATTGCAGCTTGCCGTTCTCACGGCTGGCGTGGTGGACCTTGACCAGGGTGCCGTACTCCGGCAGCGCCGAAGTGTCGAAATGTCGTGGGTCTTCCTGGGGTGTATCCATGAAGAACAGGGCCAGGGAGTGATGCTCGGACTTGCTCACCAACTCCAGGGTCTCGGCCCAGGGCTCTTCATTGACGATGACCGGCAGGACCTGGGCCGGGAAGAACGGCCGATTGTGGATCGGGATGATGTAGACCTTGTCCGGAAGCCTTTGCCCCGGCAGCGCCAGGTCGGTGCCATGGGCGACCGGATGTTCGGTTGCATCCGGCTCGACGTAGTCACGCGGATCTTCGGGGAATTCTTGCTGATCGCTCATGGAGGCTCCTGCACGATGGGCTATGCAGGGTTAGATGGGGCGGGTCATGGCGGGTTTCAATGGGGCAAGGGTTACAGCTTTTTTCCGTAGGCGGCGGTCATCATTGCTGATGCAAGTTGCCACGCCCAGGCGTGTTGCAGGGTAGGTTTGCCCTGGCTCATGGCGCTGTTTCCTAGCCTTGTGGTGGAATCGATGAGATAGCTTGAAGTAATTTTCTGATATCGATTGTCAATAAAATGACTTAAAGCTCAGCGGTTTCACTGCGCGATCTTCTATTATTCGCACATTGAGTCGACGCTCCGGATTGTCGGAACAAGAACGCCATTTATTTGACGGCCATGTTCAGCTTCTCAGAGGGATGGGTATGAAGAACGGATTTTTCAGCGCCCGGCGGCAGCTAGCCGCATTGTCGTTTCCTGGATCCTGCCGGCAACCGGAGTTGTCGAGAGCAGCCTCATGAGGTGGCGTCGAACCTTCCAGGCAAGGATCGTCGGGGTACTGGCACTGTTGCTCCTGGTGCTGATCGCCGCGGTGTATTTCGCGGTCAAGGCCGCCACTACCCAGGCGGTGGAGCGCCAGGCGCAATTGCAGTTGAAGACCGGCACCCGGGTCTTCGAACGTTTGCTGGATTCTCGCGGGCGCAACCTGCAATACGGCATCGACTGGCTGGTGGGGGATGCCGAGTTTCGCCGCGCGGTGATCAGCGGCAGGCCGGTGGATATCCTCGCGGCCCTGGCCCAGCACCGGGGTGGCATTCGCTCCAGCGAGATGTTCGTCCTGTCCCCGGAAGGCCGGGTCATCGCCAGTACCCTGCCAGCCATCGGTCGCGACCAGGCCTTCCCCTATGACCAGGCGTTGCGTCGGGCCCTGCGCCACGACATCCACATGCTGCTGGTGGCGATCCAGGACCGGCCCTACCTGCTGGTCCAGGGTGAAGTGCTCGAGCCGTTGCCGATCGCCCGGGTGGTCATGGGGTTTCCCATGGACGAGTCCTTCGCCCAGGAACTGCGCTCGATGAGCAACCTCGAGGTCTCGTTCCTGGCGGTGGACGGACAACGCTCCGGCGAGTTGTTCAGCACCCAGCCGGAGGTGTTCTGGTCGGCCATCATCAACATCTTGCATGACTCGTTGTGGCAACCGTTGCCGCAGTTGAGCGAACTCCATGGTCAGCGCTTCCTCAACCAGGCGCTGCAATTGGCCAATACCGACGGCGAAGGCGACCCACGGGTCATGGCCCTGCTGCAGAGCCCCATGGAGCAGGCCCTGGAAGCCTTCGCACCGTTGGACCGGGAGTTCTTGTGGATCGCCGGCGTGGCGCTAATCGCATCGCTGTTCTGCGCCTTGTTGATGGCGCGCTGGGTGGCCCGGCCTCTGGAGGACCTGGCCCAGGCGGCCCGGCGCATCGGTTCCGGCAATTACCAGGCGCCGGTAGCGATCAAGCGCAGCGATGAGTTCGGAGTGCTGACCGATGCCTTCAACGCGATGCAGAGCGCCATCGCCACCCGCGAGCGACAACTGGCCCATAACGCCCTGCACGACCCACTGACCGGGTTGCCCAACCGGGTCCTGGCCATCGAGCGTTTGAGCAAGGCCATTGCCGAGCGGCGCAACGTGGTGCTGCTGTACCTGGGGATCGACAATTACCGGGCGATCAACGAAGGCTTCGGTGCCGAAGGCCTGGAGCAGATGTTGGGCGAGCTCAGCTGGCGCTTGCGGGAAGTGTTGTCCCAGGGCGATACGGCGGCGCGCATCACCTCCAGCGAGTTCCTGCTGTTGCTGGAGAACACCGAGCTCACTGGCGCCATCGCCATGGCCGACCGGCTCCATGGCCTGCTCAGCCGGCCGCAGCTGATCCAGGGCGATGAAGTCAGATTGCAGATCTGCGTGGGGGTGGCGGTGTACCCGGCCGATGGCCAGTCGGCCGAAGAGCTGATCAGCCGTGCGGCCATCGCCCGCCACGACGCCTCGCTCAAGCCGGGTTACCTGCAGGTCTACCAGCAGGACCGCGACCTGGCCCATCAGCGGCAGATCAGCCTGATTCGAGACTTGCGACGTGCCGCCGCCGAGGGCGAGCTGTTCCTGTTGTTCCAGCCCAAACTGGACCTGCGCCGGGATTACCTGCACCAGGCCGAAGCCCTGTTGCGCTGGCAGCACCCGGTGTTCGGCGTGGTGCCCCCGGCGGAATTCATTCCCCTGGCCGAGCGTACCGGCAGCATGCACAGCCTGACGACCTGGGTCATCGAGGCCTGCATCCGCCAGTTGGCCGAATGGAATCGCCGGGCCCTGCCGGTGCGCCTGTCATTGAACATTTCGGCCCGGGATCTGGAAGACAGCGGCCTGGTGGACCGGGTCAGCCAGTGCCTGGACCGTTATCAGGTGGTGGCCGAGCAACTGGTCTTCGAGATCACCGAAAGCGCCATCATGCGTCATCCGGAAGAATCCCTGGCGGTACTCCAGCGCCTGCGTGGCTGTGGCATCAGCCTGTCGGTGGATGACTTCGGCACCGGCTACTCGTCCCTGGCGCAATTGCAGCGCCTGCCGGTGCAGGAGCTGAAGATCGACCAGTCGTTCATCCGTAATCTGGACGAAACCAGTGGGGATGCGGTGATCGTGCGCTCGACCATTGAAATGAGCCACAAGCTGGGGCTCAAGGTGGTGGCCGAGGGGGTGGAGTTCGAGCATTGCCTGAGGCTGCTGGAGAACTGGGGGTGCGATACCGTACAGGGTTACCTGATCAGCCGACCGCTGATTACCGAAGCCTTCGAACGCTGGTTGCTCAAGGCACGGGTCTCGAGCTGAAGGCCGGGGGCTGACTCTGCCATCGCCCGGCGGATCAACAGGGAGCGGTCTCGGCCTTGGCCAGCAGGCTGTGCAGCTCGGGTTCGACCTGGTCTTCGGGGAGCTGGGCCATGACCTCGCGGACGGGCAATGCATAGCGTCGTTCGATGACTATTTCCGCCCAGTCCAGTTCATAGATCGCCATGATCCGCACATCCAGGTACGGCGACTCTTCCAGCAGGCGTTTCAGCAGCTCGATGGCTTGCGGGCTGCGCAGTTCCCCCAGGGCGGCGGCGCAGCGTTGCTGCCAGTACTCGGGCTGATCCAGGAGCATCGCGTCAAGGCGTTGCCATTGCGTTGGGGTAAAGGCCCGCAGCACGCCCTTGCCCACATGCTCGGTGATGTATTCGTTCCAGTTGGTGGATTCGCTGTCGCCGATCCAGCGTTGCAATTGTTCGAGCATGTCTTCGGGTACTGCGGTGTGCATGTTTTCTCCAGCGTAGCCGCCAGGCCTGGGCACATCGGGTCGGTGGGGCAATGGGCGGTTCAGCCGTTGCCGGCGAACTTCACTGCCGCCGCGGCCCGGGAGGGCACCTTCAGGGCGTGCAGCAGCGACGAGACGTGGATGCGCACGGTGAACGGCGAGATGTCCAGTTCCCGGGCGATTTCCTTGTTGGTCTTGCCCTGGGCGATCAGGCGCAGCACTTCCTGCTGACGGGTGGTGAGGGCGCTGAGTTCGGTGCAGGCATCCAGGGGCAGCAGCAGGCCGGAGGGCGCGTACTTGACCACCACCTCGCCCTGGCGGATGTCGAGGATCGCCTGGGCGATTTCCTCGGGGCAGATGTTCTTGCCGATGAAACCGTCGGCGCCGGCGGCCATGACTTCACTGATCAGGTCCTGATTGTCGACCATCGACACCACGATGATCGAGGTCCTGGGCAGTTGCCGGCGCAACTCGGCGATCATGCTCACCGAGGTCAGCCCGGGAAAGCGCAGGTCGAGGATCAGCGAGTCCGGCTCCTCGCCATTGCCGGCCAGGGCCTGCACGGCCGCCAGGTCGCCGGCTTCTTCGAGGACCGCCTCGGGCAGCAGGCGCTGGACGGTGCGCAGCATGCCCTCGCGAAACAGGGGATGGTCGTCGGCGACGATGATCCTGCATGTCATGTCTTGAAGCTCCTTGAAACAATCAGTCCTGGGGCCATGCTACCTTGGCAGGTCGGCACTGTACCTGCCCGCTGGTCGTGTCCGATACCACGTATTGCCAGCGAGGCACCGTGCCGGTGTCCCGAACAAGGAGTCGGTTGCATGAAAGTCGAAAAGGACAGTGAGCTCGACCAGGCCACGTTGCGCATCATCGTCGCCAGTTGCGCGCTGGTCTACGTGATCATCACCAGTTGCCTGCCGGGGCAGGATTTCGACACCTACCTGCCGGTGATCATCTACATCATCGTCTTCACCCTGGTATCCATCGGGCTGCGCATGGCCATCGCCCGCTGGCCGGGGCATTACCCGGCCCGGCGAATCCTGGGGATCATCTACGACTACACCGGCACCTGCTTCGGCCTGGTGGTGGGTGGCGAGGGCGCCCTGCCCATCTATGCGGTGATGGTCTGGGTCAACCTGGGCAACGGCATGCGCTTCGGTTCGCGCTACCTGGCCATCGCCACCGTCCTGGCGCTGTTCGCGTTGTTCATGGTCTACCTGCTGACCCCGTACTGGCGAAGCCACCCCTACATGGTGCTGATGCTGATGGTCACCAGTACCGTGATCCCGATCTATGCCCATATCCTGCTCAAGCGCACCCGACTCGCCTCCGAGCAAGCCATTGCCGCCAACCTGGAAAAATCGCGTTTCCTGGCCCAGGCCAGCCATGACCTGCGCCAGCCGATCCACTCCATCGGCCTGTTCACTGCCTGCCTGCGCGAGGCCAACCTCGGCCAGGAGGAGCGGCGCCTGGTGGACAACATCGACCGTTCGCTGCTCAACGTGTCGCAGTTGTTCCGCTCCATCCTGGATCTCTACACCCTGGACAACGGGCGTGTGCAACCCAAGCACGAAACCGTGCACCTGGGGCAGTTGCTGCGTGACCTGATACGGCAGAACGCCGAGGCGGCGCGCTGGGCCGGGGTCGAGCTGCGGCTGCGGCCGTGCAACCACTGGGTACGCATCGATCCCGGGTTGCTGGCGACCATGGTGCAGAACGTTTTGTCCAACTGCTTCAAGTATGCGCCGCAGGGACCCGTGCTGATTGGCGTGCGCCGCCGTGGCCAGGGCCTGGCCATCGAGATCCACGACCGTGGGCGGGGCATCGCCGAAGAGCACCTGCCGCGGATCTTCGAAGAGTTCTACCGGGTCCGCCAGTTGCGCGACAAGGACGTCGAAGGCGTGGGCCTGGGGTTGTCCATCGTCAAGCGCCTGGGGCATCTGGTGGACCTGGAGGTGCGCCTGCGCTCGCGGGTCGGCCATGGCACCAGCGTGACCCTGTCGGGCCTGCAACCGGCCGCGCCGCAGCAGTTGCGGCGCCACGACGAGGCGTTGCAGAACGGCCTGCTGAGCGGATTGCGGGTGTGCCTGGTGGAGGATGACCGCAACGTGCTGCTGGCGACTTCGGCACTGCTGGAGCGCTGGGGCTGCGTGGTCCAGGCCGAGGCCTCGGCCGAGGAGCTGGTCACCGATTGCGACATCATCGTCGCCGACTATGACCTGGGCACTCGGCTCTCGGGCATCGAGTGCATCGATAACATCCGCCAGCAGCGGGGCTGGGAAGTGCCGGCGCTGATCATCACCGGCCACGATGTCGAGAAGATCCATGCCGCGCTGCACGATCGCAACATCGCCATCCTGTCCAAGCCAGTGCGGCCGGTGGAACTGCGCGCCACCTTGCGCGCCCTGCGCGAGACGCCGATGGCGGCCCCTCAAAAGAGCGCGGTGGCAGGAGCCGCTACCAGGTCCGGCATGGGATGAGCAGGGGGTAGTTGGTCATGGTCAGCTTCTTGTTCTCGCCACTGGCGAGTTCGACGAAGTCATCCAGCATGCCCGAGTACGAAGAGATCGAGCTGCGCTCGGTGTAGTAGTGAGTGGTCACCGGCCCATAGTTGGTGTTGCTCTGGCCAGTGCCCACGTACTCGTTCCAGCGGCTGGTGCCGTACACCATGTCCTGGCCCTGGACGAAGTACCGGCCCGGTTGCAGGCCGGTGAACTGGAAGATGCCGTTGCCGTCGGTGCGGGTCACCCGGTGCACGGCCACGGCCTCGGGGACCATGCTCACCGGTGCGCCTTCGGGTTGGGACGCGCGCAACTTGTGCCAGGCCTGCAGGTGCGGGGTGACCGGGTAGAGATAGATCTTGACGTCGCGGCTGTCCTCGATGCCGTCGTTGCCGACGATGCAGAACTTGCCGGTGAGGGTGGCCGTGCCCGGTTGCAGGGCCGCGCGTGCGGCCTGGGTGTCGAAGGGGACGTCGGGGTATTGCACGGTGGGGATCTTCACCGATGGGTATTCGTCCAGGGTTCGTCCCTGGCGCGGGGCGCAGGCGCTCAGGGCACAGGCGAGCAGCACCGTACCGGTGACCATGATTAGGCGGGATGTCATGACGGAGGGACCTTTGCAGGGAGTCGTGCGTTCGCGCGGCATAGCCCTGTGTCGGGGCTCGTCGCGAGTTTCCGGGATGGTCGCTTTATTCCTTGTTGCACTCGGCGGGCATCGAGATCACCCCGCCCATGCTGGCAAAGGCAACCATGCCGCCGGAGGCCAGCACGCAGTTGTAGCCACCGGCGCTGGTGTTGGCGGTGAAGTAGGTCTGGCTGTTGTCGCTGCGTACATTCGAGACGCTGGTCACGTTCTTGCCGATGGTGAGTTGGGCGCGGTTCTTCAGGTCGTCGTTGCTGGGGCTGGCGACGGCGCAGCCGGCGAGCGCGACTACCAGGCCGCTGAGCAGGGTGAAGGAACGGACGTTGGGATGGAGTTTCATGATGACGCTTCCTTGGTGTTGTAGTTTCTTTCCACGGCGCAGCCGTCCCCCGCACCGCAGGACGGCGGTGGTGGTGGGAACGAGGTGGTTGGCCAAAACTATAGCGTCGGGGGAGGGGGAGGGTCGATTAGCACAGATGGGCTAATGTCCCTTTGCAATTACGCAGGTTTGCAGGGTCAATCGGCCAGTTGTTCCTGCAGGCGGCGGCCCAGTACATCCAGCAAGTCGCAGCCATCACGCAAGGGGATGACGCACAGTTGGGCGAAGTCCTGGAGTAATTGCGGATTGCCACCGAGGTGGTCCTGGCTGGCGATGCTTTCCAGCAGCTGGGTCGCGGCACGGATACGGTGGATGGCCGCTTCGTGCAGGGCATCCAGCGGGGCCTGGGTGTCCACCAGCAGGGCGGGGATGTCGTAGTCGTTGCTGGTGAGGGGCATGAAGCGCCTGGGGGAGTGTGGGGTGTCGTCGTCCATTGCCTGGGGCCTGCCCGGTGATCCTGCCGACCTTAAAGGCAGGTGGTCGCAGGGAACAAGGTGATGCTGTTCTCTGTGAGCTGTAGGACTTTTCAAAACCCATGGCCGTAGCCGCTGCCGAGCTTGTGAGGCTGCGCCAAGGCCCGTAGGGCCTTCCTGTGTCTGCGTCCGCTGCGCGGCCCTACGCAGCCTGCGGCAGCGGCTACACGAAGCAGCTCTGACTCGGTGGCAGCCGTTACACGAAGGCATGTGAGGGCGAGCACAAAAAAAGGCGGCTACCCGCAGGTAGCCGCCTTTTCAGTTGCTGTCAGGGGTTATTCCGACAGTTTGTAGGCAATGATGTAGTCGCCCATCTTGGTGCCCAGGGAGCCGTGGCCGCCCACGACCACCAGCACGTACTGCTTGCCATCCTTGCCGGTGTAGCTCATCGGCGTGGCCTGGCCGCCGGCTGGCAGGCGGGATTTCCACAGCTCCTTGCCGTTCTTCACGTCATAGCCACGGATGTACTGGTCCAGGGTGCCGCTGAGGAAGCCCACGCCGCCGGCGGTGACCATGGAACCGCCCATGCTCGGTACGCCCATCGGCAGGCCGATCGGGATCGGCGAGCTGTCACGGCTGGTGCCGTTCTTGTGCTTCCACACCACCTTGTTGGTGGTCAGGTCGATGCCGGCGACGTAGCCCCAGGCCGGCGCCTGGCAAGGCACGCCGAGCGGCGACATGAACGGATGCATGATCACCGCATAAGGAGCGCCGGTGTTGGGTTGTACGCCCGAGGTCTCGCTTTCGCGCTTGCTGCCGGCGGCCACTTCGGCGCGCGGCACCAGCTTGGACACGAAGGCCATGTAGTTCGGACTGGTGAACAGCAGCTGGCGTACCGGATCCAGCGAGACGCTGCCCCAGTTGAACACGCCGACGTTACCCGGATAGACCAGGCTGCCCTGCACCGATGGCGGGGTGTACTGGCCGTCATAGCGCAGCTCCTTGAACTGGATGCGGCACAGCATCTGGTCGAACGGAGTGGCGCCCCACATGGCTTTTTCATCCAGTGGCGGGTTCAGCAGGTTCAGGTCCGAGCGAGCCTGGGTCGGCGCGGTATGGTCGCCTTCCACGGCACCGGTCGGCGCCGGGATCTCGCGGATCGGCACGATCGGGGTGCCGTCGCGACGGTCCAGCACATACAGGCTGCCTTGCTTGGTCGGCTGGATCAGCGCCGGCTTGATGCCGTCCGCGGTCTTCATGTCCAGCAGGGTTGGCTGGCTGCCCACGTCCATGTCCCACAGGTCGTGGTGGGTGAACTGGTAGTTCCAGCGCAGCTTGCCGGTATCGATATCCAGGGCCACGGTGCCGGCGCTGAACTTCTCGGCGCCCGCGCTGCGGTTGCCGCCCCATTGGTCGGGCATCTGGTTGCCCAGTGGCAGGTAGACCAGGCCCAGTTTCTCGTCGACGCTGGCCAGGGACCACATGTTCGGCGAGTTGCGAGTGTAGGTCTTGCCTTCAGGCAGCGGCGTGGTTTCGTCGGGGTTGCCCGAGTCCCAGTTCCAGACCAGGTGGCCGTCGTGCACGTCGAAGGCACGGATGACCCCGGACGGCTCGTTGGTCGACTCGTTATCGGTCACGTGACCGCCGATGATCACCAGGTTGCGGGTGATGGCCGCCGGCGAGGTGGAGTAGTAGCCACCGGGAGTGAACGGGCCGATGCCGGCCTTGAGGTCCACGGCGCCCTTGTTGCCGAAGTCTTCGCAGACCTTGCCGGTGTCGGCGTTGATGGCGATCAGGCGCGCGTCGGCGGTTGGCAGGAACAGGCGGCGTGGGCAACTGGTGGCGATGGCCTGGCCGGCGGGGGACAGCGGTGCCGGACGGCTGATGGCGTCGGAGTTCTGGTAGTTGGCTTCGTCGTAGTACGACACGCCACGGCAGGTCATGTGGGCCCAGCCACGGAAGTCGTCACCGTTGGGGCCTTGGATCTGCGGGTCGAAACGCCAGATTTCCTTGCCGGTATCCGGGTCCAGCGCCAGTACCTTGCTGTGGGCGGTGCAGGCATAGAGCATGCCGTTGGCCTTGAGCGGAGTGTTCTGGTTGGTGATTTCCACCGGGTCCTTGGCGGTCGGCATGTCGCCGGTGCGGATGCGCCAGGCTTCCTGCAGCTTGCCCAGGTTGGCCGGAGTGATCTGCTTGAGCGGCGAGTAGCGGTCCCCGAATTCGGTACGGCCGTAGGCCTGCCAGTCGCCATCCGGTATGGCCGGTGCGGTACTGGCCATGTCCGCGCTGTCGCGGCCCAGGTCGCCGGAGATTTCCCCGGGGTTGGTGAACTGGCTGCCGATGGCGGCGCCACCCGCCAGGACCACGGCCACGCTCAGGGCGGCGGTGCCCATGGGGGCCGGGCCATCACGCAGCAGTGGGCGACGGAACCAGGGCAGCAGCAGGACCACGCCCAGGGCGAACCACAACGACAGGCGCGGTACCAGTTGCCACCAGTCCAGGCCGATTTCCCACAGCGACCAGAGGGTGCTGGCGAACAGCACCAGCGCATACAGGCCCAGTGCCGCGCGTTTGCCGGCCAGCAACAGCAGGCCGGTCAGCGTCAGGCCGATACCGGCCAGGACGTAGTACAGCGAGCCGCCGAGCATGCTCAGCTTGATCCCCCCGGCCAGCAAGGCCAGGCCCATTAGCAGCAGCAAGATCCCGAGCAGGCTTGGTAGCAAGCGGCTCGGGCTCGAAGCGCCCTCTGTGCTCATAGTGTGGTTCTCCGTGACGTTAAGAATGTACCCGCGCATGTTCACTGTAGATGACGTTCAGGCGCGGGCTTGGTTCAGCAGGAAAGTGGATGGCGCCGGCTTTTTTTGCCGGCGGGCCTCAGAACGAACTCTGCAGCTTGATGCCGCCGATCAGCGCGTCGTCCACCTGGTTCACGCCGCCGGGGTGGCGGATGTATTGCAGGTTGGGGCGCACGGTCAGCCAGTTGGCCAGGTGCACGCCGTAGTACAGCTCGGCGCTGTACTCGGTGTCCTGGGGCGGCAAGTAGCCCGGGTTGTCGTAGTCGTACAGCGCGCGGGCCTGGTTGCTGGCCTGGGCGTTCTTGCGGTAGGCCGGGTTGACATGGACCCGGGCCAGGGCGAAGCCGATATCGTCCTTGGCCCGGGCGTCGAACGGCCCCTTGTAGACCAGGCCAGCCTGGACGTAGTTGTCGATGGCGTTGGTCTTCTTGTCATGGGCGGTGACGTTGGCGAACAGGCTCAGGCCCCGGGACTGGTCGCTGGCCAGGCTGGTGATTTGCTGTTGCACGCCCAGCCACAGGCCGTGCTTGCTCGAACTGCTGCGGTAGGCCTCACCGGTCAGCGCGGCGGGCTGGCCATTGCGGTCTTTATAGGTGTCGGTGGCCTTGGCGCTGCTGTAGTAGTAGCCGGCGCGGTATTCCCCGGGCAGGCCATTGAGCCGTGGAGTCCAGACCAGCTCCACCGGCAGCAGGGTGCCCTGGGTGCCGCTGCCGCTGAGCTTGAAGCCGTTGTCGCGGTCCAGGTTCGAAGGGTTCTGCTCGTAGGCGCCAACCTGGGCATAGAGCTCGGGGGTCAGGTGGTACTTGATGCGCAGGGCCCACTGGCTGACCGGCCAGTTGTACCAGACGCTGCCAGCCCAGTTGCCCACTTGCGAGCCGCAGAACGCCAGGTTCTGGAAGTCGCAGGGGAAGCTGTTGAAGTCTTCGCCCTGGCCGAAGCGACCGGCCTTGATGTCCAGCTTCTGGTCGAAGAACTTCTGCTGGTACCACATCTGGGTCAGGCGCCAGGTCTGGCCGCGACCCCAGACTTCCTGGGCCGAGGTGAAACCGCCGACCCGTGGGTCGTTGATCCGGTCGTTGCTGATGTTGTCGCCATTGCGCTTGGTCACGGTCAGCTGGAACTCGGCATCGTGCCAGCCGAGGATCTTCTGCAGGTCCAGGTGGCTGCCGAAGGCGAACTGGTCGCTGTAGCGTGCGGTGCGGTCATGGTCGTAGCCACCGCGCAGGTTGGCGCCCATCTCGCCGACATAGTCGATCTTGAAGTCGTAGCCCTGCCTGGCCAGTTCCGTGCGGGTGCCGTTCCAGTCGCCGAGCATCCAGGGCGAGTCGCTGTCGAAGGCCGGCGTGGCTTGGGCGCAAGCGGCAAAACCCAGGGCGCCGAGGAAGGCGGCTGGTGTCAGGACAGCGCTATCTTTTGCGCGCTGAGAAAGAGGCATAGGCATTCGAATAAGGTCTTTTTCTAGGAATAGGCAAAACAAGGGCAGGGCACGCGACCTGGACCGCTATCGGTCGAGGCGCCAGGCCGCTGTTTTCAAAAGGAAAGTGAAGCGTTTCAGCTTCGGGTGCGAAGAATAAAGCGCCCTCTCTGCAAGAGAAAGCGCTTTTATCGACATGAACCGTTTCGGATTCGGTAACAGTCGTTCGGGTTTTGCCGCTCAGCGTGATGGGGACGGTTGCGCCACGGCAGCCTTGTGCCGGGTATGGCCGAGGACGAAGTACGCCACCAGGCCGAAGATCAAGCCCCAGAATGCCGCGGCCAGGCCCAGGAAGCTCATGCCCGAGGCGGTGACCAGGAAGGTGATCAGCGCCGCTTCACGTTGCTGGTCGTCGGCCATGGCGCCGCTCAGGCCGGTGCTGATGGCGCCGAACAGGGCGAGGCCGGCCAGGGCGGCGATCAACTCCTTGGGCAGGGCGCCGAAGACCGAGGCCAGGGTGGCGCCGAACACCCCCATGAGCAGGTAGAACAAGCCGCAGGCAATGCCGGCGATGTAGCGTTTCTCGGGTTGCTCGTGGGCTTCACGGCCTGTGCAGATGGCCGCGGTGATGGCCGCCAGGTTGATGCCATGGGAACCGAAGGGCGCCAGCAGCGCCGAGGTGATGGCGGTCCAGGACACGATCGAGCGGGCCGGGGTGGTATAGCCGGAACTGCGCATGACCGCCATGCCGGGTACGTATTGCCCGGTGAGGGTCACCAGGGCCAGGGGCAGGCCGATATTGACGATGGCCTGCCAATCCCACTGTGGGGCGATGAAGATCGGCTCGGCCACGGCCAGGGTGATGGCCCCCAGGTTGAATTCGCCCAGGGCCGCGGCTATGCAACAGCCCACCAGCAACACGGCGGGGATCGCGTAGCGCGGCGACCAGCGCTTGCCCAGCAGATAGGTGGCGAGCATTGCCAGCACCAGCACCGGTTGCAGGCTGAGCGAGGTGAACAGGCCGGCGCCGAAGCGGAACAGGATGCCCGCCAGCATCGCGGCGGCGATGGCCTTGGGCAGGCGGGCCATGAGCTTGTCGAAGGCGCCGCTGAGGCCGAGCACGGCGATGATCAGCGACGCAACGATGTAGGCGCCGATGGCCTGGGGCAACGATACCGTTGGCAGCATCGACACCAGCAGCGCGGCGCCTGGGGTGGACCAGGCAGTGATGACCGGTACTTTCAGGCGCCAGCTCAGCAGCAGGCCGGTCAGGCCGCTGCCGATGGAAATGGCCCAGATCCAGGACGAGACCTGGTCATCGGGCATATGGGCTTCGCGGGCGGCCTGGAACACGATGATCAGGGGGCCGGCGTAGGAAATGATCACGGCGATCAAGCCGGCGACCACGGCGGAGAGGGACAGGTCCTTGCTGAAGTTGTGCATGGCATCTCGACTGGTGGAGGGTGGGTGATTGAGTCGATCGTTATAGGCGTATTTCAGTGTATTTCAGAAAATTGAATCGATTCAATTGGCTTGATGCAATCATGCTTTGATACAGAGCTTTGTTTTTGGATTTTTTCTTATAAATAATTGTTTATTAAGGATTTTATTGATTGAAAATACTTTTATGAACATTCCTTTGGAAGGAGTCGAGCCTGGTGATTGAATCAATTTGCCGATTGATTCGATAGGCGGCTGGGCGGCGGCCCTGTGCTATGCTGCGCCGCATTTCAATGCAGCCGATGGTCACCAGCCTCCATGTGGGTTCCCCAGTTAAGCGAGTTCAATCAGCCGGTCTACCTGTCCATCGCCGATGCCCTGCAGCGGGATATCGGCAGTGGCCTGCTCAAGGAGGGTGAGCGCCTGCCGACCCTGCGCGAGCTGGCGGTGACCCTGAACGTTACCCCCGGCACCATCAATCGGGCCTACGGCGAAGCCCAGCGCCGCGGCCTGGTGCAGGGCGAGGTGGGGCGTGGCACCTACGTGCTGGGGCGCGCGCCGTTGGCGTTGGCGGAGGGCGCAGCCGGGCCGTCGTTATCCCTGGGCCAGTCCGAGGCCCTGGACCTGTCGCTGATCAAGCCCTACAGCGAAACCCTGGAGTACTGGCTGCGCGGCGCCCTGGTGGACATGGCCCGCAGCAGCGATTTCGGCCGGGCCCTGGACTATGCCCCCGACGGCGGCCATCCGGCCCACCGCGAGGCCGGGGCGCAGTGGCTGCGGCATTCGCTGCCCGAGGCCCAGTGGCAACAGGTGGTGATCACCTCCGGCGCGCAGCACGGGCTGATGGTCGCCATCAGCGCCTTGAGCAATGCCGGTGACCTGGTGCTCTGCGAGTCCCTGGCTTACCCGGGCATCCTCTCGGTGGCCCATGGCCTGGAGCGACGCTTGCGGGGCGTGGCCATGGACGAGGAGGGGATACTGCCCGAAGCCCTGCGCGAGCAGTGCCTGCGGGAGAAACCGGCGTTGCTGGTGTGTGTCGCCAGTTGCCAGAACCCCACCACGGCGATCATGTCGCCGGGGCGCCGGGCGCAGATTGCGGCACTGGCCGAAGAGTTCGATTTTTTGCTGGTCGACGACGATATCTACGGTTTTCTCGCCACCGATCCGCAGATCAAGCCGCTATCGGCCTATGCGCCGGAGCGTTCGGTGTACCTCACCAGCCTGTCCAAGGCGATCATGCCGGCCCTGCGGGTCGGCTACCTGTACAGCCCGCCCAAGCTGCTGTCGCGCTTGAGCGCGATGGTCCGCAGCAGCGTGTGGATGCCCTCGCCGCTGACCGCGCAACTGGCCAGCAATGTGCTGGTCGAGGGGCTGGACCGCAAGCTGGTAGAGACCCAGCGCAGCGAGGCGGCGGCGCGCCAGGCGATTGCCCGGGAAGTGTTCGCCGGTTTCGAGTTCCGGACCCAGCCCCACAGCTACCACCTGTGGTTGACCTTGCCGCAGCCCTGGACCGCCGATGAGTTCGCCACCCTGGCCCGGGCCAATGGCGTGCTGGTGATGAGCGGCACGCAGTTCCAGGTGGAGCGCGATGCCACCTGCCGCCAGGTGCGGGTGGTGTTGATGTCGCCCACCACCCGCGACGAGTTGCGCTTTGCCCTGACCCAACTGGCCAGCCTGGTCGACACCGACCCGCGGCGCTATCGCTGAGCTCCGGGCGGGGCGCTGGTTGGCCGGGCCCTAGAAGGTGGTGCGCAGGCCCACTTCCACACTGCGCCCGGCCGCTGGGGCGATATCCCGCAGGATCGAACTGGCGTAGCGCACGGTCTGGTTGGTCAGGTTCTCGCCCTTGACGAAGGCCAGCCACTGGCTGCTGCCGATGTCGAAGCGATATCCGGCGCTGGCTCCCAGGGTGGTGTAGCCATCGGTGCCGCTTTCGTTGTCCGGCACCCGGCCTTGGTTGGCGGCGTGTTGCACGTCCAGGCGGGCCTGCCAGCGGTCCAGTTCCCACAGCAGGCCGCTGTTCAAGCGCAGGGGGGCGATACGCGGCAGGTCCTGGCCGTTGTCCAGGTTCCTGGCCCGGGTGTAGTCGCCGGACAGCTCTAGGGCGAACTTGCCATAGGCGTTCTCTCCCAGGGTCCAGCGATCCTGGGCTTCGATTCCGGTGAAGCGCGCCCGCACGCCGGAGTAGGCGTACTCCGGGATACCCGCCGGATCTTCCTCGCCCTCGTCGTTGCGCATGCGACCGGTGCCCAGCAGGCCGATGTAGTTGGAGAAATGGCTGTAGAACATCCCGACGCTGCCTTTATGCACGCCGTTGTCGAAGCGCAGGGCCAGGTCGCTGGAGACGGCCTTTTCCTTGGACAGCTTGGCATTGCCCACTTCGTAGGTGCCGGTGGCGACGTGGGCGCCGTTGGCATACAGCTCGTAGAAGGTCGGCGCGCGTTCGGTGTAGCCCAGGGTGGCGGCCAGGGACCAGACCGGAGTCAGGGTGTAGATCGCGCCCGAGGACAGGCTGCCGGCAGTGAAACTGCTGGATTTGTCGGCCTGGGCGAAGCGTTCGTTGCCCTTGCCATCCGGGTCCACGACGGTGTGTTCCAGGCGGCCGCCCAGGCTGAACTTCAAGCGATCCGTGGCTTGCAGCTCCTCGAGGATGAACAGCGCGCCGCTGTTGGTATCGGTTTTCGGGACAAAGGCTTCCTCGCCCAGGGCCGAGAATTCATTGCGGTTGAACTGGGCCCCGACCACCCCTTCGAGCGGGCCGATAGGCAGGTGCCGGGCCTCGACCCGGGCTTCATAACCCTTGTTCTTGAAGGTGGTGCCGGTTTCGCCGCCTTCGATCTCGCGGTGTTCGTAGTCGGTATAACCGGCATTGAACTTCAGCGAACTGAAAGGGCCTTGCAGGTTGCGCAGCTCGGAAGCGAAGGCGTAGTGGTCCTGCTTCATGCGGATGCGTACGTCCTGCTCGGCGGGGGAACCGTAGTTGGAGTCGTAGTGGCTGTAGGACAAGCCGGCGTAGCCGTCGTCCCAGGTATAGGACCCGCCGATGGCGCCACCGTCCTGGCGGCCGTCGCTGTTGCCCAGGCGGCCTTTCTTGGCGTCCCCGTCTTCGCTTGCCGGAGCATGGCGGCTGCGGGCGTAACCGGGGATCTTCAGGTCGTTGAACTGCCGCGAGTTGGCGTCCAGGTGCAGGGCGAAGGTGCCGTTGCCGGCTTCCAGCTTGCCGGCGCTGCTGCGGGTGGTGTCGGCACCGCCGTAGCGCAATTCGCCGGCACCGTGGATGCCCTCGATGGCTTCGGTGGGGATGCGGTTATCGAAGCTGTTGATCACCCCGCCGATGGCATTGCCGCCGTAGAGCAGGGCTGCCGGGCCTCGGACGATCTCGATGCGCTCGACGTTGACCGGGTCCAGGGGCACGGCGTGGTCATAGGACAGCGACGAAGCATCCAGGGCGCCGACGCCGTTGCGCAGGATACGGATGCGATCGCCGTCCAGGCCGCGGATCACTGGGCGGCTGGCGCCGGGGCCGAAGTAGGACGAAGACACTCCGGGCTGGTTGTTCAGGGTCTCGCCGAGGCTGCCCTTCTGCGCCAGGGTCAGCGAGTCGCCTTCGACCACCGTGGTGGGGGCGGCCAGTTCGGTGTTGCCCAGGGGGTTGGCGGTGATGACCTGCTGTGGCAGTTCCACGGCGTGGGCCTGGGTGGCGATCAGCACGGCGACGGACAGCGGCGACAGGCGCCACAGTAGCGAACGAGAAGGGTGGTGGGCTGAGAGGGACATCGGTCGTTCCTTGGCAAGCTTTGCGCGGCGCGCATAGGGTCGAAAAACAGGCGGGGCACGGCATGGCCCGGAGTGCGGGCGAGTTCTTTTGAATTGGTACAATATAACATCTCATTTATTTGTAAAAGTCGGGATCTTTTCATCAGGTTGCCGAGCCGCACCTCGGGGGGAACGTAAGTCCCGTGGTAGCCGCCCTAGCCTGCGACCGGGTGCGCAGCGGTTGCTGGAAGGTGTGGCCGATCGATCACTGGAGGTCTTGCGGACCTTGGCGCAGGCCCGGTAGCGGCTACAGTTAATTCAGCGCGCTGGCGTGGGCGCAGGCCGTCGGCTAAGGTGCGCGGCTTGTTTTCCTCATCTGCGTTCGAAGGCCTGGCATGACCGTTACCCACACCGACCCGCTGCATGGCGTGACCCTGGAACAGATCCTCAAGGCCCTGGTGGAGCACTACGAATGGTCGGGACTGGCACAGCGCATCGATATCCGCTGCTTCAAGAGCGACCCGAGCATCAAGTCGAGCCTGACATTCCTGCGCAAGACGCCCTGGGCCCGGGAGAAGGTCGAGCGACTCTACGTGAAATTGCAGCGCACCAAGCGTCCGCTCTGAGGCCGCGCATGAAAAGCGGATCGCTGGCCCAGTGGTCCGGTCGGCGGGGCCTGATCGCGACCGCAGCATTGCTTGGCTGGTTCGGCCTGGCGGTGCAGATGTACCTGATCCTGCTGCTGCGCTGGGATGTCGGCGCCAGCTTGCTGGGCGGCTTGGTGAACTTCTTCAGTTTCTTCACCGTGCTCAGCAATACCCTGGTGGCCAGTGTGCTGACCTGTGCCCTGAACCTGCGCATTTCCCGCGGGCAGGCGTTCATGCTCCAGCCCTGGGTCAGTGGCGCGGTGGCGGCCAGCATCGTGCTGGTGGGCCTGGCCTACAACCTGCTGCTGCGCCACTTGTGGCATCCCGAGGGCTGGCAGTGGCTGGCCGATGAGCTGCTGCACGATGTGATGCCGCTGCTGTTCCTGGCCTATTGGTGCTGCTGCGTACCCAAGGGCCGCTTGCGCCTGCGTCATGTCGGGCTATGGACGCTATACCCGACCTTGTACTTCGCCTACCTGCTCCTGCGCGGTCATTTGCTTGGGCTCTATCCCTATCCCTTCATTGCCGTGGACCGGCTGGGGTATCCCCGGGCCGTGCTCAATGCCCTGGGGCTGCTGGCAGGGTTCGTGCTGGTGTCGCTGCTATTGCTGGGGCTGGACCACTGGCTGGGGCGCCGGCATTGCGCGGGCCAGAAATGATTCGCCGGCGAGGTGCTGGGCACCTGCGCCGGCGAAGGTTTGGCGGCTGAGCGATCAGTCTTCTTCGCTGGTATCCAGGCGCCAGTAGCCGACGGCCTTGACGAACTCGTCGTCGAGCCGGTGTTCATCGAGCAGAATCCGGCGCAGTTGCCGCGAGACCTTGCTCTCGGTGGCGATCCAGGCATACAGCCGGCCTTCGGGCATTTGCAGAGCGCGCACGCAAGCAAGCAGATCCTGCTGGCCGCCATCGCGTTCGACCCAGATCACTTCCACCTCGGCGGCACTGTGCAGTGCCTGGCGTTCGGCACGATCCTGGATTTCGATCACCGCCAGGACCCGGCGACCGGCAGGCAGTTCCTCCAGGCGCCGGGCGATGGCCGGCAGGGCGGTTTCATCGCCGATCAGCAGGTAGCTGTCGAAGATGTCCGGGACCACCATCGAGCCTCGTGGTCCGGCGATGTGCAGCTCCTGGCCGGGCTGGACCTGTTCGGCCCAGGTCGATGCGGGGCCGTCGCCGTGCAAGACGAAGTCGATGTCCAGCTCGCCCAACTGCGGGTCATAGCGGCGCGGGGTGTAGTCGCGCATGGCGGGCATCGGCCCGCTGTCCTTGCCCGGGCCCATGACCAGGGTTTGCAGGGCGGCTTGCTGCTCGGCGTTCTGCGGGAACAGCAACTTCACATGGTCGTCGCTGCCCAGGCTGAGGAACCCGGCCAGTTCCGGGCCGCCCAGGGTGACCCGGCGCATGCGCGGGGTCACGTCGACCACCCGCAGGACCTGCAGGCGTCGGCGCTTGATCTCGTGCATGACCCGGTGAATGGACAATTCGGGAGTGGCAGTCATTCGGCTTTCTCCTGGCTGGAAGGGGTTGCAGGACCATCGACAATGGCCTTGGCGGTGTTGTTCAGCAGATCGCGGACCCGCAGGATTTCCTCGGGGCTCCAGCGGCCGTTATGCATTTGCAGGGCATGGCGCAGGTTGTGCACCGCCTCGTGAATTTCTGCCGGGCGGTCATGCCCGCGCAGCGAGCGCTTGCTGACCTCGATGCGCATGCGCACGCCATCCAGGGCAACGGCCTGCTCCTTGAGGAACAGACGACCGATGTCGGTGGCGCTGTAGCGTTTTTTCCCGCCTTCGGCGTCGCCCTGGATCATTTCGCTTTCTTCCAGGAAGGTCAGGGTCGGGTAGATCACGCCCGGGCTTGGGCTGTAGACGCCATCGAACATGGTTTCGATCTGGCGGATCAGGTCGTAGCCATGGCAAGGCTCGTCGGCGATCAACGCCAGCAGCAGCAGCTTCAGGTCGCCGGGGGCGAATACTCGTGGGCCACGGCCGCCGCGTTCACGGCCGCCACGGCGCTCGAAGCCTTCGGGGCCGTCGCCATGTCCGCGGTGATGATGGGGAGGGTGGTGCGCTCTCATTTTCGTGCTCTCCGTTTTGGTTAAGACATAACTTAAGATATATCTTAAGAGTGGCGCAAGGGTTCCGCAGGCTCCGGGGCCACCGTTCGTCGCGAGCGCTAGTTGGCAAAGAGAGCGCGAAATGCCGTGCAGTCAGCCCTGGGGCTGGCCGCCGTGGAGGGTGTCAGCGTTGCGCCAGGTTGCCCTGGCACTGGGTGCCGCTACCCGGTTGCAGGTAGGGCATGAGGATCGGCGCCATGCCCTTGAGCACCTGCACCGGCAAGGCCGAGGTGAACTTGAAGGCTTGGGCGGAGGCGCCGGGAACATAGGCGGTGAGGGTGCCGAAGTGGTGATCGCCGATGTAGAACACGAACGTCGCGGTGCGGTTGATGGATTTGGAGCTCAGCACCCGGCCTCCGGCGCCGATGGCTTCGATGCGGTTGTCGCCGGTGCCGGTCTTGCCGCCCATGGCCAGGGGCGTGCCGTCGGCCAGCTTGAAGCTGCCGGATACCCGCTTTGCCGTGCCTGCATCCACCACTTGGGACAGGGCTCCACGCAGCGCCGTGGCTACCTGCGAAGGCATTACCCGCTGGCCTTTGTCCGGGTCGTTGAGCAGGCGGGTTTCATAGGGGGTGCCGGCGGCGAAGTGCAGGCTGTCGATGCGCAGGGTCGGCAGGCGTACACCGTCGTTGAGAATGGTCCCCACCAGCTCGGCCAGGGCCGCTGGCCGGTCGCCGGAACTGCCGATGGCGGTGGCCAGGGACGGCACCAGGTGGTCGAACGGATAACCCACGGCCTGCCAGCGCTGGTGGATGTCGAGGAACGCCTCGATCTCCAGCATGGTGCGGATGCGGCTGTCCCGGGCGCTGCGGTGACGGCTCTTGAACAACCAGCTGTAGACCTCCTGGCGTTCGAACTCGCTGGCCTTGACCACCTGGCTGAAGCTGGCTTCGGGGTTGTTCATCAGGTAGCCGAGCAGCCACAGGTCCAGCGGGTGGACCTTGGCGATGTAGCCCTGGTCCGGCAGGTCGTAGGCGCCCGGGCCGTAGCTGGCGTAGAGCTTGTCCAGGCGCTCGTCGGTGAGCTTCTCGCCGACCTTGGCGTTTTTCATATGGGCCCGCACGAAGTGGTTGAAGCTGTCCTGGCTGGCATCCGGTAGCAGGTAGCGATGCACCGCGGCCAGGCGGATCGCCGTGGGGTGCATGCTGTCGAGGAAGGTTTCCAGGCGCGACTGGGTGTCCTTGTTGCGGTACTTCTTCCAGAACCGCAGGAGGAACGAGGTGCCTTCGCGGTCGGCGAAGCGCGCCAGGTATTCCTGGCGCCGTGGGTTGTCATCGTCCTTGAGCAGCTCGGCGCTGGTGCTGTCGCCACCGTAGGTGCTGTAGCGCACCAGGTCGCGCATCAGGCGGATGAACGGCAGGTTGATGGATTCGCGCAGGGCATCGCGCAGGGTCGGGCTGCGGCCGTTGTCTTCGTTGCGAAAGTTGTGGAAGTGGTGCACGCCGCCGCCGGTGAAGAACGCCTCGCCGGGGCTGGCGGAGTAGGTGCGATCCAGGGCGGCATCGAGCATCTTCGGCAGGCTGCGGTCGCTGTTCTGCGCCAGGTAGTCCAGGGCCCAGCGGCTCAGGCGGTCCTGGTCGTCCACCGAGACTTTCTTCAACTGCGCCAGGGTCTGCCCGGCGTACTTGTCATGCAGCTCGGCGACGATCTGCAGGTAGGTGGTCAGCACCCGCAGCTTGGCGGTGGAGCCCAGCTCCAGCTTGCTGCCTTCGTTGATGTCGAAGGGCTGGTCGGTGCTGTCGGTCTGCACCCGCACTCGGGAGCCGTCGCCGGTGAGTTCGAACAGGGTGAAGCTGTAGCGGACCTGGGTGGTACTGGTGGGGGTGAGCAGGCGTTCGCCAAGCACTCCGACCTGTGCGGCGAACGCCGGGTCGGCCAGGTGCTTGAGGTACTCGGTGGCCTGGCGTTGCAGGTCGCTCTGCAGGGTGCTGGTGGCCGAGAGGTCGAGGCGATCCAGGTCGTACAGCGGCCGGTTGAGCAGGGCCGCCAGGCGGCTGCGGGCCACGCTGATGCCCTTGTTGGTCTCGATCGGCTGGATCGTCGGCTGTTGCTGCCAATCCCGATAGGTCACCTTGCTGGCCAGGGCGGCGGCGCTCAGCGCCGGGTCGATGACATTGTTCTGCGCCAGCAGGCGGATGTGGCTGTCGGTCAAGTCCGCCAACTCTGTGCGGCCCTTGGCCAGGTAATGGGAGGGGCGGCGCTGGGCAATCATCAACGACAGCACCTGGCGCAGGGCCAAGCCACGCTGGGCCAGGCTGTGGGCATCCGTTGCCGTGCCGGCCAGGGCCTGGTTGACCTGGTTGAAGTCGGCGCCGTACCAGACCCGCAACCCTTCGGCCAGGCCGTGCACCTCGCCATGGCCGGGCACCGCCGAGAGCGGCACGCTGTTGAGGTAGTCGCGGACGATGCGCTTGCGGGCCTCCAGGGTCTGCGGGCCGTCCTGGTAGGCGCGCACGCTGGCGGAAATCATCTGGCGGATCTTCTCCCCGCCCGACACCGTCAGGCCGTCGGGAGAATGGCGGTATTTTTCCAGCTGGGTAGCCAGGGTGCTGCCCCCGGCGCTCTGGCCGGGCAGGTGCAGCAGCCGAGCCACCTGGGACCAGGCGGCCTTGGCGAAGCGTGGCCAGTCCACCGCCGGATTGGCCTCGGCCAGCTGTGGATCCAGCAGGTCGCGGTTCTCGATGAACAGCAGGCTATGCACCACCAGGGGCGGGATGCTGGCGAAGCTGGCATAGAACTGCTGCGGATACTTGAACCGGTACAGCGGCGCGGCGCGGCAATCGGTGATGGATAGCCCGGCCTGGATCTTCTCGGCGTAGGGTACGAAGAGGCCGCTTTCGCTGTAGTTCATCAATGCCTTGGAGAACCGTACCTGGGCTTCGATCAGGTAGCCCCGCTTGAGCAGGCGCGGCAGGAACTCGCCCAGGGCGCTATAACCCAAGCGCCGATCGAAGGGACCGGCGCCGGGATAGACAATCGCGTCGCTGGGGCCAGGTTGCAGGGAATAGCTCAGGTCACGGGCCAGGTTGCTGAATTCCCGGGCCTGGAGCCTGGAGGTACGCATTTCGCGGCTCGCGGCAACGCCCAGGGCGATCAGGGCGATCAACGTCAGCAGCCAGAACAGGCGCCGGAAATAACGGCGGGGCCGGGGCCGTTCGGGCAAAGGCGCTTCGTCGTCGCTGTGGCTTGGCACTGCGGTACTGCGTGGATCGGTGTGCCCCAAAGCGCCCATAGTCGATTGATCCCTCCACAGAGATTGATCGGACTTGTCTGAAGCTTAGTCGGTGGTGGCCGGTGGTGAAGAAATTGTCAAAACAGACGCTGTCTTGCTCCTGTGGCGAGGGAGCATGCTTCTTCACCACAGAACAGCGCTTTTCCCAGGTAAATACGCCCTAGGTAGGGGCATGACGGGGCATCGGGGCTGTGCAATACTCACGCCCCTTTCCGAGTGGGGTTTGGTGGAAAAAGCAGGGAATGCTTCTCCGTGAAAGCGGTTTTTGCCGAGATTTCTCTCTGAATTTTGCTGTTTATAGAGTGAAAAGCCCTGTGACGAGCTTTTTATACTGCGCACCCCGCTGACCTGGCAGGTTTTGTCCTACAGGCGCGCCGTCCCACAAGGCCGGTCCGGTCGAGCACGCCGCGGTTATCCGCCGCGACCTGGAAGACTCGGTGGTTCATATCCAATAACAAAATGAGGTTGTATCTCTATGCCAGTTGGCAACCAACTGCCCCACGGCGAGACCGCTCAGGGCGGCCCGCTGAAACGCGAACTCGGCGAACGGCATATTCGCTTGATGGCCCTGGGCGCCTGTATCGGCGTCGGCCTGTTCCTCGGCTCGGCCAAGGCCATCGAAATGGCCGGCCCGGCCATCATGCTGTCCTACATCATCGGCGGCCTGGCGATCCTGGTGATCATGCGCGCCCTCGGCGAGATGGCGGTGCACAACCCGGTCGCGGGTTCCTTCAGCCGCTATGCACAAGACTACCTGGGCCCGCTGGCGGGCTTCCTCACGGGCTGGAACTACTGGTTCCTGTGGCTGGTGACCTGTGTCGCGGAGATCACCGCCGTGGCGGTGTACATGGGCATCTGGTTCCCCGATGTGCCGCGCTGGATCTGGGCCCTGGCGGCCCTGGTGAGCATGGGCTCGATCAACCTGATCGCGGTCAAGGCCTTCGGTGAGTTCGAGTTCTGGTTCGCCCTGATCAAGATCGTCACCATCATTGCCATGGTCATCGGCGGTGTCGGCATCATCGCCTTCGGCTTCGGCAACGAAGGGGTGGCCCTGGGGATCTCCAACCTGTGGACCCACGGCGGCTTCATGCCCAACGGCGTGACCGGGGTGCTGATGTCCCTGCAGATGGTGATGTTCGCCTACCTGGGCGTGGAGATGATCGGCCTGACCGCCGGTGAAGCACGCAACCCGCAAAAAACCATTCCCAACGCCATCGGCTCGGTGTTCTGGCGCATCCTGCTGTTCTACGTGGGCGCGCTGTTCGTGATCCTGTCGATCTACCCATGGAACGAAATCGGCACCCAGGGCAGTCCCTTCGTGATGACTTTCGAGCGCCTGGGGATCAAGACCGCCGCCGGCATCATCAACTTCGTGGTGATCACCGCGGCCCTGTCGTCCTGCAACGGCGGCATCTTCAGTACCGGCCGCATGCTCTACAGCCTGGCGCAGAATGGCCAGGCGCCGGCCAGCTTCGCCAAGACCTCGGCAAGCGGCGTGCCGCGTCGCGCCTTGCTGCTGTCGATCTTCGCCTTGCTGCTGGGCGTGCTGCTCAACTACCTGGTGCCGGAGAAGGTGTTCGTCTGGGTGACCTCCATCGCCACCTTCGGTGCGATCTGGACCTGGGTGATGATCCTCCTGGCCCAGCTCAAGTTCCGCAAAGGCCTGACCCCGGCCGAGCGCGCCGGCCTGAAGTACCGCATGTGGCTGTACCCGGTCAGCTCGTACCTGGCGCTGGCGTTCCTGGTGCTGGTGGTGGGGCTGATGGCCTACTTCCCGGATACCCGCGTGGCGCTGTATGTCGGCCCGGCGTTCCTGGTGCTGCTGACCGCGCTGTTCTACCTGCTCAACCTGCATCCGACCAACTCCCAGCAGGCCCGTTCGGCCTCCTGACCAGCGGCTCGCGCTGCTCCCGGCGTGAGCGGCCGGGCCTGGTGGCCAGGCAATGAACAATCCGGCGTCCCGCGAGGGGCGCCGGTTTTTTTTGGGGCCGGGCTCAACCGCCCAGGGTGCCGCTGGCGTCGGCATCGAATACCGCCTTGGCTTGCTTGGCGGCCGGTACCAGCAGGCCGAACAGCGTGGCCTCGCTGTAGAGCTGCCGGGGTGCCAGGTTGGTGGGCGTGGGCTCGATGGGGATCAGCACTTCCTCGGCGTCGCCGTGCAGCCAGATCAGCGTCGCTTGCAGGGCCGGGACGAACAGCAAGCGCAGTTCATAGGACTTGCCTTGCAGCTGTGGGGCCTGCTCGGCCAGGTTCAGGGCGCTGATGGTCGAGGCCGCCAGGGCTCCGTGGTTCAGCGCGCAGAACTCCAGCTGGCCGGTGGTTTCGGTCAGTTGGGCATCGGCGATCGAGACGCCGCCGGCGAACACCAGGTAATGCCAATCGCCCGGCGTGGCCTGGGCCAGGTCCCGGCCGTTGGCCAGGTCTTCCAGGCTCAGGCTATAGCCACGAAAGGCCTGGGACAGGTTCAAGGTGCCCGGGCCGGCATTGGCGAAGGCGCGATTGATACCGAAGCCCTGGGTCCGCAGGGCCGCCTGCAGGGCCGGACGCAGTTGCTGGACGCCACCGGCGGGCGCCTTGGGATAAGTCAGTTGCATGCTGCCTCCTCAATAGTTTTTCCGGGTGAAGTAGGTGTGGGTCCAGTTGCCGCCGCCGTTGTAGGTGCCGGGGAAGCTGTTCAGGGCGCGGGTCGAGTAGCCGAAGATCGAGTCGGCCACCAGTACGTAGCCGCCGTCGGTGCCATAGATCGCCAGGAAGTGCGCGCCACCGCCGTACCAGGCGCAGCGCAGGCCGACGGGGCGGCCCATGCCGAGCTGGTTCTCGATGGCGGCCATCTGCATGCGATCTTCGCGCATGCCGCCGTAGCTGCCGGTGGTTCGCAGGGCCGAGTCCAGGTAGCCATAGACGTTGCACGGTCCGGGCTGGCTGCAGCAGGTGCTGCGGCCCAGCTCGGCGTTGGCCACGCCGCATTGGGTCCAGGAGCCGGTGTTGTAGTAATTGCCGACCGAGGCCGACAGGGCAGCCCAGCACCAGTTGGTCTGGGTTTGCTGCTGGATGTTGAAGTTCAGGCGGGCGCCGGCCAGGGGCGCGGCTTCGGCCGCTTGAGTGATTTCGTCCAGTTCCGGATCCAGCAGGGTGCCGGCCAGGCAGCGGGGCATGACCTGTGGATTGCCGATAGGGGGCAGGGTAGTGCTTAGCATGTTCATCCTCCGTGAATGAAAACCAGCCTCCGGCTGGTGTTCGTCGCCGCACGGGAGCGAGCGGCGTACCGGACCCGGATGCCAGTCTCGATGGCAGGCGCTGTCGGGTCTGTAATCAACCTTAGATGAAATATGCGTCAGCGCAATTAAAATATGCGTTTATGCAAGTATGCCGATAAAGACGTCCCCGCTAAAGGGGACATCCGTGGCGGGGCGAAGGCCCGGGGTCATTGGTCGTCGAGGAAATGCTCGAGGGCGGCGTTGAAGAAACCGGGGTCCTGGAGAAAGGCGAAGTGGCTGGTATTGGGCAGGATCAACAGCCCGGCCCCGGGAATCGTCGCCGCCATGTATTCGGTGTGCTCACGCTTGATGGCTTCGTCGCGATCGCCATCGACGATCAGTACCGGCGCCTTGATCCTGGAAAGATCGGCGTCGCTCCAGTTGGGCTGGCTGGCCCACATGTGGCTGATCTGCTCGACGAAGGCCTGGTACTCCCCGGGTGTCGGTGACAGCTTTGCGTATTCCTGGCCGGCGCGTTCGATGTAGGCGGCAAAGGTCGGATTGTTCTCCACCCCTTCCTTGACGCCGCCGGTGCGAGTGTTGGCGGCGTAGGCGAAGACCTTGCCCACCCGTTGCGGATAGCGCATGGCCAGGTCCAGGCCGAGGATCGCGCCATCGCTCCAGCCGACGAAATCGGCCCGGGGGATGTTCAACTGATCGAGCAGGGCGATCACATCGTCGGCCATCAGGTCGTAGCCGTAGGGGCGGGCATCGCGGGTGCTGCGTCCATGGCCACGGCTGTCGACGCTGATCACCGTGTGCCGGGCGGCCAGGGCCTTGACCTGATGGCCCCAGTAGTCGGCATTGCCCAGGCCGCCGTGCAGCAGCACCACCGGCGAGCCATGGCCGATCTTGCTGTAGTAGAGGCGTATGCCATTGACCTGGGCATAGTCGGACCGGGCCTCGGCCAGTGGAGCCGGGGTCGGGGGCAGGGTCTGCCAACGCTCGGCAGCGATGGCGGTGTCGAGCGATATCAACAAGGCGAGCATTGCAAGCAAGCGACGAGACATGGGGATTCTCCATTCCAATGGGGCCGGTGGGGCCTCTGCGGGCAGTGGTGTGCATCGTGCGCCCGTGCACGCGAAGCCTAGACGTCGATGATCACCAGGGTGCCATGGCTGCCGGGCAGCACGCTGTGGGCCTGGCCGGCCTGGACCAGGTACATCTGCCCGGGCAGCACCTCCACGGTGTTTCCTTCGATGCCCAGGCGCAGGCAGCCAGCAGTGACCAGCAAGCCTTCGTTGTAGTCGTGGATTTCTTCGGCATAGAGGCGTGGGTCCATGCGCAGCACCTTGATGCGTGCCGGGCCGACCTGGCCAACCTGCTTGGATTGCCAGGTTTCGGGCAGTTGACGGGACAGCAGCTCGAATGACAGCAGTGACATGGTGGATCTCCCAAAAGTAGGTCGTGTCGGGGCTGCTTTCGGTGGTCCGGTCAAGCATCGTGCAGGGTGTTTTCTAGAACGAGTCCATTAACAGCACGCGGCATTCGCGGGCCTGGAATGCATTGATCTGCGGGACCAGGCGGGTGAAGTGCTCGCTGCGGCAGTGAGCATCGAGGGCGGCCTGGTCGGGCCATTGTTCGATGAAGATGAAATGCCCGGGGTCCTTCTGGTCGACGAACAGATCGTAGGCGATGCACAGTGGTTCCTGGCGGGTCTTCTCCACCAGTTCGGCGTACCACGGGCGTACGGTCTCCAGGTGTTCGGGGAGGATGAAGTCTTCGGCAATGACCTTGAGCATGATGATCTTCCTTGTGGGTTGGCCAGGCTCCCTTGGCATCCGGGGAGCCTGGACGGCGGGTCTCAGGCCGCGGCCGGGGTGTTGGGCTCGAAGCTGTCGGCGCGGGCCAGTTGCCACATGCGCGAGTAGAACTCGCCGGTGACTTCGCCGGTCAGCAATTCGCCGGGCTTGAGGAATACATGCAATTGGGAGAAGAGCTTGATCTCGGTGGCCGACATGCGCCGTACCAGGTGCTTGGCTTCCAATTGCGACGGGTGCTGCAGGCCGGCGGCGGCGAGCATCTCGGCCAGGGCCTTGAGGGTATTGCGATGGAAGCTGTACACCCGCTGGGCCTTGTCCGGTACCACCAGGGCCCGCTGTCGCAGGTTGTCCTGGGTGGCCACGCCGGTCGGGCATTTGTTGGTATGGCAGCTCTGCGACTGGATGCAGCCGATGGCGAACATGAAGCCGCGCGCCGAGTTGGCCCAGTCGGCACCGATGGCCAGTACGCTGGCGATGTCGAAGGCGCTGACGATCTTGCCGCTGGCGCCGAGCTTGATCTTGTCCCGCAGGTTCAGGCCCACCAGGGTGTTGTGCACGAACAGCAGGCCTTCGCGCATCGGTGCACCGATATGGTCGGTGAATTCCACCGGTGCGGCGCCGGTGCCGCCTTCCTTGCCGTCGACCACGATGAAGTCCGGAAGGATGCCGGTCTCCAGCATGGCCTTGGCGATGCCCATGAACTCCCACGGGTGGCCCAGGCAGAACTTGAAGCCCACCGGCTTGCCACCGGACAGCTCACGCAACTGCTGGATGAAATGCATCATTTCGATGGGAGTAGAGAAGGCACTGTGGCTCGATGGCGAGATGCAGTCCTCGCCCATGCGGATACCCCGGGTATCGGCGATTTCCTGGGTCACCTTGTGCTTGGGCAGGATGCCGCCGTGGCCGGGCTTGGCGCCCTGGCTCATCTTGATCTCGATCATCCGCACCTGGGGGTTGCTGGCCTGGGCGGCGAAGCGCTCCGGGTCGAAGCGCCCATCGCTGGTGCGGCAGCCGAAGTAGCCGCTGCCCAGTTCCCAGGTCAGGTCGCCGCCGTGCTCGCGGTGGTAGGGGCTGATGCTGCCTTCGCCGGTGTCATGGGCGAAGTTGCCGAGTTTGGCGCCCTGGTTCAGCGCGCGGATGGCGTTGGCGCTCAGGGAGCCGAAGCTCATGGCCGAGATGTTGAACACCGAGGCCGAATAGGGCTGGGTGCACTGTGGGCCGCCGACGGTGACGCGGAAGCTGTCGGGGTCGCTCAGGGGCGCCGGGCGCATGGAGTGGCCGATGAACTCGAACCCCGACTGGTAGACGTCGATCAGGGTGCCGAAGGGCTTGTCCGCGGTCTGGTTCTTGGCCCGCGAATAGACCAGCGAGCGCTGGGCCCGGGAAAAGGGCAGGGCGTCGCTGTCGGATTCCAGCAGGTACTGGCGGATTTCCGGGCGGATGCCTTCGACCAGGTAGCGGATATTGCCCAGGATCGGGTAGTTGCGGCGCACCGCATGGGGGCTTTGCAGCAGGTCGAAGATCCCCAGCAGGCTCAGCAGGCCGGTGACCAGGGTGAAGGGCCAGACCCAGTCATATTCGACGAAGGGCAGGCTGGCGAGGGTGAATATCACGCAGGCGGCAAAGAAGGCATAGCGGCTCAGGAGTGACAGGCTCATACGGGTTCCTTGGTTCGGACTCATCAGATCGTTTGTCGGTACTCATGCTTGTTGGAGCGCTGGTTCTTGTTGTTATGTCCGGGCCCGGCGGCAGGCCGGGCCGGCTATCAGGCGCCATGCACCTGAAGAAAGTTCCGCGAACAGCTGGGGCCGGGACGCCATGCCCCGGCGTACTGCCGATGATTGTCTTATGGTTTTTCACCGTCTCGGTGGAAATTTCCAGCTTACGGGCGATCTCCTTGCTGGAGCAACCGCTGATCAGCCGCTCTGGCGCGGCGCAAGCAGGCGGTTTGCGGTTTATTGCAATCGGCTCTCGTTTGGAAAGTATCGATTTGTTACTGTATAACGTAATAATTCTATCCAAGCGCCCTGGAGGCCCCCATGAAACCCGGAATCCATCCCGATTACCGCACCGTGCTGTTCCACGACACCGCCGCCGACGTGTTCTTCCTCATCGGCTCCACCGTGGACACCGATCGCACCCACACGTACAGCGACGGCCAGACCTATCCCTATGTGGCCCTGGACGTCTCCAGCGCCTCGCATCCGGTGTACACCGGCCAGCAGCGCAAGACCCAGTCCGAAGGCCGTATCGCCGGTTTCAACAAGCGCTTCGCATCCTTCGGCTCCGGCGGCAAGGCCGCCAAGTGAGTGCACCGGCCGCGCCCCTCGGCATTGGCCAGGGGCGTCGCTGAATGACAGCGGGACACTGTCGCTGGATGAATGGTGTTAAAAAGCCATCATCTCAATTGGAAATTCTTCTAATCTTCAATCAGGCAGCAAGCTTCGTTGTTGCCGGCACACGCAATGATCGACGCGTGCATCGACGTTGACCCGAGGTGTTCCCATGGGCGATCCGGACGTTGTCACTGTCTCCCGCTTGCCCGGGGTCCTGCTGGTGGATGCCCAGGACCTGGTCCTGCAACGCCTGCGCCAGTTGCTCAGCCCCTATCCCTACGCACTGCATTTTGCCCGGGACGCCATCCAGGCCCTGCACGTCATGGCCCACTGCGAAGTGGACCTGGTGATCAGCGCCGCCCACCTGCCGCAGATGGATGGTCCGGCGCTGCTGGCGCGCATTCACCAGCAGTATCCGGACACCACGCGGATCCTGCTGACCGGTGACCCGGACCCCAGGCTCATCGCCAGGGCCATCAACGAGGGCGAGATCTATCGCTACCTGAACAAGCCCTGGGACGACCAGGAGTTGCTGCTGGCCCTGCGCCAGGCCCTCGACCACCAGCATGCCGAGCGTGAGCGCCAGCGCCTGGGGCTTCTGGTGCGCCAGCAGAACACTGAGCTCAAGGCGCTCAACGTCCAGTTGCAGCGGCGCGTCGCGGCGCGCACTGCCGAGTTGCAGCAGACCGCGGACATGCTCGACCTGGCCTACGAGGAGCTCAAGCACAGCTATGCCACCGGTGCCGAGCTGTTTTCCCTGTTGGTCAACCAGCGCCTGCCTCCGGCCAAGCAGACCAACCGGCGGATCATCGAGCTGGTTCGCGCCTACTGCACGATCCAGGGGTTGGATGCGATCTTCCAGCGTGACCTGGCCATGGCCGCGGCCTTGCACAACATCGGCAAATTGAGCTGGAGCGATCAGCTGATGACCACCCCGGCGGACCTGCTGCACCACCAGCAACGCGAGCGCTACCGGGCTTATCCGCAACAGAGCGAATCGCTGCTGATGACCTTGGAACCGGTGCAGGATGCCGCGCGGCTGATCCGTCATCACCAGGAGCACTGGGATGGCACCGGCTTTCCCGATCGGCTCAGGGGCGAGGCCATTCCCCTGGGTTCACGGGTGCTCAAGCTGGCGGTGGATTTCATCGAGTTGCAGTGCGGCCTGATCCTGGAGCGCCGCATGAACAGCGACGAGGCCCTGGTCTTCATCCGCAAGTACGCCGGGCGCCTGTACGACCCGCAACTGGTGGAGGGTTTCATCCAGGTGTGCTCGGTGTACCTGTGCGACGTGACCCTGGGCGATCCGTCGGTCCGGGTCCTGGGCACCCGCGAATTGGCGCCGGGCATGATCCTGGCGCGTAACCTCAACGCCGACAACGGCATGTTGCTGCTCAATGCCGGCAAGGTGCTCAACCTGCCGTTGGTGGACAAGCTGATTGCCTTCGAAACCATGGAGGGCGCGCGTTACAGCGTGTTCGTCAAGCTGCCCCGGGAAGAAGCCGTGGGCGCCTGAGCGACAGCAAAAGACCATTGCTCGATAGCGTCGGGAGGGCGGCACGTGTGATCCTTGCCCCTTCATTTCCAAGGTCACCCCATCGTCATGCCTGCTTCTTCTGCCGATCCTTCCATCATTCGTATCGCCGCCGCGCTGTTGATCGGTGCCGACGGCCACACCCTGCTGGTGCGCAAGCGTGGCACCCGCGCCTTCATGCAGCCTGGCGGCAAGATCGAGGCCGGCGAGCAGCCGGTGCATGCCCTGGCCCGCGAGCTGGAGGAGGAGCTGGGCCTGTGCATCGACCCGGTCCAGGCCCGCTACCTGCAGCAGTTCTCGGCTCCCGCGGCCAATGAGCCCGGCCATGTGGTACAGGCCGAGGTCTTCCTGGTCCGCATCGATTCCCCGGTGACTCCGGCGGCGGAGATCGAGGAGGTGCGCTGGATCGATCCGGCCGGTGACGGAGATTTGTTCCTGGCGCCGTTGACACGGGATCTGATCTTGCCGTTTTATCGCCAGTCTCAAGCGACCCTCGCCTGACTTATCACTCGCCAAGGACTGCCATGATCCCATTGCACGACTACCTGATTTTCGTCGCCGCCTCCCTGTTGATGGTGCTGACCCCCGGGCCGAACATGATCTACCTGATCTCCCGTTCGATCTGCCAGGGACGCAAGGCCGGCGTAACCTCGTTGCTGGGCGTGGTGGCGGGATTCTTCGTCCACCTGATGGCCGCCTCCCTGGGGCTCACCGCCGTGTTCATGGCGGTGCCCATGGCTTATGAAGTCCTCAAGTGGGCAGGTGCCCTGTACTTGCTGTGGCTGGCCTGGCAGGCGCTCAAGCCCGGTGCCCGGTCGCCCTTCGAGGCCCAGCAGCTACCGGCCGATTCGCCGCGCAAGCTGATGACCATGGGCTTTCTGACCAGTGCCCTGAATCCCAAGATCGCCGTGTTCTACCTGTCGATCTTCCCGCAGTTCATCCATCCCGAATACGGTTCGGTATTCACCCAGAGCATCCTCCTCGGCCTGACCCAGATCAGCGTGAGTTTCTCGGTGAACCTGCTGATCGCCCTGTTCGCCGCCGGTATCGCCTCCTGGTTCGCCAGTAACCCGACCTGGTTGTCGGCCCAGCGCTATTTCATGGGTTTCGTGCTGGCAGGATTGGCGGTGCGCCTGATGTTCGAACAACGTCGTGCCAACTGAACACCGGATTAGTGCCATGACAGAGTTTTCCAGCCCCGAGGCCGTGGTCGAGGAGCAACTGCAAGCCTATAACCGCAAGGACCTGGAGGCCTGGCTGGCGACCTATGCCGGGGATGCCCGGCAATACGAGCATCCGGCGACCTTGCTGGCCCGTGGTCATGAAGAGATCCGGGCTCGGGCGCAGTTGCGCTTCCAGGAGCCCAACCTGCACGCCCGGCTGCTCCAGCGCTCGGTGATGGGCGATGTGGTCATCGATCATGAATTGATCAGCCGCACCTTCAGCGACGGCACCGGGACCCTGGAGACCGTGGCCATCTATGAAGTGCAGGACGGCAAGATAAAATCCGCCTCATTCATCACCGGACAGAAGATCCTCGATTGAACATGCAGATCCAGCGCCTGGCCCCGGAGGATGTCGAGCAGTACCGGGCCTTGATGCTCGAAGCCTACGATCGCCATCCCGAGGCGTTCACCTCCAGTGTCCGCGAGCGGGAAAAACTGCCCCTGGCCTGGTGGGCCGGGCGCCTGGATGGCGAGTTGGACGTGCTACTGGGAGCCTTCTGCGATGGGCGCCTGGTGGGGGTCGTTGGCCTGGCCTTCGAGCTGCGCGAAAAAGCCCAGCACAAGGCGACGCTCTTTGGCTTGTACGTCACCGCCGAACAGCGCAGCAGCGGCCTGGGCCTGCGCCTGGTGCAGGCGCTGCTGGCCGAAGCCGCGGAATATGAAGGCGTGCGCCTGGTGCAACTGACGGTGACGGCGGGCAACGACTCGGCGCTGGCCCTGTACCGGCGCTGCGGTTTCGTCCAGTACGGCCTCGAACCCCTGGCGGTGCGAGTGGGGGACGATTACTTCGACAAGATCCACATGTGGTACCGACTGCCGGAGCAAGGCTGAGGCGTCGCCGGCAGTTTCGGGCAATCAACGCACCGCGCTGACCCCGTCGAGGGTCGAGAACGAAGTGTCCTTGGCGGTCAGCAGGAAATCACGCATATAGGGCGCGTCCAGCATGTCGGCGCGAATCGCCGCGTACAGGGTGGCGAACAGGCCCTTTTCCCCCAGCCGCTTGGCCTTCACATAGCCCCGCGAGCTGTATTCATGCAGGGCCCAATGGGGCATGCCGCACACACCCCGACCGCTGGCCACCAGTTGCATCATCATCACCGTCAGTTCCGAGGTGCGCACCTGCGCCGGCTCGATGTCCGCCGGCTCCAGGAAGCGGGTGAAGATGTCCAGGCGATCGCGCTCCACCGGATAGGTGATCAGGGTTTCGCTGCGCAGGTCTTCGGGAACTATGTAGGACTTGCCCGCCAGCGGGTGCTGGTTGGCCACCGCCAGCATGGCCTCGTAGGTGAACAGCGGCACGTAGGTGATCCCGGCCAGGTCCACCGGGTCGGAAGTCACCACCAGGTCCAGGTCGCCACGGGCCAGGGCCGGCAGCGGAGCGAAGGAAAAGCCCGAGGCCAGGTCCAGTTCCACCTCCGGCCAGGCGTCGCGGAACTGGTCGATGGTCGGCATCAGCCACTGGAAGCAGCTGTGGCATTCGATGGCCATGTGCAGGCGCCCGGCGGTGCCGCCGGCCAGCCGCGACAGGTCGCGTTCGGCGCCGCGCAGCAGCGGCAGGGTTGCGTCCGCCAGTTGCAAGAGGCGCAGGCCCGCGCTGGTGAAGCGCACCGGCTTGGTCTTGCGCACGAACAGCGGCATGCCCAGGCGCTCTTCCAGTTCCTTGAACTGATGGGACAGGGCGGACTGGGTCAGGTGCAGGCGTTCGGCGGCTTCGACCAGGCTGTCGGCCTCGCGCAGGGCGTGCAGGGTCTTCAGGTGACGGATCTCGAGCACCGGGATCTCCATGAATGAATTTGCTGATAAAGGCGAGGGGGGTGAGTTTGTCTCATGATCAAGGGGCTGTCGACCACTGGCGTCGCTTTACCCCGGGGTTTTGCCCCATGCCGCTCCAGCGGGCATGACCGCGGGGCAATCTTCATCAAATTGTCACGCAACTGTGGCAGCGCGAATCATCGAACTTCATCAGACTCGCGCTCCACTGGGGTTCTGCGTTTCGGTGTTTTCCATGCGGGCAAGATTTCTTTCAGGTTGTCTCTTGCTGGCCGGGCTATTGCTCGGCCAGTGTGTTTTTGCGTCTGGGCGTTGCGACGTCGATGTGGCGACCCGGCGGGTCGACCTGCCACAGGTGAGCCTGGCGTACCAGAGCATCGGCCGGACTTCGGATCCGGCCCTGCTGCTGGTCATGGGCCTGGGCGGGCAGTTGATCCATTGGCCGGACGAGGTGGTGGTCGCCCTGTGCCAGCAAGGCTTCCGGGTGATCCGCTATGACAACCGCGACGTCGGCCTGTCCACCTGGCGCCAGGCGCCGGCCAGCGCCAACCTGACGCTCGAAGTGCTGCGCTACAAGCTCGGCCTGCCAGTGGCCGCGCCCTACACCCTGACCGACATGGCCGATGATGCCCTGGGGCTGATGGATGCCCTGCATGTGGAGCAGTTCCATGTGCTGGGGGCGAGCATGGGCGGGATGATCGCCCAGCACCTGGCGGCGATGGCTCCGCAGCGGGTCGAGAGCCTGACCCTGGTGATGACCAGCTCCGGCGCCGAGGGCCTGCCGGCACCCAACGCGGCGCTGGTGCAATTGTTGTCGCGGCGCAACGCGCCCAACCGGGAGGCGGCCCTTGAGCAGCAGGCGGATTTGCTGGCGGCCCTGGGCAGCCCCAAGGTGCAGGACGATCGCCAGGTGCTGCTGCACCAGGCGGCGCTGGCTTACGACCGGGCGTTCAATCCCGAGGGGGTCAAGCGCCAGATCATGGCGATCCTCGCCGAGCCGAGCCGGGTGAGCATGCTCAAGCAGTTGCGGGTGCCGACCCTGGTGGTCCACGGCACCGCCGACCCGTTGCTGCCGGTGATGCACGGCGTGCATCTGGCCGCGCATATCCAGGGCAGCCAGTTGAAGCTGATCCCGGGGCTGGCCCATCGTTTCCAGGAGGCGTTCAAGGCGCCACTGCTGGCGGCGGTACTGCCGTACCTGCAAAGCCATCGCGAAGACACTTCCCACTGGGCCCGGATCGAACCGCTGGAAGTGGGCCGCATGCTCTGAGCCAAGCCTCAAGCGGATAGATCTTCGCTTGCAGCTTGTCGCTGTTCGCGTCAGCGAACGATCTTGTCCACCTGGATCCCCAGTTTCTTCAAGCGATACCAGAAGCTGCGTTCGGAGATGCCGATCATCTGGGCGGCGGCGGCCTGGACGCCATTGCTCTGGTGCAGGGCCGCGAGGATATAGGCCTTTTCCACTTCGGCCAGGGCGGCGTCCAGGTCGCTGGGCACTTGCGGCCCGACATTGAGGGCGACGCTGGCCGCGCCATCCCCGGAGCGGGTATCGAACAGGTAGCCCGGCAGGTCGCTTGCCTCGATGGTCTGGCCGGTGGCGACGATGGTCGCCCGCTCCACGCAGTTCTGCAGCTCGCGGATATTGCCTGGCCAGTTGTAGTTGGCCATGGCCTGCAAGGCCTGGGGACTGAAACCGGTGATGCGTTTGCCGGCGGTGGCCCCCAGGCTATGGGCGAAATGCCGGGCCAGCGGGCCGATGTCCTCGACGCGCTCGCGCAAGGCCGGCAAGGGAATGGGGAACACATTGAGGCGGTAGTACAGGTCCTCGCGAAACTCCTTGTTGGCCACCGCTTGCAGCAGGTCCTTGTTGGTCGCGGCGATCACCCGCACATCGACCTTGCGCTCCCGGGGATCGCCCACCGGCTCGATCACCCGCTCTTGCAGGGCACGGAGGATCTTGGCTTGCAGGGCCAGGGGCATGTCGCCCACTTCGTCGAGGAACAACGTGCCCTTGTCCGCCTGCTGGAAGCGCCCGACCCGATCCGCCACGGCGCCGGTGAAGGCGCCCTTGCGATGGCCGAACATCTCGCTTTCCAGCAAGCCTTCGGGAATGGCCGCGCAATTGACCGCGACGAAAGGTTTGCCAGCGCGATTGCCGTGCTTGTGGATAGCCCGGGCGACCATTTCCTTGCCGGTGCCGCTTTCGCCGGTGAGCAGGATGGTGGCATTGCTCTCGCGCACCGAGTCCACCGCTTGCAGCACCTGGCGGAAGGCCGGGCTGTCGCCCACCAGGCTGTCGATCTGTTGCTGCTCCTCAAGCTCGGCGCGCATGCGCTGGTTGTCCTTGAGGATGTCGCGAAACTGCAGGGCCTTGCTGACGGTGATGTCCAGCTCGTCGATGTCGAAAGGCTTGGCGATGTAGTCGTAGGCGCCGTTGCGCATGGACTGCACGGCGTTCTTCACGGTGCTGTAGGCGGTCATCACGATCACCGGCAACTGCGGGTAGCGCTGCTTGATCTCGCCCAGCAACTGTGGGCCGTCCATGCCGGGCATGCGCCAGTCGCTGATCACCAGGTCGATGTCTTCCTGTTCCAGCACCTTGAGCGCGTGCAGGCCGTTGCCCGCGGTGAACACCTGGATGCCGTTCTGGCCCAGGGCCGAGGACAACAGGTCACAGAGCTTGGGTTCGTCGTCGACCACCAACAGGTTATGCGTCATCGCGGTCCTCATCGTCCTCGTCGTCTTCACCATTGGCCGGAATGTACAGGCTGAAGGTGGCGCCGGCATCCTTTTCGCTGACGCATTCGATGTGGCCGTCATGACTTTCCAGGATCGAATAGACCTTGGCCAGGCCCAGGCCGGTGCCCGAGGCCTTGGTGGTCACGAACGGCGTGAAGATGCGCTCCAGCATGTCCGGCTCGATGCCCTGGCCGGTATCACCGATGCTGATGATGGTTTCGTCCTCCTGCTGGGCGATGCCCAGGGTCAGGCGGCCGCCTTCGGGCATGGCGTCGATGGCATTGAGGATCAGGTTCAGGCAGGCCTGCTTGAGCTGGCGGGCGTCGGCGTGGATGGTCGCGCCCGGGGCCAGGTCCTCGATGCGAGCGTCGATGTTGTGGGTCGCCAGTTCCGGGCCGCAGAAGCCCAGCAACTCCTCGAGCAAGGGGCGCGCCGGCTGGGTGGAGCGGATCGGCGTGCTGGGCTTGGCGAAGTCGAGGAACTCGGTGATCAGGTCGTTGATCCGGCTGACCTCGCTGATCACGTATTCCAGGTGGCGCTTGTCGTTCTCGGGCAGGTCGGCCCGGCGGTGCAGCAACTGGGTGGCGGTCTTGATGATGCCCAGCGGATTGCGGATCTCATGGGCCAGGCCCATGGCGACTTCGCCCAGGGCATGCAGGCGGTCACGGCGGCGCAATTGGCCCTCCAGATGTTGCAACTCGCCCAGGCGCTCGGTCATGTGGTTGAAGGTGCTGCTCAGTTCCGCCAGCTCGTCGCCGCCGATCACCGGCACCCGTTGCCGGTAGTCGCCGCCGATCACCGCCTGCACGCCCTTGGACAAGCCCCGCAGGGGCCGGGTCAGGCGTTGCGACACCAGCCAGCCGACGCACAGCGAGGCCGCCGAGCTGAGGAGGAAGATCAGGATGAACAGGTTGCTCTGGTTGACCAGGCCCACCAGGCTGCTGTGGCGCAGCAGGCCGCTGAAGATCACTCCTACCAGGTCGCCGCTGTCGTTGAAGATCGGCCGGTACAACCCGCTGTAGCGGTTGGTGAACTGCTCGGTGGGTTGGCGCGTGGTGCGCAGGATGTCTTCGATGCGGTGCGGCACCCGTGGCGGGTGGTCTTCGAAGCGCTGGGTGGCGAAGATTTCCGAGAAGTCGTCGGCCTTGGCCAGGTACAGGCGCAGGTCCAGGGAATGCACGTCGGCCACGCTGGTGAGGAAGCTGGCATCCAGGTAGGTGGCGATCAACAACTGGTAGTCGACGCCGTCGAGGTTGGTCTGGAAGGTCGAGACCACCACGCCGGTGGCCGCGCCGCCGACCTGGATGGTCTGCAGCACGGCGTTGGAGGCGGTGCTGATCTGCCCGACCACATCGTCGGCGGCGGTGGTGAACATCACCTTGTGGTCGCTCTTGCGAATCAGCGCCACCACGTCGATGCCCATGGAGTCGGCGATATCGGCGGTGAGCTTGTCGTGCTTGGCTGCGTTGCGCTCCCCGGGGGGCCGGGTGTAGCGCAGGAACAGCTGGGCGATCCGGGCGTTGTCGCGCAGGATCTCGGTGATTTCGTCCTCGACGATCTTGGTGGATTCCTGCAGCCAGATCCGCACGTTGCTGTCGAAGATTTCCGACAACGTGGTGGCCGCCAGTTCGGCGGCGATCATGGTGGGGATCACGCTGACCAGCCAGAACGCCAGTACCAGCTTGCGCTGCAGGCTCCAGCGGGAGATGGCGAAGGGGCGGGGAGGACGACGATCTTTTCTGGTCATGTACTTTCGCTTATTGCAGCGGCCATGGCGGGGTCGGAGCGATCCGGGCGGACAAAGCGTTTTATCACCTTCAGCAAGGTGTTGAGCAAGGGATTGCGGTGGCGGAAAAACAGCATGTTAGCGGTGAAGCGGCAGCCCAGGCGCAATTTGCTCGCATAACCGGCCTGGCCACACTCGTACAGCGGGATGCGCTGCTGGATGCAGTGGTCGACGTTGGCCAGCCAGCTGCGAAAATACAGGTTGTGCTCGCGGGTGACATCCAGATCGTGGGCGAAGAACTTGTCGATCAACCGATGCTGGTCGATGAGCACCAGGTTGAACGCCACCAGTTGCTCGCCGACCCAATACAGGACGCAGGCGGCCCGTTCACCCAGCTGTTCGAGGATGCCGGTGAAGTACTCCGCCGGCAGGCGTTCGAACTGCAGGTCGGCGCGGTTCAGGGTCGCCTCGTACAGGCGCATGATGTCCGGTAGCACGTCATCGATCCGCTGCCGCCACTCGATGCGCGGTGCCGGCGCCCGGAGCTTGCGGCGCAGGTCCTTGCGGGTGGACTTGCCCAGGGTGCCCAGGTAGGCGTCGATGGAGGCGAAGGGTATCGGCAGCAGGGCGCTGGGCAGGCTCGGCATCGCCTGCAGCCCGGCGGCCAGGCAACTTTCGGCCCATTGCTGGTCGTGGCTGGCGGCGTCCTTGACCGCCATCAGGCCGATGCCGAAGCTGTCGGCGTCGGCCCGGGCCAGCTTCAGCAACTCGTCCAGCAGGGCTTGGCGGCGTTCGGCCGGTACATGGCTGGCGGTGCCGACATCGCACTGTTCGGCCACCGGCGAGCCGATGGCGTACAGGCGCAATTGCAGGATTCCTGGCCACTGGCGTTCCAGGCGTTCGGTAAAGCGCTTGGCCAGCCCCGAGACCGTGGTGTCGAGCCGGTACTGGGTGGTGAAGGCCGGCGCCACCGCCACCAGGGTCGACCCTTCGTAGACCGCCAGGTAGCGCCAGCGAAAGTCGGCGATGGCGGCTTTTTCCACGGCCAGGTAATAGTCCCAATCCTCCAGGGCCCCTGGAAAACAGTCGTTCCAGGCACTGCGTTCGATGGCCTGTATGGTTGCAAAGGCTTGGGCGGTAATCACGTCTCGTCCTTAAGTCACGCCAGCTGTCGATAGTCTTCGCGCAGGCTCGGGCTGGCCACCCGTTGCTGGATGAAGTCGGCGCTCAGCTCGATCACCCGCTGGTATTGCAGGTCCACGGTGATCATGTGGTAGCAGTTGTCCAGGAGGATCTTGGTCACCGGGCCGCCGAGCTTGCGTTCCACGTAGTCGGCATTCCAGGTGCTGGTGATGTCGTCTTCGCTGGAGTGCAGGACCAGGGCCGGGGTCATGATCGACGGCATGCGTTTCTTGACCACGGCGTTCATCCGGTGCAACTCGCGCACCGTCACGCCTTCCATGGTCAGGAGTCCGGCATCGCTGCTGGCGCCGGCCTTCATCTGCTTCTCGACGATGGCCCGCAGGCGTTCGTTCTTGATGCCGTAGGGTGGTTTTTCCTCGAAGCGGCAGATATGCACGCCGAACGGGATCTTCATCAGCAGCGGCGTCAGGAACGCCAGCTTGTTGATGCTCCAGCCGTCGTACTTGAGGGTGGTGGAATACATCAGCAGGCCGCTGATCCGCCCCGGATGCTCGGAGGCCAGGTACATCGACATCACCGCGCCCATGGACAGGCCGCCGACGAACACCTGTTCGTGGCGTTGCTGCATGGCGGCGAAGGTCTTGCGTACGCCCTGGTACCAGTCCTGCCAGCCGGTGGCCTGCAGGTCGCTGTTGTCCCCGCAGTGCCCGGGCAGGGTCGGTACGTACACGGTGCACGTACCGTCCTTGGCCAGGCCCTGGGCCACCCTACGGAGTTCCGTCGGGGTGCCGGTCAGGCCGTGGATCAGCAAGATCCCGACCTGACCCGTGCCGAGAACGAAGCCGGCGTCGCCTTCGCCCAGATCGATCTCAGCCATGCTCATCGCTTCATGGCCCGATCCAGCAGGCGGTCCAGCAGGGCCAGGCCCAGGTCGATTTCCGCGTAGCTGATTTCCAGCGAGGGCGCCAGGGTGATCACGTTCTTGTAGTAGCCGCCCACATCGAGGATCAGGCCCAGGCGCTGGCCGTCGATGACGATGTCGCCCTTCATGCCTTCCTCGACCATGTAGTCCAGGGTCGCCTTGTCCGGGGTGAAGCCATCGGTGGTGCAGATCTCGCAGCGCAGGGCCAGGCCCAGGCCGTCGACGTCGCCGATGATCGGGTAGCGCTTCTGCAGGTCCTTGAGGCCTTCGAGGAAGTACTTGCCTTTCTCCATGACCATCGCGCCGTAGTCGATCTCGCTGGTCATCTTGAACATTTCCAGGCCCACGGCGGTGCCCAGCGGGTTGGAGGCGAAGGTGGAGTGGGTCGAGCCTGGCGGGAACACGCCCGGGTTGATCAGCTCTTCACGGGCCCAGATGCCGCCCAGCGGGTTGAGGCCGTTGGTCAGCGCCTTGCCGAACACGATCACGTCGGGCTGGACGTCGAAGTGCTCGATCGACCACAGCTTGCCGGTACGGTAGAAGCCCATCTGGATTTCGTCGACCACCAGCAGGATGCCGTGCTGATCCAGCACTTGCTTGAGCTCGCGGTAGAAGTTCATCGGCGGGATCACGTAGCCGCCGGTGCCCTGGATCGGCTCGGCGTAGAACGCTGCGTATTCGCTCTGGCCGACCTTCGGGTCCCAGACACCGTTGTATTCGGTTTCGAACAGGCGGGCGAACTGCTTCACGCAGTGGCTGCCGTACTCTTCCTTGGTCATGCCCTTGGGGCCGCGGAAGTGGTAGGGGAACGGAATGAACTGCGCACGTTCGCCGAAGTGGCCGTAGCGGCGGCGGTAGCGGTAGCTGGAAGTGATCGACGAGGCGCCCAGGGTACGACCGTGGTAGCCGCCTTCGAAGGCGAACATCAGGCTCTTGCCGTTGCTGGCGTTACGCACGACTTTCAGCGAGTCCTCCACCGACTGCGAGCCGCCGACGTTGAAGTGCACGCGACCGTCGAGGCCGAACTTCTTCTTGGCATCCAGGGCAATCACTTCCGACAGCTCGATCTTGCCTTTGTGCAGGTACTGGCTGGCGATCTGCGGCAGGGTGTCGATCTGCTGCTTCAAGGCGTTGTTCAGGCGTGGGTTGGCGTAGCCGAAGTTCACCGCCGAGTACCACATCTGCAGGTCGAGGTAGGCCTGGTCGCTGGTGTCCCAGACATAGGAGCCTTCGCAGCGGCTGAAGATGCGTGGGGGTTCGATGTAGTGGACGGTATCGCCGTAGGAGCAGTACTTGGCTTCTTTGTCCAGAAGGACCTGGTCTTCTGCGGTAGCGATGCGGATATCAGACATGGTGGAAGAGTTCCTGGGTTTCAAGAGAGAAAGTGGTGGCGTTGGCGGCGTCGCTCGGCAGCTTGGCCAGCAGTGCCGGCAGCTCGGCGAAGGAGTCGAACCGCGCGTAGGGAATGGCGTTGCGTTCGCAGTACTCGGCCAGGCGGCCCTTGGCGAAGACGAAGTCGGCAGTGGAGGCCACGCACATGTCGGACTGGCCGTCGCCGATCACCAGCACGCGCTTGCCGCGCGGGACGGACTTGCATTTGCAGTTGCCGGAAGCGGCCCGGCAAGCGTCGCTGGAATAGGGGAAGTCGATGCGCCAGCTGTTGTGGTCGACCTGGCGCAGGCGGTTGGCGAGGATCGGTAGCAGGGTCACGTAGTTGCGCGCCAGGATGCGGGCGATGCCTTGTTCGATGCCGTCGCTGACCACTTCGATGGTGGCGCCCAGGCCGATCACATGGTCGACGAAGTCAGGGAAGTCGGGATCGATCTCGACACTGTCGAAATAGCCCAGCAGCTCGGCTGGCGAGGCCTTGACCAGGGCCAGTTGGCGGCTGAGGCATTCCCGGGAGCCGATATGACCGTCCAGCCACTCTTGCTCGATGGTTTCCCAGCTTGGGTCGGCGAAGCGTTGGAGGACGTTATCGATCACGTCGGCGCGGGAGATGGTCCCGTCGAAGTCACATACGATATGCCAGTGCATCATCTGCTGTTACCTGCTGAATAAGAGCGTTGTGTACGCTTGTGGCGGGGGTAGAGCAGGGACTGTGCCAAGTAGGGAAAACCCTGCGGGGCTGGGGCCTTGCCTGGAAGGGGAAGCGATTTGTAGCCTGGCAGCTACAATTTTTGTAGCTTGCTACAAACAACATCAGTGCTTGCGCTCGGGACTGCTCGTAGTGATTGATGCGCGCATTTTCAGATAAGGAATTTCATTCATGCCAAGGCTCACCTTCCCCTCCCTCCTGGCCGGCCTGCTGTCGCTGGGCCTTGCTTGTAGCGCCTGGGGTGACTCCGGCCTCACCGGCGAGGTGGGCCTGGGGCTGGGCTACCAACCCCACGATCCTACGGCCAGCCGCTATGACACCACGCCCTTGCCCTACCTGGACCTGGATTGGGGCGATGTCAGCCTGAGCACCGACGACGGCCTGACCTGGGATGCCTTCAAGAGCAATGGCTGGAGTGCGGGGCCCTACATCAATTACCTGCAGGGGCGTAATGCCGATGGCTCGTTGCGCGGGCTGCGGGATGTGCCGGACATGGCCGACGTAGGTGGTTTCGTGCAGTACGCCCCGGACGATTTCTGGCGCGTGTTCGCCGCCTTGGGCCAGGCCGTGGGCGGTTCCGGTGGCCAGGGCGGCATGCTGGGCAAAGTGGGCGGCGAGATCGGCTACCCCTTGGGCATGGGCATCATCGGCAGCAACAACCTGACCCTGCACTTTGCCGATGCCCGGCAGAACCAGACCTTCTTCGGTGTCAGCACCAAGGAGTTCCTGGCCTCTGGCATCCAGCGCTATGACGCCGGCGGTGGCTTGCAGAACTTCACCCTGACCCAGAACATCCAGGTCCCGCTGGGGCGCAACTGGTCGCTGGTGGCCAGCGCCAGCTGGATCCGCCTGGTCAACTCGGCGGCCGACAGCACCATCGTGCGCGACAAGGGCCACGTCAACCAGGGACAAGTACAGACCGCCATCAGCTATCGTTTCTGAGGGCTTTGTAGCCTGGCGCCCGGGGCGGGACCGGCCACGGGCGTCGTCAGGAGGAAAACTGGTCTGGCCTTTGCAACAGGCGCCATGAATCCAATTTCCCAGGAAGTTCTTCATGGCCCGTCCTGCCTATCGTTTGCTCGCCTATTCCCTCTGGGACCTGATCCCGATCGTCATGGCCCTGGCGCATTTCGCCTTCGTTCTGTGGCTGGTGCTGGATTTCCACGCGCTGTCCTGGTGGGTCATCATCCCGGCCGCGCTGTTGTACGCCGTCAGCCTGTCGTGGAGCATCAACAGCATTTCCCACAACCAGATCCACAACGCCTACTTCACGCCCGCCTGGATGAACCGCGCCTTCGACCTGTTGCTGTCGGTGACCATCGGTTTTTCCCAGACCCTGTACCGCGACATCCATAACCGCCACCATCGGGGCAACTCCGACCTGCCGGATGCCAATGGCAAGACCGTCGATCCGCTGTCGATCTACCTGCACGGCAAGAACGGCCAGCCGGACAACCCGTGGGCCTATATCTTCCTCAGTTTCTTTCGCGATGATCCGAAGGAGATCTACCAGGACATGCAGCGCAAGCGCCCGGACGATGCACGCTGGGTGAAAGTGGAGATCGCCGTGACGATCGCGTTCTACCTGGCGCTGGCGTTCTTCGACTGGCACGCGGTGCTGGTACTGCTGCCGTTCTGGTACCTGGGCCAGTCGCTGTCGTCGCTCAATGGCTACTACGAGCACCTGGGGGCTAATCCCGACCTGCCGATCGCCTGGGGCGTGAGTTCCTATAGCCCGCTGTACAACCTGATCTGGATGAACAACGGCTACCACGCCGAGCACCACTACCGGCCGAAGATGCACTGGACCAAGGTCAAGGCCTTCCATCGCCAGATTCGCGAGGAACAGCGTGCGGCGGGGGTGAAAGTGATCCCGGTGTCCCACGGGCTGGGCTTTCTGGTTTCCCACCGCCAGTAACCTGTAGCCGTTGCCGAAGGCTGCGCACGACGGCGCAGCGGGCGCGCAAGGCTGAAGTTGTCGAAGGTCCTGCGGACCTTGTCGCAGCCTGGCGGCAGCGGCTACACGAAGCTGATCCTGTAGCCGCTACCGAAGACTGCGTACGCCCGCGCAGCGGGCGCAGGGTGTTTTCAGGCTTCCTCGCCTTCGGCCAGCAGGGCGATCCCGCCCATGATCACGAAGACCCCGAGCCAGTGCAGCGGGTTGATCTGCTCGCCCAGCATCAGCCACGAGCCCAGCAGGACCACCACATACACCAGGGCGCTCAGGGGGAAGGCCAGGGACAGGCTGCTGCGCCGCAGGATCAGCATCCAGACGAAGAACGCGCCGATGTAGCAGGCGATCGCCGTCAGCACCCCGGGATTGGCAATGACCGCCGCCAGCCATTGCAGGCTGAAATCCATCTGTCCCAGCTGGTCGCCGCCGACCTTGGTGGCGATCTGGCCGGCCCCTTCGAAACTGATCAACAAGAACCACAGCAGCAGGGTGCCCAGGCGCCCATGCAGCCAGTCGTTAGCTTGGTTCGAACTCATGAAGCGTTTCCTTGTATCGGTTGGACAGGGCTCAGGTACTGGCGATGCAGACCAGCATCACGCCGGCGGTGATCACCAGGGTGCCGAGCCAGCGCCGGCGGCTGACGGTTTCCCCCAGCACCACCTTGCCCGCCAGTACCACCCCGCAATAACCCAGGGCCGCGGCCGGGAACAGCAGGCTCAGGGGGGCCCGGGACAGGGCCTCGAGCCAGACGAAGAATTCCACCGCGTAGGCGCCTACCCCGCACCACAGCAGCGGGGCGTTGAACACCTGGCCCCAGAAGGCGTTCAGGCGAAAGCCCCCCTCCAGCTCCGGCAAGCGGTCCAGGCCCAGCTTGAAACACAACTGGCCGATCACATCGAGGAGGATGGAAAAGGCCACCAGCAACACGACGGTCAAGGTCATGGGAACAGCTCCTCGAACAGCGAAAGCAAGGCTTCATTGGTCACCGAATTGCGCAGCAGGTCCTCCTGGCTCCAGCGTTCGGGCGGTGGCTGGTCGGATTTGGCCTCCCAGCGCTTGAAGGCATTGCTGAAGGCCGGCTGGGCGAATTCGCCGCAAACGTCGATGCCCAGTATCCGTTTCCGCGCCGCCAGGGCGCGGATGGCTTGCAGCAGGTGTTCCAGGCGCATGCCGCCCTGGTCCCAGTTGGTGGCGGCGTCCTCGCTGGCCAGCACGTCCTTGTCGATGGTGATCCAGACCGCCGCGGTGGGCAGGCTGGCGATCATGCCGTCGAGGAAATCCGTCCAGTCCAGCTGGACCAGGTTGCGCCAGTGCAGGTGCCGGTCTTGCTGCTGGTGCCCGGCGCCGTCGCCGACCCGGCCCCAGACCCGGGAGGGCTCGTGTTGCCAGGGGAACAACTGCAACTTGCCGTGCTTCAAGGCGCCGAGGTTGCCACCGCGCAATTGCGGGTTGTGCAGGTCTTCGCTGCAGGGCCCAAGGGTGACGATGCGCTGGATATTGGGCAGTTGCAGCGCCCGGTTGACCCAGGATCCGCAATGCCGGCGCGGGGCCAGGCGCACCCAGTCCGGATGGTTGTCGAAGTGGATCAGGCTCACCGGCTCCGGCAGGTTGCGCAGCAAGGCCGGGGTCAGGTGGTGATAGTCGCCGGAGCCGACGAAGAAGATTTCCGGCTGCGGGCCGCTATGGCGGGGCCGCCGTTCCAGGCGCTCGATGAATTGGCGGTAGGTGCGCTCGGTGGACCAGAGCCGCAGCCTGGGGCCCAGGTCCAGCAGGTCGATGCGTCGCGCCTGGCCAGTTTGCAGGCGCCGGGTGATGGGCTCCTGGGCGGTCAGGCTGTGGTCGAGATCTAGAATGTTCAAGGTGTACTTTACCCATGGCAGCGCCCCCCGGAAAACTGCGTGATCAGGCTGGAACGCAGGCCGGGCGGGCTTTGCCGGGTAAATGCAAGGGTCGGGCCAGGGCTGCATGCGACCCTGCCGGGGCAGGCCTCAGGCGTGGACCCGGACCCAGACGCTGACCAGGATGCTGGCGGCCATCAGCCAGGCCACCGCGGCCACCGCCAGGGAGGCCTCCAGGCGCAGGCGGTCGACCATCACGTACAGGGTCGCCAGGTAGACGAAATAGGGAATGATCGACCACATGCCGAACAGGATGGTGGTCTTCAGGTCGTCCAGCGAACGGCCTTTGCCGACGATGTAGTGGGCGATCAGGGCGAAGGTCGGGAACAGTGGTACCAGCCCGGCGATGTAGTAGTTCCGAGTCTTGGCCAGGGCCGCGAGAATCACCACCACAGCCGCGCCCAGCGCGGCTTTCAACAACAGATCCATGGATAGGGCGCCTTGGGGTCAGTGGCTCAGGCCGTACTTCTTGACCTTGTCGAACAGCGTGGTCTTGGCCATGCCCAGCTCCTGGCTGGCCTGGGTCAGGTTACCGCCGCTGCGTTGCAAGGCATCGTTCAACAGGGTGCGCTCGAAGGCTTCCACCGCCTCGGCGAAGCCCAGGCCCTGGCCGCTGCCACTGCCGGCTTTCTTGAAGGCCGGCAGGCCCAGGGCGAAGCGCTCGGCGACGTTGCGCAATTCACGCACATTGCCCGGCCAGTCGTGGCTCATCAGGCTCGACAGGGTCTGGTTGTCCAGCTCCGGTGCCACGCGGTCGAAGCGCAGGGACGACTGCTGCAGGAAGTGCTCGAACAATTGCAGGATGTCTTCGCGCCGCTCGCGCAGGGGCGGCAGTTCCAGGGTCACCACGTTGAGGCGGTAGTACAGGTCGCTGCGAAACTCCTTGGCCTGGCTCAGCTGGTTGAGGTCCGACTTGGTGGCGGCGATCACCCGGCAGTCCACGGCCACGCTCTGGTTCGAGCCCAGGCGCTCCAGGGTGCGCTCCTGCAGCACCCGCAACAGCTTGATCTGCAAGTTGATGGGCATGCTTTCCACTTCATCGAGGAACAGCGTGCCCTGGTGAGCGTGCTCGATCTTGCCGATGCGCCGCTTGCCGGCACCGGTGAAGGCGTTGGCCTCGTGGCCGAAGATTTCACTCTCGAACAGGTTTTCCGGCAGGCCGCCGCAGTTCAGGGCGACGAACTGTTGCTGGTGGCGCCGACTGAAGTCGTGCAGGCACCGGGCGACCAGTTCCTTGCCGGTGCCGGTCTCGCCTTCGATCAGCACGTTGGCCGAGGTATCGGCGACGTTGGCGATCAACTCCCGCAGGTTTTGCATCGCTGGCGAGCGGCCGATGATTCGTCCCTCCAGGGAGCTGCGTTCGGCCAGCTGGCGCCGCAGTGAACTCACTTCACGAGCCAGGCCCCGCTGTTCCAGGGCGCGGCGAGCCACTTCCACCAGGCGTTCGGGGGAAAAGGGCTTTTCCATGAAGTCGTAGGCGCCGTTCTGCATCGCCCCCACCGCCATGGAGATGTCGCCATGGCCGGTGATCAACACCACCGGCAAGCTGCGGTCGCGGGCCTTGAGGCGGGTCAGCAGTTCCAGGCCGTCGATGCCCGGCAGGCGGATGTCGCTGACCACGATGCCGGGAAAGTTGTCCCCGACCTGGGCCAGGGCATCTTCGGCGCTGCCCACGCCGATGCAGGGAATGTCTTCCAGGGCCAGGGCCTGTTGGCAACCCAGCAGGACATGGGGGTCGTCTTCGACGATCAGCACGGTCAGCTCGTGGTTCATATCGGCTCGGCTCGAGTAGGGCTTGCCAGGGGCAAGCTGAGGACAAAGGCGGTGCCGCCGCTTGCCGGATGTTCCACCCCCAGGCTGCCGCCGCTGGCTGCGGCAAGGCTGGCGGACAGGGTCAGGCCCAGTCCCAGCCCCTGTTCGCCGGGCTTGGTGGTGAAAAAGGGTTCGAACAGATGCTTGCGTGTCTCGGGGTCGATGCCGTGGCCGTTGTCCCGTACCCGCAGGCGGTACTTGCCGTCGGCGGATTCGCCTTCGAGCCAGAGCTGCGGCGCCGGCTGTGCCTGCATGGCATCCAGGGCGTTGCCCATCAGGTTGACCAGGATCTGCTCCAGGCGTGTCTGGTCGATCTGCAAGGTCTGTTCGGCGAAGTCGCGATGCAATTGCAGGGGCAGCGGTTCCAGGCGCGCGCCGAGGACTTGCAGGGCGGCGTCCACCGCCTTGGCCAGGCTGGCCTGGCCCTGGTCGTCGCCACGACGGGCGAAGGAGCGCAGGCTGGCGGTGATGCGGCCCATGCGGTCGATCAGTTCATTGATGGTCTTGAGGTTGGCGCTGGCGGTGTCCAGAGCGCCGCGCTCGAGGAAGCGCACGGTGTTGCCCGATAGCGTGCGCAGCGCTGCCAGCGGCTGGTTGAGTTCGTGGGCGATGCTGGTGGACATCTGGCCGATGGCCGCCAGCTTGCCGGCCTGGACCAGCTCGTCCTGGGCCCGGCGCAGGGTTTCCTCGGCTTGGCGGCGCTCACGGATCTGCGCCTTGAGCCGTTCGTTGCTGGCGCGCAGGTCGGCGGTGCGCTCGGTGATCCGTCGTTCGAGCTGGCTGTTGGCTTCCTGCAAGGCCTCGCGGGCGGCCAGGCGAGTGGCGATGACCTTGCGCCGTTCGTTCCAGGCAATCATCAGGAACGCCACCAGGGCGAAGGCCACGGCCACCAGGATGCCCTGGTTGATGGCTTCGCGGCGCAGGTCCTGCAAGGGCGTCAGCAGGGTGAAGTTCCAGGGGGTGTCGCTCAAGGGGCGAGTCTGGGACAAGTAGCTGATGGGCTGTTCGTCGTCGGCCAGTTCGGTGTTGGCCGGAAAGGTGAGTTTCTCCACGCCCTCCTCCAGGCGCTCGCGGGCCAGGGGTTCCAGTTCGTTGAGCGGGAACCAGTAGTACTGCAGGCTGCGGGCCAGGCGTTCCTTGGTGTCGTCGCTCAGCGGGCGGACCGACTTGAGGCGGCGGCTCGGATCGCTGGAGAGGATGATGATGCCGTTCTCGTCGCTGACGAAGGCTTCCATGCGCGCCCGTTGCCAGCGCTCCTCCAGGGCTTCGAGGCGGACCTTGACCACCGCTACGCCGATGATCTTGCCTTGCTCCTCCAGGCCATGGGCCAGGTAGTAGCCGGGCTCGCCACTGGTGCTGCCGATGCCGTAGAAGCGCCCGGGGTAGCCGCGCACGGCGTTCTGGTAGTAGGCCCGGAACGACAGGTCTTCGCCCAGGTAGCTGTCGACATCGCGCCAGTTGCTGGTGGCCAGCACCCGGCCGGTGGTGTCCATGACATAGATGGCCCGGCTGCGGCTGCGGCGGTTCAGGCCTTCGAGGTATTGGTTGACGGCTTGCCGGTGTTCCGGCGAGGGATCGGCCAGCAGTTGCGAGACGCTGGATTCCAGCTCCAGCAGGCTGGGCAGGTAGGTGTACTTGCTGATCTCGCTCTCTACGGCGCGGGCATGCAACTCCAGCTGGCGCGCGCCATTTTCACCCAGGGTGCGGATGCCGTTGTGCTCGCTGATCCAGAATCCGGCGTAGCCCAGGGCGGCCATCAGGGCGATGACCAGGGGCGGTAGCAGCAGATGACGGATCAGACGGGGTTTCACGGCGAGTGATGGCGGCGTGGCGCGATAGAGAGTGGGGTCGCATTTCATCACAGATGCCTTGGGTCAACCAGCATGGCGACGGGCGCACCCACGCTCGGCCCGGAGGCCGTCATGGAGCGCTGAGTGCCTCGTGCCAGGCAAGATCCATTCGCAGGTTGGGGGTCGCCAGGCGACCCCGTGGGAGCAGGCTCCCTTGCCACAAGGGCAGGCGGAACGCCGCCGTATCAGTGCTGCAGGATCTTCTCGAGGAAGTGCTGCGCACGTTCGGAGCGGGCGTTGATATCGCCGAAGAACTCTTCCTTCTGGCAGTCCTCGATGATCTGGCCCTTGTCCATGAAGATCACCCGGTTCGCCACCTTGCGGGCAAAGCCCATTTCGTGGGTCACGCACATCATGGTCATGCCTTCGTTGGCCAGTTGCACCATTACATCCAGCACTTCGTTGACCATTTCCGGGTCCAGGGCCGAGGTCGGTTCGTCGAACAGCATGACGATCGGGTCCATGGCCAGGGCGCGGGCGATGGCCACACGTTGTTGCTGGCCGCCGGACAGCTGGCCCGGATGCTTGTGGGCGTGGGCAGCCAGGCCCACGCGCTCGAGCAATTGCAGGCCTTTCTTGGTGGCCTCTTCCTTGCTGCGGCCCAGGACCTTGACCTGGGCGATGGTCAGGTTCTCGGTGATGCTCAGGTGCGGGAACAGTTCGAAGTGCTGGAACACCATGCCCACTCGCGAGCGCAGTTTGGGCAGGTCGGTCTTGGGGTCGGCGATGGAGGTGCCGTCGACCACGATGTCGCCCTTCTGGAAAGGCTCCAGGGCATTGACGCACTTGATCAGGGTCGATTTGCCCGAACCAGACGGACCGCAGACCACCACCACCTCACCTTTCTTGACCTCGGTGCTGCAGTCGGTCAGCACCTGGAAGTCCCCATACCACTTGTTGACGTTTTTGATAGAGATCATACGGCGAACCTTTTTTGCAGACGCTTGACCAGCAGCGAGGCGGCGAAGCTGATTGTGAAATACACCAGACCGGCGAAGATCAGGAATTCATTGGAGCGGCCGATGATGTCGCCGCTGGAACGCGAGGCGTTGAGGAAGTCCACCAGGCCCACGGTGTACACCAGGGAGGTGTCCTGGAACAGGATGATGCTCTGTTGCAGCAGCAGCGGGGTCATCTTGCGGAACGCCTGGGGCAGGATGATCAGGCGCATGGTCTGGCCGTAGGTCATGCCCAGGGCCTGGGCGGCGCCCATCTGGCCCTTGGGGATCGACTGCACGCCGGCCCGGACGATTTCGCAGAAGTACGCCGCTTCGAACATCATGAAGGCGACGATGCACGAAGTGAACGCGCCGATCGGGGTGTCTTCGCCGGTGATCCAGCGCAGCACGAAAGGCACCGCCAGGTAGAACCAGGTGATCACCAGCAGCAGCGGGATCGAGCGGAAGTAGTTGACGTAGGCGCCGGCGATGTTCGCCAGCAGCTTGTTGTGGGACAGGCGCATCAGGGCCAGCAGGGTGCCGAGGATGATCCCGCCGACCACGCCCAGGGCCATCAGCTTGAGGGTCATCAGCATGCCGTTCCACAGGCCGGGAATGGCCGGGACGATGCCCGAGAAGTCGAATTCCATTATTTACCTCCCACGGAGATCAAGCCGGGGACCGAGACTTTCTTCTCCACCAGGCGCATCAGCAACATCAGGCTCATGTTCAGGGTGAAGTAGATCAGGGTGGCCAGGGTGAAGGCTTCGAACAGGTTGGCCGAGAACTCGGCGGTCTGCTTGGTCTGGGCCAACAGTTCCATCAGGCCGATCAAGGACGCCACGGAGGAGTTCTTGAAGACGTTGAGGAACTCGGAAGTGAGCGGCGGAATGATGATCCGGTAGGCCTGGGGTAGCAGCACGTTCCAGTAGATCTGCGGCAGCTTGAAGCCCAGGGCGCGAGCGGCGGATTCCTGGCCGCGGGGCAGGGCCTGGATACCGGTGCGCACTTGTTCGCAGACCCGGGCGGCGGTGAACAGGCCCAGGCAGACGACGACGCTCAGGTAGGCCGAGGTGGTCGGGTTCAGATCCTGCTTGTACCAGTCCTGCAGGTTCTGCGGCAGCAGGTCGGGCACCAGGAAGTACCAGATGAACAGCTGCACCAACAGGGGCACGTTGCGGAAGATCTCCACGTAGACGGTGGCGATGCCCGACACCAGGCGGTTCGGCACGGTACGCATGACCCCCAGGATCGATCCCAGTATCAATGCGATGATCCAGGCCACCACGGCGATGGCGATGGTCCAGCCCAGTCCCGAAAGGAACCAGTCGAGATAGGTCTCGCTGCCCACGCCGGTGGACTTGAAGAACACGCCCCAGTCCCAGTTGTAATTCATTGGGGTTACCCCTCAGATCGTTCGATGTACTACAAGCACCCGCCTGGGGAGATCCGTTCCCTTCTGGCCAGGACGGCCAGGCACACGCTATCGGCTCGACAACCACCGGTGCGAGTGTTTCCAGAATGTGCCAGCAGGTAGTGACAGGCTCCTGAAGAGGCCAAGGCCTCCTCAGGAGTAAGGTTAGTCAGGAATCAGGACTTTTTATCGTCAGCCGCTTTGTCGGTCGGGTTGGCGATCAGGGCCTTGAGCTCGTCGCTCATTGGGAACATCAGGTTCAGGCCTTTTGGCGGGATCGGCGACTGGAACCACTTGTCGTAGATCTTGTTGATTTCGCCCGACTTGTAGGTAGCGACGATGGCGTCGTCCACGGCTTTCTTGAAGGGCGCATCACCCTTGCGGACCATGCAGCCGTAGATTTCGTAGGATTGAGGGGTGCCGGTCACGGCCCAGTCGGTAGGCTTCTTGGCCTTGGCCATCTCACCGGCCAGCAGGGCGTCGTCCATCATGAAGGCGACGGCACGGCCCGATTCCAGCATCTGGAACGACTCGCCGTGGTCCTTGGCGGAGATCACGTTCATGCCCATCTGCTTGTCGGCGTTCATGGCCTTGAGGATACGCTCGGAGGTGGTACCGGCGGTGGTCACCACGTTCTTGCCCTTCAGGTCAGGGAAGTCCTTGTAGGTGGAGTCCTTCTTGGACAGCAGGCGGGTACCGATCTCGAAGATACCGACCGAGAAGTCGACCTGTTGCTGGCGCTCGACGTTGTTGGTGGTGGAGCCGCACTCGATGTCCACGGTGCCGTTCTGCACCAGTGGGATACGGGTCTGGGAGGTGACCAGGTTGTACTTGACCTTGAGGTCAGGCATGTCGAGGTCTTTCTTGAGCGCTTCGACGATCTTCAGCTGGATGTCGTGGGAGTAGCCGACCGGTACGCCGGAAGCGTCAGCGATATAGGAAAACGGAATGGAAGCGTCGCGATGTCCGAGGGTGATGGTGCCGGACTCTTTGATTTTCTTCAGTGTGCCGGTGAGCTCGGCAGCGAGAACTGGAGTGCTAATCAGAGCTGCAGCGATAGCTGCGCCCAACAGCTGGGGAACGATGCGCATCAATATTTCCTCGACATTTGTTTTTTTTATGAAGCCAGTTCGACGGCTCTTTTATACAGCGAATGCCTTGACGGCTCCTGTTGTGTTGGCACGACAGGCATTCGTCGAACAGTGTAGAGCATGAGTCGTGCCAGGCCAGTAGATAATGGTCAACCATTTGATTTTAAAGGGAATTAAATATTCGTGACGAACCCTCCATAGCCAGGTTATCCGGTTAACCGAACTGCCCCGCAAGCAGCGTTCGGAAAACCGAACGTGCGCTGTCGGCGCTCATGAGGTTTTCAGCGCAGCAGATGCCCGTTGCGCGGGCACAAAAAAGCCCCTGGACCTGAAGGTGCAGGGGCTGGCTGGGCTAGAAGGTCAAGCTGCCTTGATCTTGCCGCGATTGTGCTCGACTTTTTGCAGGTATTCCCGCAGTTGCTGCTGTTCCTGTTCGGTGGTGAACAGTCCCAGCTTGCTCCGGCGCCAGAGGATGTCCTCGGCCTTGAGCGCCCATTCCTCGCTGCACAGGTAATCCACTTCGCGGCTGTAGAGGCCGCCGCCCAGGTGTTCGCCCATGTCGCCCAGGCCTTGCACGCCTTCCAGCAGGCGCCAGGTGCGACTGCCGTAGGTGGTGGCCCAGCGCCGGGCAATCTGGCTGGGTAGCCAGTCGAATTTGCTGCGGATGGCGTCGGCCAGTGCCTGTGGCGTGGTCATGTCCTCGCCGCCGGGCAGGCTGGCCTGGGCGGTCCAGCTTGGCTTGGCGTGCTTGAAGTAAGGGGCCAGCTGGGCCATGGCCGATTCCGCCAGCTTGCGGTAGGTGGTCAGCTTGCCGCCGAACACCGACAGCAGCGGCGCCTCGTCACCACTGCCGGACAGGGCCAGGGTGTAGTCGCGGGTGACTGCCGACGGGTTGTCGGACTCGTCGTTGCACAGCGGACGGACCCCGGAATAGGTGTGCAGGATGTCGTCGCGGCTCAGTTGCTTCTTGAAGTGGGCGTTGACCACTTGCAGCAGGTAGTCGGTTTCCCCCTCGGTGATCGCCACCTTGGCCGGATCGCCGGTGTACTCGCGGTCGGTGGTGCCGATCAGGGTGAACTGGTCGAGGTAGGGGATAGTGAAGACGATGCGCTGGTCTTCGTTCTGCAGGATGTGCGCGTGTTCGCCTTCGTACAGCTTGGGCACGATCAGGTGGCTGCCCTGGATCAGGCGGATACCGTAGGGCGACTCCAGCTTCAGGTCGTCCTTGATGAACTTGGCGACCCAAGGGCCGGCGGCATTCACCAGGGCCTTGGCGGTGATGGAGAACAGGCTGCCGTCGGCACGTTCCAGGTCCAGCTGCCACAAGCCCTGGCTACGGCGGGCGCTGACACAGCGGGTCTGGGTATGCACGTGGGCGCCATGTTCGCGGGCGGACATGGCGTTGAGCACCACCAGGCGGGCGTCGTCGACCCAGCAGTCGGAATACTCGAAGCCCCGGGTGATCTGCGCTTGCAGTGCGCTGTCGGCACCGAACTTCAGGCCGCGCGAGCCGGCGAGCTTCTCGCGCTTGCCCAGGTGATCGTAGAGGAACAGGCCGGCGCGGATCATCCAGGCCGGGCGCAGGTGAGGGCGGTGCGGCAGGACGAAACGCATCGGCTTGACGATGTGCGGGGCCTTGGCCAGCAACACCTCGCGTTCGGCCAGGGCCTCGCGCACCAGGCGGAATTCGTAGTGCTCCAGGTAGCGCAGGCCGCCATGGATCAGCTTGCTGCTGGCGGAGGAGGTGTGGCTGGCCAGGTCGTCCTTTTCACAAAGGAACACGGACAGGCCGCGACCCGCCGCATCCGCGGCAATTCCAACACCATTGATCCCACCGCCAATGACGGCGATATCGTAAACCTCGGAAAGAGGGCGCGCGGGCAAGGTAGAAGTGGGCATCGGCAAGCCTCGTGTTGCTTTGGTATTTGAATTCGAACATTAATGTTCATTTCCGAAAATACTAGCGGATAAGGAACCGCACATCCAGCGTGTCTCGATTGAAAAAACTGATCGGAAAACCACTAAAGGAAAGTTTTCGAACATTACCGAGGGGTAACTGTAGCTGCTGTGCCGGCGGGCGCGCAGGCGCGACGATACCCATGCCAGGTGGCGGGATATCGTTCGAATGCGCGAGCGGTGCAGGGAGGGGGGGCGGTCTCAGACCACTTCGAGGCGGATCTTGTGCTGGTTGAGCAGTTGGGTCAGGGCCGGCACCGGTTGCTGGTCGGTCACCAGGCAATCGATCAGGCTGATCGGGCCCAGGCGGATCATCGCGTTGCGGCCGAACTTGCTGGAATCGGCGGCCAGGATCACTTGCCGGGCGTTGGCGATGATCGCCTGGGAGACTCGTACTTCCTGGTAGTCGAAGTCCAGCAGGCTGCCGTCTTCGTCGATGCCGCTGATGCCCACCAGGGCGAAATCCACCTTGAACTGGTTGATGAAGTCGACGCTGGCCTGGCCCACCACGCCGCCGTCGCGCCGGACATTGCCGCCGGTCAGCAGCACGTCGAAATCATCCTTGGCACTGAGCATCGAGGCCACGTGCAGGTTGTTGGTGATGATCTTCAGGTGGCTGTGGTTGAGCAGGGCGCGGGCGATGGATTCGGTGGTGGTGCCGATGTTGATGAACAGCGAGGCATGGTCGGGGATCTGGGCGGCAACGGCTTCGCCGATGCGTTGTTTCTCATCGCGCATCTGGTCGGCGCGCATGGCGTAGGCGGTGTTTTCGACACTGGAGTCGTAGGCTGCGCCGCCGTGGTAGCGACGCAACAGGTTGGCTTCGGCCAACTGGTTGATATCGCGGCGGATGGTCTGTGGGGTAACGACGAACAGCTGGGCCAATTCCTCGATGCTGACGTAGCCGCGCTCGCGGACCAGGTCGAGGATTTGTTGCTGACGAGGAGGCAGATTCATGGGGCTTCCTTTGGGCTGCCGTGCAAAATTTGCCCATGATGCCGCAGGAATCCGCTCCCTGCCAGTTGCCAGGCTGGGTGACGGCGAGTGCCGTGCTTCGATAACCGGCCCGCACACCTCACCGGCGGCAGGTGGCGGATGCAGCTATACCGGTTCGTTGCGCAGCCCCGCAGGTTATGCGGGGCTGCCCAGGTTGCCTGGAGAGGGAATCCAGGATCTGGCTTATTTGGCCTCGTCGTGGGGTTCCCAGTCGCGGGTGCGGCTGACGGCTTTCTTCCAGCCCGCATACAGCTCTTCTTTTTCCGCTTCGGCCAGCTGTGGTTCGAACTCGCGCTCGATCACCGCCTTGCCGCGCAGTTCTTCCAGGCTGCCCCAGAAGCCGCAGGCCAGGCCTGCCAGGTAGGCGGCGCCCAGGGCGGTGGTTTCACGCATTTGCGGACGTTCCACCTGGGTGCCGAGAATGTCGGCCTGGAACTGCATGAGGAAGTTGTTGGCCACGGCGCCGCCGTCCACGCGCAGGGCCTTGAGGCGTTCGCCGGAGTCCTGCTGCATGGCGTCGAGCACATCGCGAGTCTGGTAGGCGATGGATTCCAGGGCGGCGCGGATGATGTGGTCCACGCGCACGCCACGGGTCAGGCCGAACAGCGCGCCACGGGCGTAGGGGTCCCAGTAGGGCGCGCCCAGGCCAGTGAAGGCCGGCACCAGGTACACGCCGTTGCTGTCCTTGACCTTGCCGGCGAAGTATTCGGTGTCGTGGGCATCGTTGATGATCTTCAACTCGTCACGCAGCCATTGCACGGTGGAGCCGCCGTTGAACACCGCGCCTTCCAGGGCGTAGGCCACTTCGCCGCGTGGGCCGCAGGCGATGGTGGTGAGCATGCCGTGCTGGGATTTCACTGCCTTGTCGCCGGTGTTCATCAGCAGGAAGCAGCCGGTGCCGTAGGTGTTCTTGGCCTGGCCTGGCTCGACGCACATCTGGCCGAACAGCGCTGCTTGCTGGTCGCCGGCGATACCGCCGATGGCGATGCCGCTCTTGGTGCGACCGTAGATTTCCGAGGAGGACTTCACTTCCGGCAGCATCTCGCGCGGGATGTCCAGCACCTCCAGCATCTTCGCGTCCCACTCCAGGGTATGGATGTTGAAGAGCATGGTGCGCGAGGCGTTGGTGTAGTCGGTGACGTGGGTCTTGCCGCCGGTGAATTTCCAGATCAGCCAGCTATCGATGGTGCCGAACAGCAGTTCGCCGTTGCGCGCGCGCTCGCGGCTGCCTTCGACGTTGTCGAGGATCCACTTGAGCTTGGTGCCGGAGAAGTAGGGGTCGGTGACCAGGCCGGTGGTCTCACGGATGTAGTCTTCCAGGCCGTCACGCTTGAGTTGCTGGCAGATCTCGGTGCTGCGCCGGCATTGCCAGACGATGGCGTTGTAGATCGGGCGGCCGGTGTTCTTGTCCCAGACCACGGTGGTTTCACGCTGGTTGGTGATGCCGATGGCGGCCACCTGGTCGTGGTGCAGGCCGGCTTGTGCCAGGGCCTCGACCATTACCGCGCTCTGGGTGGCGAAGATTTCCATGGGATCGTGCTCCACCCAGCCGGCTTGCGGGTAGTGCTGGGCGAACTCGCGCTGGGCGATGCAGACCACGTTGGCGTCGCGGTCGAAAATGATGGCTCGGGAGCTGGTCGTACCCTGATCGAGGGCAATGATGTAGTTCTTATTCTGAATGTCGGTCATGTCGATTGCCTTGGACGAAATAAGGGAGTGGAAGCAGGCGCGGGGTCAATCCGGGCAGGACCCAGCGCCAGCGGGTTCAGGAAGCCTTGACCTTGCTGTCAGCGGCTGGTTCGGCTTGCGCAGCCGGCGCGGCATCGGGCAGGTGACGGGCAATCAGGCCGCGATAGGCAACTGCACCGAGGCAGGCACCCAGGATCGGGGCGAAGATTGGCACCAGGAAATACGGGATATCACGGCCACCGGTGAAGGAGATTTCACCCCAGCCGGTGAAGAACGTCATCAGTTTAGGACCAAAGTCCCGCGCCGGGTTCATCGCAAAGCCGGTCAGCGGGCCCATGGCGCTGCCGATCACGGCGATCAACAGGCCGATCAGCAGTGGTGCCATGGGGCCGCGCGGCAGGCCGTTGTTGTCGTCGGTCAGAGACATGATCACGCCCATCAGGATCGCGGTAATCACCACTTCCACCAGGAAGGCCTGGGCGGTGCTCAGGGCCGGGTTGGGGAAGGTGGAGAACACCGAGGCCAGTTCCAGGCTTGCCTGGGAACCACGGACCATCTGGTGGGTTTGTTCGAAATCGAAGAACAGGTTGCTGTACAGCGTGTAAACCAACAGGGCGGCGCAGAAGGCGCCAGCGACCTGGGCCAGGATATAGAACGGCAGTTTGCGCTTTTCAAAGTCGGCGAACAGGCACAAAGCGATACTCACGGCGGGGTTCAGGTGTGCGCCGGAAACGCCGGCGGTCAGGTAGATCGCCATGCTCACGCCGATCCCCCAGATGATGCTGATTTCCCACAGGCCGAAGCTGGCGCCCGCGACCTTGAGCGCGGCGACGCAACCGGTGCCGAAGAAGATCAATAGCGCGGTACCCAGGAACTCGGCCAGGCACTGGCCCGATAGCGATGGTTGTTGCAGAGCAGTTGTCATTGTGAACCTCGGTTTTTGTTGTTGTCTGGCGCTGCTGCAAAAGGCATGGAGCGCGACTTCCAACGACGACGGAATCCCCATTCCGGCCTCGTCTTGCTACTGGGTACCCACTTGGATCTACCGCATGATATTCAGAAACGAAAAAATATAGACAAGAAACACCGCTGTCAAAGGTCGAAAGTGAACGATTGGTCATTTTATAGATATCAATCAAACGAATGCTTTGCGGGGGGTGTGCCAAGACTGACAGTGATGCTCGCGCGGTCGTGGTCGGGCGTTGGTTTTCAAGGCTCGGAATAGAGCCTTTTACCGACGAATAACCTAAAATCCGGGGGCTTTGTTTTGCCTTTCATCATTGCCCTGGAGCTGCCATGACCCCTGCACTGGACCTGCTGAAAAAAGTTCGCGCCGAACATCGCATCCACAGTTATGAACACGATCCCAAGGCGGCCTCCTACGGTCTGGAGGCGGCGGAGAAACTCAGCCTGGACCCGGCACAGGTATTCAAGACCTTGCTGGCCAGTAGCGAAAAGGGCGAGTTGCTGGTGGCGGTGGTGCCGGTCGTGGGCAGCCTCGACCTGAAGGCCCTGGCCCATGCGGCGGGGGTGAAGAAAGCCGAGATGGCCGATCCGGCCGCTGCCCAGCGGGCCACCGGTTATTTGCTGGGGGGGATCAGCCCGCTGGGGCAGAAGAAGCGCTTGCGCACCTTCATCGACAACAGCGCACAACCCTTTGCCAGCATCTTCGTCAGTGCCGGTCGCCGTGGTCTGGAAGTGGAGCTGTCGGCAGCGGTGCTGGCCGAGCACACCCAGGCCAAGTTCGCCGATATCGGGCGAGACTGAACCGGGAGGCGTGAATGCAAGGCCGGCTGCCGTGTTTCATGCGGCAGCCGGCCTTTTGCGTCAGTGGGCCTTGCTGTAGCGGCGCACGCCTGAATCGTTTGCGGCAATCTGTGCGGCGGTGCTGCCCGAGGCCTGGAACAGCACCAGGTGTTCGGCGGCCACGCGGATGCCGACATCGGCTCCGACCTGGTGGTCGGCGTGGCTCGGGAAGATCGATTCCAGCTGGCTGCCGGTGGGCAGTTGCAGGCGGTAGAGGGTCGAGGCGCCGAGGAAGGTCTTGCCCACCACCCGGGCCTTGAGGGCGCTGTCCGGTGCGTGGACGATGTCGTCCGGGCGCAGCAGCACGTCTACCGCGCCCCCGGTCGGCCAGGTGTAGGCGCGGTTGCCCTGCAGCGTTCCCAGTTCGGTCTGCACCGACTCCGGGCTGCTCAGCTGGCCTCGAATGAAATAGCCCTGGCCGATGAAGCTGGCGACGTAAGGGGTCTGTGGCTCGTGGTAGAGGTTGTAGGGTGTGTCCCACTGTTCCAGCCGTCCTTGCTTGAATACCCCTACCTGGTCGCTTACGGCGAAGGCTTCTTCCTGGTCGTGGGTAACCAGGATGGCGCTGGTGCCGCGGGTCTTGAGGATATCGCGCACCTCATGGCTGAGCTTGCGACGCAGTTCGCCATCGAGGTTGGAAAAGGGCTCGTCGAGCAACAGCAACTGCGGTTCTGGAGCCAGGGCCCGGGCTAGGGCCACGCGCTGTTGCTGGCCGCCGGACAGCTCATGGGGGAAGCGCTGGCCCAGTTGCTTGAGGTTGACCAGTTCCAACAGTTCGGCGACTACCCGGTCCTTCTGCGGATGCTTGCGGATGCCGAAGGCGATGTTGTCCGCCACCGACAGGTGCGGGAACAGCGCGTAGTCCTGGAACACCATGCCGATCCGGCGTTTTTCCGGGGCCAGGGTAAAGCCGGCGCTGGAAATGGTTTCGCCGGCCAGCTCGATTTCCCCTTCGTGCACCGGTTCGAAACCGGCGATGGCCCGCAGCGTGGTGGTCTTGCCGCAACCGGAGGAGCCCAGCAGGCAGCCGATATCACCGGCGTTGAGGTGCAGGTTGAGGTTCTGCACCACGCGCTGATCCTGGTAGCCGCAGGCGAGATTGCGCAGGTTCAGTAGCAATGGTCGGCTCATGCGTGGTGATACGCCGGCTCGACGAGGAACTCGAGCAGGGCCTTCTGTGCATGGAGGCGGTTTTCCGCCTGGTCCCAAGCCACCGAACGCGGATCGTCCAGCAGGTCGAGGCTGATTTCTTCGCCGCGGTGGGCGGGCAGGCAGTGCATGAACACTACATCCGGTGCTGCCAGATCGAGCAGGGCCCGGTTGACCTGGAACGGAGCGAACAGCTCCAGGCGCTTGGCGGTTTCCTCTTCCTGGCCCATGGAGGTCCAGACGTCGGTGCTGACGAGATGGGCGCCCTGTACCGCTTCCCGGGGATCGCGGACGATCGTCACGCGCTCGCCGGCCTGGGCGACGAACCTTGGGTTGGGTTCATAACCTTCCGGGCAGGCGATGCGCAGCTGGAAGTCGAACTGGATGGCCGCTTCTATATAGCTGTTGCACATATTGTTGCCGTCGCCGATCCAGGCCACGGTCTTGCCCTGGATCGAGCCGCGATGCTCGAGGAAGGTCTGCATGTCGGCCAGCAGTTGGCAGGGGTGCAGGTCATCGGACAGGCCGTTGATCACCGGGACGCGGGAGTTGCCTGCGAACTCGGTCAGGGTGCTGTGGGCGAAGGTGCGGATCATCACGGCGTCGAGCATGCGCGACATGACGATGGCGCAATCGCCAATGGGTTCGCCGCGGCCCAGTTGGGTATCGCGTGGCGACAGGAAGATCGCCTGGCCGCCCAGTTGGATCATGCCGGCTTCGAAGGACAGGCGGGTACGGGTCGAGGACTTTTCGAAGATCATGCCCAGCACACGATTCTTCAAGGGCTCGAAGAGTACGCCGCGGTTACGCAGGTCCTTCAGCTCGACGCCTCGACGGATCACACTGACCAGCTCATCGGGCGTGCAATCCATCAGGGAGAGAAAGTGCCTTGCGCTCATCATTAACTACCTTTTTGCCACGGACCGCAGATTCTCAAGGCCTTGTTTTATCGAACAATAGGCTGGACCTGCGGCGGAAGCCGCACGGGGCGACGAAATGGGGAAGGCGCGATCTTATAATTAAATGTCGCGTATTACCAATAGTGCTACGGCGGTCAAGGGTATTCACAGGGGCCGGGACGCGAACGCGACGGCATTTTCAAGATCAGTTTCCAGGTAGCAGCCGGGCATTTGTACACTGCCCCGATACGGCTTGGCAATCGAAGGGGCGCCGCCCGCGGGGCTATGGTCGCTTTCTGACCCATGGGCCGGGGAGCTGCCGTCCAGGTGAGCCTCGGTCGCCAACCTGAAACATTTCCTAATGCAAAGTGCTGGGGGTTATAAAGGCGGATCAGCAGCCGGGAAGCGTGTGCGATGGAGTCCAAGGAGCAACAACTTATGACGCTGCTGGGGCTCACGGCCCGGGCCCTTACCGACATGACGGCCTCGGTGACCACGTTTTCCTTCGAACTGCTGCGCAGCGATGACCAGGTGACCCGGGACGCGGCGCGCAAGATGATCGATCGGATGATGACCCTCAGTGCCGGCCTCGATGAACATTGGCGCCTGCTTGCCCAGTTGTCGGGCACTTATCCCGGACAAGGACCAGCGGAATCGAGAGTGCCGGTGTCCATGGACAGCCTGCCCAGGCTGCCGCCCAACTGAAGGTGGCGAGCATGTCCAGGGTTGATGGTCGTGGATTCATGGGACGAACATCCCTGGCGTGCCCGGTGGACTGACGCCATAGTCCTGGCTTCCGATGCCTGATCGCAGGTGTCGTCGAACAATAGAGACTGGCCATGACCAAGACTCTCCATCACCGTGCCTGCCACCTGTGCGAAGCCATCTGCGGACTGACCCTGGAAGTCACCGAGGAGCCGGGAAGCGGCCCGCGGATCACTTCGATCAAGGGCGACCCCCAGGACAGTTTCAGCCGCGGCCATATTTGTCCCAAGGCCGTAGCCCTGCAAGACATACAGGATGATCCGGATCGCCTGCGCCATCCGGTGCGGCGGGTCGGCAACGAATGGCTGCCGATCGAATGGGATGAGGCCTTCGCCCTGGTGGCCGAGCGCCTGGCGGATATCCAGCAGCGCCATGGCCAGGATGCGGTGGCCACCTACCAAGGCAATCCCAGCGTGCATAACTACGGGTTGATGACCCATAGCAACTACTTCCTCGGCCAGCTCAAGAGCCGCAACCGTTTCTCCGCCACTTCCGTTGACCAATTGCCCCAGCACCTGGCCAGCTACTTGATGTATGGCCACGGCCTGCTGTTGCCGATTCCCGATATCGACCATACCGATTTCATGCTGATTCTCGGCGGCAACCCCCTGGCTTCCAATGGCAGCATCATGACCGTACCCGATGTGGAGAAGCGCCTGAAGGCGATCCAGGCCCGTGGTGGTAAGGTGGTGGTGATCGACCCCCGGCGCAGCGAGACGGCGGCAATGGCCGACCAGCATCTGTTCATTCGGCCAGGGGGCGACGTGGCCTTGCTGTTCGGCCTGTTGAACAGCATTTTCCTGGACGGGCCGATGCGCGACAGTCATCTGCAGGTGGATGGGCTGGCGCAGGTGCGGCAGGCGATTTCCAGCTTCACCCCGGAAGCCATGAGCCCGTTGTGCGCGATCTCGGCGCCGCAGATCCGCCAACTGGCCAGGGAGTTCGCCAGTGCCGACAGGGCGGTCTGCTATGGACGCATGGGCGTCTCGGCCCAGGCCTTCGGCACGCTGTGCCATTGGTTGCTGCAACTGCTCAACCTGGTTACCGGCAATCTCGACCGGGTGGGCGGCGCGCTGTGTACCGAGCCAGCGCTGGACCTGGTGGCGGCGACCTCGGGCGGTCACTTCAATGCCTGGCAGAGCCGGGTATCCGGACTTCCCGAATACGGCGGCGAGCTACCGGTATCCGCCTTGGCCGAAGAGATGCTCACCGAAGGTGAGGGGCAGGTCCGGGCCCTGGTCACGGTGGCAGGCAACCCGGTGCTGTCCACGCCCAATGGTCGACGCCTGGAACAGGCCTTGGACGGCCTGGAGTTCATGGTCAGCATCGACCTGTACATCAACGAAACCACCCGTTATGCGGACCTGATCCTGCCGTCCACTTCGGCGCTGGAGAATGACCACTACGACACCACGTTCAACATGTTCGCCGTGCGTAATGTCAGTCGCTTCAACCGGGCGATCTTGCCCAAACCCGAGGGGACTTTGCACGATTGGGAAATCTTCGTCGGCCTGGCCAAGGCGTTTGCGGCGAGAACCGGCAACAGCCTCAAGCCGACCATGGCTCCGGCGCAAATGATCGACCTGGGATTGCGCGCCGGGCGTCATGGCGACGGGGCGCCGCTCAAGTTATCCCTGGCCACCTTGAAGCTGCATCCCCACGGCATCGACCTGGGGCCGTTGCAGCCAAACCTGGCGCAACGCCTGAAGACCGAGAACCGGCGGATCCAGGCGGCTCCAGCGGCGATCATGGCGGACCTGCAACGTTTTGCCGCACAGCCTATGCCGCAGGCGGATGAACTGCTGCTGATCGGACGGCGGCATGTGCGCAGCAATAATTCCTGGATGCACAATTATCATCGCCTGGTCAAAGGCAAGCCGCGCCATCAATTGCTGATGCATCCGCAAGACTTGGCCCAGCGTGGCTTGAGCGACGGCCAACGGGTACGTATCAGTTCCCGGGTCGGCACGGTGGAGGTCGAGGTGCTGGCCAGCGCCGACATGATGCCGGGAGTCGTGAGCCTGCCCCACGGCTGGGGGCACGCCCGCCCGGGTGTGCAGATGAAGATCGCCAGCGGACAACCCGGCTGTAGCGCCAACGACCTGACCGATGAGCGCCATCTGGATGCGTTGTCGGGGAATTCGGCGCTCAATGGCGTGCCAGTCAAGGTGGTGGCGGCCTGAGATGTCTGTCGGAGAGGCCAAGCAGCGCGCTCAGGATTCCGTTACAATGCGCCACCGTGCCGACAACAGAGTCGGAAAGTTCAGCCGAGGTGTTCCATGGATATCATCGAAACTATTAAAGAGCAGATTGCCAACAACACCATTCTGCTTTACATGAAAGGCTCGCCGAATGCCCCGCAGTGTGGCTTCTCCGCGAAAGCCGCGCAGGCCGTGATGGGGTGTGGCGAGAAGTTCGCTTACGTGGACATCCTGCAGAACCCGGAAATTCGCGCCAACCTGCCCAAGTACGCCAACTGGCCAACCTTCCCGCAACTGTGGGTCGATGGTGAGCTGGTCGGTGGCAGCGACATCATGGCGGAGATGTTCGCCAACGGTGAGCTGCAGACCCTGATCAAGGCCGCTGCCGAGAAAGCAGCCGCAGCCAAGACCGAAGCCTGATCCAGGTTGTCTTGCAGGAGCGAGAGCACTCGCTCCTGTGCATTGCGTGAATATATCCACGTAATGCAAAAAGCCCCGCTTCTGGAAAGAAGCGGGGCTTTTTATTGTCGGGAGTATTACGAGTTAAGTTACTCGTCACCCATTTGCGATTGCAGGTAGTTCTCGATACCAACTTTGTCGATCAGGCCTAGTTGAGTTTCCAGCCAGTCGATATGTTCTTCTTCGGATTCGAGAATATCTTCCAGCAGTTCACGGCTGCCGAAGTCGCCGGCCGATTCACAGTGGGCGATCGCTGCCTTGAGGTCGGCATGGCCGGTACGCTCGATGCGCAGGTCGCACTCGAGCATTTCCTTGGTGTGTTCGCCGATGTGCAGCTTGCCCAGGTCCTGGACGTTGGGCAGGCCTTCGAGGAAGAGGATGCGCTTGATCAGCTTGTCCGCATGCTTCATCTCGTCGATGGACTCGTGATACTCGTGCTTGCCCAGCTTGTTCAGGCCCCAATCTTCGTACATGCGGGCATGCAGGAAGTACTGATTGATCGCGACCAGTTCATTGGCAAGGATTTTATTGAGATGCTGGATGACTGTAATGTCGCCTTTCATGATGGGGTCCTGCCCTTTAATTAGTTGAACATGGGCAGAGTCTGAGCCGCATATAGAGTACTGTCAAACCTAAGTTATTGAATAATATATAAAAATTAATCGGAATAAGAATGTTTGTGTTCCGCGTTTTGCACCTAAGCAATTGAATTGCAGGCATAAAAAAACCGGACACTAGGTCCGGTTCTTGAATCTGGGTGTTTAAATCAAGCGACGTTGAACTCCACAGGATAGGGAATCGCCGCTTGGGCAGTCTGCAATTCGGTCAGTGTCTCGCGGACTACCTGCTTGGCCAGGCAGGCACATTTGCCACACTGGCTGGCAACGCCGGTTGCCTGGCGCACTTCACGGTAGCTGCAGCAACCCTCGTAGATCGCTTCGCGGATTTGGCCGTCGGTGACACCGGTGCAGAGGCAGACATACATAAGATGAGAACCGTCGCTGGTTAGGGCTCAATTGCGATGGATCTTAATGTTAACGAGAATGATTGTCAAAGTGGTTTCAGCACCATCTCCTGCTGTTTTTCGTCGGGATGACGAATGGCCTTTGCTCCCGTTAATGACAGATAGACGGCATTTTTCGCCTTCTGGGCCGGCCCGAAGAAAAACCACTAAGGACAGCATAAAAACGCCGTGTATGATGTTCGGTTCATGCGAAGCGGGGTCAGGTCACGCAGCTGTCGTATCAAAATGACAGACTCGAGGCCGGTCCCCTTCTTCCATCAGTACGTCCACACCAGGAGATATCCAATGAGCGTTCTCGTAGGCAAGCAAGCCCCTGACTTCACCGTCCCGGCCGTTCTCGGCAATGGCGAAATCGTCGACAGCTTCACCCTGTCCTCGGCCATCAAAGGCAAATACGGCCTGGTGTTCTTCTACCCGCTGGACTTCACCTTCGTCTGCCCGTCCGAGCTGATCGCCCTGGACCACCGCATGGCTGACTTCAAGGCACGCAACGTGGAAGTGATCGCCGTGTCGATCGACTCGCACTTCACCCACAACGCCTGGCGTAACACCCCGATCAATGCCGGCGGCATCGGTCAGGTTCAATACATCATGGCTGCCGACATGAAGCACGAAATCGCCAAGGCCTATGACGTAGAGTCCGAAGGCGGCGTGGCTTTCCGTGGCGCCTTCCTGATCGACGACAAGGGCGTGGTTCGCTCGCAGATCGTCAACGACCTGCCACTGGGCCGTAACATGGAAGAGCTGATCCGTCTGGTCGACGCCCTGCAATTCCACGAAGAGCACGGCGAAGTCTGCCCTGCCAACTGGAAAAAAGGCGACAAAGGCATGACCGCTTCGCCAGAAGGCGTTGCTGCCTACCTGACCGAGAACGCCGGCAAGCTGTAAGGCCTGGCATCTCGCATAAAAAAACCGGCCTCAAGGCCGGTTTTTTTATGCGGCGGATCTTCAGTCGTCGAAGTCCTGCCAGCCACCCATTTCCTTCCAGCGGTTGACGATGCCGCAGAACAGCTCGGCGGTCTTCTCGGTGTCGTAGCGCGCCGAGTGTGCCTCGCGACCGTCGAAATCGATGTCTGCGCTCTGGCAGGCCTTGGCCAGTACCGTCTGACCATACGCCAGGCCCGCCAGGGTGGCGGTGTCGAAGCTGGAGAATGGGTGGAACGGATTGCGCTTCATGTCCAGGCGCGCCACGGCGGCGTTGAGGAAGCCCAGGTCGAAGCTGCTGTTATGGCCGACCAGGATCGCGCGCTTGCAACCGTTGGCCTTCAAGGCCTTGCGCACCCCGCGGAAGATATCCGTGAGGGCGGTCTCTTCGCTGACGGCCATGCGCAGGGGGTGATCGAGCTTGATCCCGGTGAACTCCAGGGCCGCCGGTTCGATGTTCGCTCCTTCGAAAGGCTCGACCCGGAAGAAGTAGGTGTGCTCGGGGAACACGAAGCCTTTCTCGTCCATGCCGATGGTGGTGGCGGCGATTTCCAGCAGGGCATCGGTGGCGCAATTGAAGCCGCCGGTCTCTACGTCGACGACAACTGGCAGGTAGCCGCGAAAGCGTGCGGCCATGGGGTGGCGAGGGCCACCGCTGCCTTCTTGTTCATCGTCGAAATGTTCGTCACTCACGAGTGATCCTCCAGCAGGCGCCAGCGCAGTTTTTCCCCGGCGCGCAGCGGAATGACAGTCAGCTCGCCGAACGGCAGGCTGGCGGGGGCGGTCCATTCTTCACGAACCAGGGTGATACGGTCGGTGTTGGCCGGCAGGCCATAGAAGCGTGGGCCATTGAGACTGGCGAAGGCTTCCAGCTTGTCCAGCGCATTGCGTTGCTCGAAGGCCTCGGCGTACAACTCGATGGCGGCAAACGCGGTATAGCAGCCGGCACAACCGCAGGCGGCTTCCTTGGCATGCTGGGCGTGAGGCGCGGAGTCGGTGCCGAGGAAGAACTTCTCGCTGCCGCTGGTCGCAGCATCCAGCAGGGCGTGCTGGTGGACGTTGCGCTTGAGGATCGGCAGGCAATAGAAGTGCGGGCGAATTCCGCCTACCAGCATGTGGTTGCGGTTATAGAGCAGGTGATGCGCGGTGATGGTGGCGCCGACGTTGGCCGGGGCTTCCTTGACGAACTGCACCGCATCAGCGGTGGTGATGTGTTCGAACACCACCTTCAGCGTCGGGAAGCGCTCCACCACCCGCCGCATGTGTTCGTCGATGAAGAGCTTCTCGCGGTCGAAGACATCGATGTCGCCGTGGGTCACTTCACCGTGGACCAGCAGCGGCAGGCCGACTTCGGCCATGGCTTCGAGTACCGGGAAGATCTTGTCGATGCTGGTCACGCCCGAGTCCGAGTTGGTGGTCGCGCCGGCCGGATACAGCTTGGCAGCCTGCACGAAGCCGCTGGCCTTGGCTTCGCGGATCTCGTCCGGCTGGGTACGGTCGGTGAGGTAGAGCACCATCAGCGGCTCGAAGCGGCTGCCGGCCGGGCGCGCGGCGAGGATGCGCTGGCGATAGGCGTCGGCTTGTGCGGCATTGCGCACTGGAGGCACCAGGTTGGGCATGATGATCGCGCGGCCAAAGGTGCGCGCGACATCTGCGACTGTATTGGGCAACACGGCACCATCGCGAAGATGGATATGCCAGTCGTCGGGACGCAACAGGGTCAGGCGGTCGGACATGGGAGGTTCCAGGCGGGTAAAACTAGGGGGGAATGCTACCGGAAAAGACTCTTGCAGGCACTCGCTATCAAGTTTTGCTCAGAGCGACCGATAGCCCGAAGGTATGGCGTATTCACGCCTGTCGATTTTTCTGTTGTACACGTCAGTGGAGCCTCCCGTGCGCCAGCGTTATCTAGCCTTGCTCAGTGTGTTTGCCAGCCTGCCCGCGATGGCTCTCACTTTCCAGACGCGCCTGGAGAGCATTGAGTGGACGGTCGAAGGCGACAAGTTCGAATGCCGCTTGATCCAGCCGGTGACCGACTTCGGTTCTGGTGAATTCGTGCGCCGGGCTGGCGAACAAGCGATCTTCCGCCTCAAGAGTTTCAACCCGATGCAGGCGGGTGGCTCGGCGACCCTGCTCGCGGCTGCCGCGCCTTGGCAGCCCGGCCGTGGCGACATCAACCTCGGGGCCGTCAAGGCCGGCACCGATGGCGTGTTGTTCAACAGCAACCAGATGCAGGCTGGCCGCCTGATCATCGGCTTGCTGGAAGGGCGCAGCCCGGTGGTCCGTCACTACTCCCGTGAGGGCGGTGTGTCCGAGGTTCGCCTGCTACCGGTGAAGTTCAGCAAGGCCTATGGCGACTACCAGACCTGCATGACCCAATTGCTGCCGATGAACTACGACCAGATCAAGCAGGCCGAGATCGGTTTCCCCGGAGGCGGTATCGAGCTCGATGCCCGGGCCAAGGCCAAGCTGCAGGTCATGGTCGACTTCATCAAGGCCGACCCGACGGTCAACCATGTCGAGCTCGATGGCCACTCGGACAACAGCGGCAATCGCCTGACCAACCGTGACCTGTCGCGGCGCCGGGCCTTGGCGGTGATGGAGTTCTTCAAGGCCAATGGCCTGGCCGAGAACCAGATCGTCGTACGCTTCCATGGCGAACGCTATCCCTTGGCCCCCAATACCAATGCCGCCAACCGGGCCAAGAATCGCCGGGTCAACGTGCACCTGGAGCGGGCCGCCCCCACCGAGAAGCCTGCGCCGGCACCCCAGGCGGCTTCCGGAACGGGGGCCGCGGCCACCTCCTGACCCGGTTTTCATCGTCGCCCGCCTGACATATTTTGTCGCCTGGGCGTCATAAGCTGTCGCCCCTCTGTAAATTATCTGCATTGATCGGTAGACTCGACGGCTTTCCGTACAACCCCGTGGAGTGATGGCATGGCGGACGTTAACAAGGTCGTTCTCGCGTATTCGGGCGGCCTGGACACTTCGGTGATCCTCAAGTGGCTGCAGGATACCTACAACTGTGAAGTAGTGACTTTCACTGCTGACCTGGGCCAGGGCGAAGAGGTCGAACCGGCCCGCGCCAAGGCACAAGCCATGGGTGTCAAAGAGATCTATATCGACGATCTGCGCGAAGAGTTCGTGCGTGACTTCGTCTTCCCGATGTTCCGCGCCAATACTGTCTATGAGGGCGAGTACCTGCTGGGTACTTCCATCGCCCGTCCGCTGATCGCCAAGCGCCTGATCGAGATCGCCAACGAGACCGGTGCCGACGCCATCTCCCACGGCGCCACCGGCAAGGGTAACGACCAGGTGCGTTTCGAACTCGGCGCCTATGCCTTGAAACCCGGCGTGAAAGTGATCGCTCCTTGGCGCGAATGGGACTTGCTGTCCCGCGAGAAACTGATGGACTACGCCGAGAAGCACGCCATCCCGATCGAGCGTCATGGCAAGAAGAAGTCCCCGTATTCCATGGACGCCAACCTGCTGCACATCTCTTATGAAGGCGGCGTGCTGGAAGACACCTGGACCGAGCACGAAGAAGACATGTGGCGCTGGACCGTCTCCCCGGAGAAGGCCCCCAGTACCCCGACCTACATCGAGCTGACCTACCGCAACGGCGATATCGTCGCCATCGATGGCGTCGAGATGAGCCCGGCCACCGTATTGGCGACCCTGAACCGCATCGGCGGCGAGAACGGCATCGGTCGCCTGGACATCGTCGAGAACCGCTACGTAGGCATGAAGTCCCGCGGCTGCTACGAGACTCCTGGCGGCACCATCATGCTCAAGGCCCACCGTGCCATCGAGTCCATCACCCTGGACCGTGAGGTGGCGCACCTCAAAGACGAGCTGATGCCCAAGTACGCGAGCCTGATCTACACCGGTTACTGGTGGAGCCCGGAGCGCCTGATGCTGCAACAGATGATCGATGCTTCCCAGGCCAGCGTGAACGGTGTGGTACGCCTGAAGCTGTACAAGGGCAACGTCATCGTCACTGGCCGCAAGTCCGACGATTCGTTGTTCGATGCCAACATCGCTACCTTCGAAGAAGACGGCGGCGCCTACAACCAGGCGGATGCGGCAGGCTTCATCAAGCTCAACGCGCTGCGCATGCGCATCGCCGCCAACAAGGGCCGGAGCATGCTCTGAGCCCCTGAGCGGCCGTGGCAGGTCGCTACAGGCACATCGCCGTACCCAAAACGCCGCTGGCTCATTGCGAGACCAGCGGCGTTTTTCATGGGGCCGGCAAATGATCGGAGTCGCCAAGCCGCTTGTCGGGGAAGCGGTTCCGCGTGGTAACGCCATGCCGGCGGGAATAAGGTCGATAGCGGCTCCTGCCCCCTGGCTGCCAAGAGGTCGCCGGTACAGGGTAAGGACCCTAACTCACCGTTGCGCCTATCAAGTTCCGATTGGGAGGGACTCCAATGAAAACGCTCAGATCCTGCCTGTTTCCCCTGGCCTCGGCGTTGGGCCTGGCTGCACTTTCCAGCCACGCGCTGGCGGCGGTTTATGTCTGTGGCAATGAGGAATGCAGCACCTGGAATGCCATTACCGAAGTGCAGCTCGAGACCAAGTCCACCGATGGAGAAAATACGACCATCCGTCAGACCCTCAGCCTTTCGGCGAGTGAATCCATCATCAATGGCTACAACAACATCGCCAACACTGACCTCTACCTGAAGAAAAGTCTTTGGCACATAGGTGGCATTGAGCCGTTCAAGGGCAAGCAGCATGTAACTGCCTATGTCTATAAATCCACCGACCCCGATACCCGACTCAAGACCTGCCACGCGTTCTCATTCAAGAACCCCAAGGGACGCTACCACGCCACTTGCGGCAAATGAGGGCGAAGTGTCGTTGATCCTTGCCTGGCAGGAGCGGACGATCCGGAGTTTCCTCGGGGCTCCGGTTTTTTTTTGCCCGGGGTTTTGCAGGTGTCGGTTGGCGAGCAATCTGGCGGGCAGGGCCTATGATATTCAGGGTTGGGGGAATCGACGAAAACCAGGGAGATCAGCATGCGGCTCAATGATGTGGAACAGAGTCTTCGGCGTGACCTGCAAGGCACGGCTTCCGACTTGCGTTGGTCGGCGGTGGAACTCAGGCGTATCGCTGAATTGCTGCGCCAGGCGGGCAATGGCGCGGATGCCGATGCGCTGTTGAGGATGTGCCAGTTATTTCAAGACGACGAGGAGCGGCTGGCCGCATATGCGGATGAAGTAAAGGCTCATTTGATCAGTCGACGAAAAGTTCAATAGATGAGTTTTAAGATAAAAATAAAGCATGGAGGTTGGTGGTTTTTTATTTTGAGATTTGAGTAGGTTAAATGTTTTGAAACAATACTTGTCATGTGTTTATTAAATTTTTGTTAGTACATAAAGTAGCTTGATAGTTGATTGGTCTTATGTTCGTTTCAAGTTGATCGATCAGTGTGAAAGTTATTTTGTAAGGCAATTCGGTATTGCTTGTAAGGAACGTCCTCCTACAGTCGTAGCCGCCTGATACGCAGTGCCAGCGTCAATTCTCTCGGGTATGGTGCTGGCTCTAAAAATCTCAGGACGTGGATGGACCTATGAAAAGAGTCTTGATCGTGGATGATCATCCGGTAACTCGTCTGGCTGTACGTATGTTGATGGAGCGGCATGGCTTTGAAGTTATAGCGGAAACGGACAATGGCGCGGATGCATTGAAGTTGGCCGTGGAGTATGTGCCGGACATCTTGATCCTGGATATTGGACTTCCACAACTTGATGGACTTGAAGTTATAACGCGACTGATGTCACGGGCCATGCCGATCAAGATACTGGTGCTGACCTTGCAGACTCCCGGGCCTTTTTCCATGCGTTGCATGCAGGCCGGGGCGGCAGGTTATGTATGCAAGCAGCAGGACATCACCGAGTTGATCAGCGCAGTGCGGGCGGTGTTGGCTGGCTATAGCTACTTCCCCAACGAAGCGTTGCACACTTTCCGTTCCAGCCAGGGAGTCAGCAGCGAGGAAGAAATGATCGAACTGCTGTCAGGGCGCGAACTGGTGGTATTGAAACAACTTACCAGTGGAATGAGTAACAAGGAGATCGCCGAAGGGCTGTGCCTGAGCAACAAGACCATCAGTACCTATAAGCGGAGATTGCTCACCAAGCTCAATGCCCGGTCATTGGTCGACCTGATCGAGTTTGCCCAGCGGCACCGGTTGATATGAAGTTTTGCGGATTGCAACGGCTGTAGCGGACTGGATGATCCTTGAGTACTGCCAATGCTTGGTCGGCCTCTAAGGCCGACCGCGGGGTGCAGGACAAACCAATACACAAGAAGACCTCCAGTCGGAGGTCTTCTTGTTACTAAAGATCGAAATCGTAATCGGCCAGTTGCTTTTGCAGACGCCGTTCTTCCAGGAGATTGTCGATGGTGCGGCGTTTGCTCAGGTTGGTCTTCGCCACCTCCACCACAGGTTCGGCATCGTCTGTTTCAGCCGCGGTGAAATCGTCTTCTACGTCCAGTTGTTCTTTGCCAGTGCTCATAAGGTCGACTCCAGGCTAGGACTGCCATTGGCGCTCCTTATATCGATATTCTCCTGACGGGTAAAAAAGATTTTTTCAATCGAGTCATGAGGAAAGTCAATGCTCGATCAATCATCGGAAGTCTTTTGCTTGTATTCGCACAGATCCTCGATCCGACAACTTCCGCAACGTGGCTTCCGGGCCAGACAGACATATCGACCGTGCAGGATCAGCCAGTGATGGGAGTCCAGCAGGTACTCCTTGGGCACGAACTTCATCAACTTCTTTTCCACTTCCACCACGTTCTTGCCTGGCGCCAGCCCGGTGCGGTTGCTGACCCGGAAGATGTGGGTGTCCACGGCCATGGTCAATTGGCGGAAAGCGGTGTTGAGGACCACGTTGGCGGTCTTGCGACCGACGCCGGGCAGGGCTTCGAGTTCTTCGCGGGTCTGCGGCACCTCGCCACCATGGCGCTCCACCAGCAGGCGGCAGGTTTCGATGACGTTCTTGGCCTTACTGTTGTACAGGCCGATGGTCTTGATGTATTCCGACAGCCCATCGACCCCCAGGGCATGGATGGCTGCGGGGGTGTTGGCCACGGGAAACAGCTTGGCAGTCGCCTTGTTGACCCCGACGTCGGTCGATTGCGCCGAAAGGATCACGGCGATCAGCAGTTCGAATGCCGAGGAGTAGGCCAGTTCGGTCTTCGGTTCGGGGTTGTCCTCATGGAGCCGGCGAAATATTTCCAGGCGTTTGGCAGCGTTCATGGGTGATTCATTTCCTCGAAGGCGATCGGTATAGGGTCCAGGCCCGAGTGGCGGCCAGCAACAGGCCCAGCAGGATAAAACCGCCTGGGGCGAGAGTCAGCAGGTGCAAGCCGCCATCGGCTACTACCCAACCGCTCCCTGTATCGACCAAGCCGATGAGCCAGCCCAGGTGGCTACCCAGGACTCCGGTGCCCAGCAGTTCACGCAAGGCACCCAGCAGGCTCAGGGCGGCACAAAAAGCCAGGGCCAGGCGTAGCCGGTCGGCATGCTGGAAAAACCCCACCTGCTCCAGTGCGATGCATTGCAAGGGCAGCAGTGCCAGGTACAGGCCCAGTTGCTGATGCAGTTCCAGGCACCAGGCCTGCGCGGCCAGCCACAGGCAACTGCCGAGGCCAGCGGCCAGCAACAAGCTGGCCAGCAGGCGCGGGCCACCGGCCTGCAGATGCGGGCGTAGCGAGTGCATGCCGAGGCCGAAAGCCGTCGCCAGCAATCCGAAGCCCAGGGTCATGCCCAGGGCTTTGACCCAGGAATCCGTCGCCCCGATCAGTGCCGGCAGCATCAACAGGCCGGGCAGCGCCAGCGGCTTATTCATGGGCGGCTCCGTCGAGCAGGGTGGCGCGGTGTTCGTCAACGTAACGCAGGGCATCGTGCAGGGCGCTGATCACTGCACGGGAGGTGATGGTGGCGCCGGCGATCTGGTCGAACTGGCCCTGGTCCTTCTTCAGTGCCCAGCCCGCGTCACCCGGATCGTTGCGGGACTTGCCGGAAAACCCGGCCAGCCAAGGGTTGGGTTGATCGCCGATGTGGGAGCCCAGGCCCGGTGTCTCCTCCTGTCTGAGGGCCTTGCTGCCCAGCAGGCGGCCCTGGCTGTCGATGGCGATCAGCAGCTCGATGGGGCCGGCATACCCTGTAACCTGGCTGCGCAGCAGCAGGGCGCTGGGCTGGCCATTGCGGATGGCCAGGTAGCCCTCGAGCAGGCGGCTGTTGGCCAGCTGCGTGGCGGCCAGTGGCACTGGCCGATCCAGGGGCTGATTGTCATAGCTGTCCATTGGCAGCAGATCCAGCAGCTTGCGCGCTTGCAGGGCTCTTTGCTCGGCCTCGATCCGGGGGGCGCTGGCATGTTGCAACCACAGCGTAGCGCCGATGCCCAGGATACCGAGGGTCGCCAGCACCAACAGGCTGCGTGGGTTCTTCATGGTCGGCTCCCGGCTGGTTCGCGGGCGCAGTGGCGTTCCAGGGCAGGCACCGCCAGGTTCATCAGCAGCACGGCGAAGGCCAGGCCGTCGGGGTAGCTGCCCCAGGTACGGATCAGGTAGGTCAGCAGGCCGACCCCGACCCCGAACAGCAAGCGTGCCCTGGCTGCTTTGGGGCCTGATACCGGTTCGGTGACGATGAAGAAGGCGCCGAGCATGCTGGCCCCGGTGAGTAGATGGAACAGCGGCGAGCCGTGTGAGTCGGAGCCTGTACCGTTCCAGCACAGCAGGCTGGCGAGCAGCAGGCTGCCGAGCATGCCTGCCGGAGCATGCCAGCTGATGACCCGCTGTTGCAGCAGCCACAACCCGCCGGCCAGGAAACCCAGGTTGACCCATTCGACGCCACGACCACCGAGATAGCCGAAGGCCGGGCTGGCCGCGAACAGCTCGTCGATGGTCAGACTCTTGTTGATGCGCAGGCTGTCCAGCGCGGTGGCCTGGGCCCAGGCATCGGGACGTGAGCCGTCCAGGCCGAAGACCCGTTGCAGGCCGTCCAGCAAGCCCATGGCCTGGGGGGCAGGCCAATGGCTCATCGACTGCGGGAAGCACAGCAGGGCCAGGGCATAGCCGAGCATCGCCGGGTTGAAGGGGTTCTGCCCGACGCCACCATACAGGTGCTTGCCCAGGAGCATGGCGCTGGCAGCGGCGCTTGGGGCCAGCCACCAGGGGCAGTAGGCCGGCAGGGCCAGGGCCAGCAGGGTGGCGCTGACCAGGGCACTACCATCGCTGAGCGTCGGCAGCAGCGGGCGCTGGCGCAGGCGCAGCACTAGGGCCTCCATGGCCAGTGCACCAGCTGCGGCCAACAGCAGATTCAACAGCACTCCCCAGCCGTACAGCCACAGCAGCGCCAGCAGCCCTGGCAGAGTGGCCAGCAGCACTCGCTGCATGGCCTGGCGCAGGCGTGGGTCGGCGCCCTCAGCCAGCGGCATGGGCATCCACCTGGCGTTCGACTTCACGCAGGCGCGCCTGGGCCTGGGCCAATTGCTCGGCACTGCTGCCTGCCTGGCGTTGCAACTTGTGCAGCTCGGCCCGGGCATAGGCCAGCTCGGTCTTCAGGCGGCGCAGTTGCGGGTCGATCGGCCGCTTCTCGGTACGGGTGAGCACCGGTGCTGGCTTGGCGCTGGCATCCTCGGCGGCATGCAGATCCTGTTCGGCAGCTGCCAGGGCTGCGCCCAGCGCCTCCAGTTCCGCCTGTGGAGCGCCAGCGGCCTGGGCTTTTTTCAGGTCGGCGCGGCGGGTGGCCAGCTGGATCTTGGCGCGATTGAGATTGGCATCCTTGGGCGTCGCCACGGGTGGCGTGGCTGGGGTTTGGGCTTCCAGGCGAGCCAGGAGTTGTTCGGCGGCTTCGAACTGACGCTGCAGTACGATCAGTTGCGACTGTTGCTCGAAGGTGGGCGGATGACCGAAGGCCTTGAGGGACTTGTTCAACTGGGCCCGGCTCATGGCCAATTCGATCTTGGCTTTTTTCAAGGCGGCATCGGCAGCCGCGGCCTTCTGCGCCCGAACTCGCTCGATCGCCGCCTGGACCGGGTCGCCGCCGCTCTCGGCTGGTTGGGCGGCCTTTTGCGCCCGGGCCTGGCGTTCGGCCAGGCGTCGTGCTTCTTCACGTTGCAGGCGTTGGTTGCGTTGTTCGAAGCGGCGCCTGGCGTGCTCACGCTTGCTGCTGCGGGCCTGCAGTTGCTCGGGGCTGCTGGCCAGGCCGCCGACAATCGGTACCACCTGGCCCTGGGGCAGGGGCAGCATGTCGATGCAGTCCACTGGGCAGGGGGCCACGCACAGATCGCAGCCGGTGCATTCATCGACCAGTACGGTGTGCATCAGCTTGGCCGCGCCGACGATGGCGTCCACCGGGCAGGCCTGGATGCACTTGGTGCAGCCGATGCACTCGGCTTCGCGGATGTAGGCCACCTGGGCCGGGGCTTCGCCGCGGCTGCGATCCAGTTCGATGACCGGCAATCGCAATAGCCGGGCCAGGCCGGCGATGGTTTCCTCGCCGCCGGGTGGGCACTTGTTGATGGCCTCGCCGTTGGCGATGCCTTCGGCGTAGGGTTTGCATCCGCCATGGCCGCACTTGCCACATTGGGTCTGCGGCAAGAGGGCATCGATGCGTTGAATCAGACTCATGGTTTGACCATTCCGTTGAAGCCCAGGAACGCCAAGGCCAGCAGGCCGGCGCTGATCAAGTCGAGGGGCAGGCCCTGCCAGGGCAGGGGAATATCGTTGTTGCAGACGCGCTGGCGCAGGTCGCTGAACCAGCCAAGCACCAGCCAGAAACCCAGGCCGGCCCCCAGGGCCATGGCGCCGAGGGTCGCCAGCCCGAGATCATCGCTGCTGCCCGCCAGCAACAGGCCCAGCACGCCGGCATTGCCCAGGAGCAATGGCCAGAGACCGTCGAACGGCCAACCGGGCAGGACCCGCGCCAGCAGGCCCAGCAGCGGTTGGATCAGCAGCACGTTCAGGGACAGCCAGGAGAACAGTTGCAGCGATGCCAGCCCCCAGGGCTCGAGCAGGCCACGATAAAGGAGCAGGCCCAGCACGCTGCTGACCAGCATCAAGACCGTGGTGGCCAGGCCCAGGGCGTGGACCTGCCGCCTGTCGCCAGCCCGGGACTGCAGCAGCGGGTCGACGCCCAGCGGCCATTGCAACACGAAGTTGCTGACCAGGGCGGTGCTGATGAGAGCGAGCAGGAGGTGGGTCATGGTCGATGCCGGTACAAGCAGGCTGTCCCTCAAGAGTAGGCAAACTCCACGCGCGCGGGGCCGCCCAGATAGGCAAATCCCCCCGTTGCGCAAGAGCGCAACGGGGGGATGGGGTCCAGCCGACGGCCTTACTTGATCCGCTGGCCGGGCTTGGCGCCGCTGTCGGGGCTCAGCAGGTAGATTTCTTCACCGCCTGGGCCGGCCGCCATCACCATGCCCTCGGAGATGCCGAACTTCATTTTCCGCGGCTTGAGGTTGGCGATCATCATGGTCAGGCGACCGTCGAGCTTGGACGGGTCCGGGTAGGCGCTCTTGATCCCGGAGAAGACATTGCGCTGTTCATCGCCGATATCCAGGGTCAGGCGCAGCAGTTTGTCGGCGCCCTCGACGGCTTCGGCCTTGACGATCAACGCCACGCGCAAATCGATGGCGGCGAAGGTGTCGAAGTCGACTTCCGGCGACAGCGGGTCCTTGGCCAGTTCGCCATTGCCCTTGGGCGCGCCGGTGTCGGTCTGGCTGGCGACGAGGTCTTCCTTCGAGGCGTCGGTCATGGCTTGTACTTTCACTGGATCGATCCGCGTCATCAGCGGCTTGAATTCGTTGAGCTGATGGTTGGCCAGCAGTTGCTGGTGGTCGTTCCAGGTCAGCGCCGGGACGTTGAGGAAAGCCTCGGCGTCGGCGGCCAGGCCTGGCAGCACCGGCTTGAGGAAGATCACCAACTGGCGGAACAGGTTGATGCCGGTGGCGCAGATGGCCTGGACTTCATCCTGCTTGCCTTCCTGCTTGTTCAGCGACCAGGGCGCCTTGTCGGCGATCCAGGCGTTGGCACGGTCGGCCAGGGCCATGATCTCGCGCATGGCGCGGGCGAAGTCGCGGGCCTCATAGGCCTCGGCGATGCTCGGCGTGGCGGTCAGGAAGGCCTCGGTCAGCTCGGGGGCGGCGTTGGTGTCGACCATCACCCCGGCATTGCCCTTGTGGATGAAGCCGGCGCAACGGCTGGCGATGTTCACCACCTTGCCCACCAGGTCGGAGTTGACCTTCTGCACGAAGTCCTCGAGGTTCAGGTCCAGGTCGTCGACGCCACGGCCCAGCTTGGAGGCGTAGTAGTAGCGCAGATACTCGGGCGACAGATGATCCAGGTAGGTACGTGCCTTGATGAAGGTGCCACGGGACTTGGACATCTTCTGACCGTTGACGGTCAGGTAGCCATGGACGTTGATCGCCGTGGGCTTGCGAAAGCCCGCGCCCTCGAGCATGGCAGGCCAGAACAGGGCGTGGAAGTTGACGATGTCCTTGCCGATGAAGTGGTACAGCTCGGCGCTGGAGTCCTTGGCCCAGAACGCATCGAAATCCAGTTCCGGGCGACGGGCGCAGAGGTTCTTGAAGCTGGCCATGTAGCCGATCGGTGCGTCCAGCCAGACATAGAAGTACTTGCCCGGTTCATCGGGAATCTCGAAGCCGAAGTACGGCGCATCGCGGGAGATATCCCACTGCTGCAGGCCGGCGTCCAGCCACTCGGCGATCTTGTTGGCCACGGCGTCCTGCAGGGTGCCGCTACGGGTCCAGGTTTGCAGCATCTGCTGGAAGTCCGGCAGCTTGAAGAAGAAGTGCTGGGACTCCTTGAGCACCGGAGTGGCGCCGGAGATCGCCGACTTCGGATCCTTCAGGTCGGTGGGCGCGTAGGTGGCGCCGCATTTTTCGCAGTTATCGCCGTACTGGTCCTCGGTGCCGCATTTCGGGCAGGTGCCCTTGATGAAGCGGTCGGCCAGGAACATTTTCTTGTCCGGGTCGAAGTACTGGGTGATGGCACGCGTGGCAATGTGCCCGGCGTCCCGCAGCTTGAGGTAGATCTGGCTCGACAGCTCGCGGTTCTCTTCGGCGTGGGTCGAGTGGAAATTGTCGAAGTCCACCAGGAAGTCGGCAAAGTCGGCGCTGTGTTCGGCCTGGACGTTGGCGATCAGTTGTTCCGGGGTGATGCCTTCTTTTTCCGCGCGCAACATGATGGCCGAGCCGTGGGCGTCGTCGGCGCAGACATAGACGCATTGGTTGCCGCGGTGCTTCTGGAAGCGCACCCACATGTCGGTCTGGATGTACTCGAGCATGTGGCCAAGGTGGATGGAACCATTGGCATAGGGCAGGGCGCTGGTGACGAGGATCTTGCGTGGCTCGGACATGGGGCTCGGCTACTTGATGAAACGAAGGTCGGCCACTATAAAACGCCGGGACGGAATTTTCATCCTTCCAGGCGCCCTTGTGCGGCGCAGGCAAGCTCCAGGGCCGGAGCCGTTCCCTCGCCACGAAGGGAGAGGCGGCGTAGGATAGCCGGCTGATTTTCCTGTCTTGTTATCGGAGTTGCCCATGAGCGCCCTCAATCGCGCAGCGGTGGAAGCCGTGCTTCGCCAGTACACCGACCCCTACTTGAACCAGGACCCGGTGAGCGCCGGCTGTGTGCGGGACATCGACATCCAGGGCGACCGGGTCACGGTCCGCCTGGAGCTGGGCTATGCCGCCGGCCTGTTCCGCAATGGCTGGGCGCAGATGCTGCAACTGGCCATCGAGGGCCTGGAAGGCGTGGGCTCGGCCAAGGTCGAGGCCAGCAGCGTGATCGTCGCGCACAAGGCCCAGGCCCAGGTACCGGGCCTGGCCAACGTCAAGAACGTGGTGGCGGTGGCATCGGGCAAGGGCGGCGTGGGCAAGTCCACCACCGCCGCCAACCTGGCCCTGGCCCTGGCCCGGGAAGGCGCCCGGGTGGGCATCCTCGACGCCGATATCTATGGCCCGAGCCAGGGCATCATGTTCGGCATCGCCGAAGGCACCCGGCCGAAGATCAAGGACCAGAAGTGGTTCGTGCCGATCCAGGCCCACGGTGTCGAAGTCATGTCCATGGCCTTCCTCACCGACGACAACACGCCCATGGTCTGGCGTGGCCCGATGGCCTCCGGAGCCTTGCAGCAACTGGTGACCCAGACCGACTGGGGCAATCTCGACTACCTGGTGATCGACATGCCGCCGGGCACCGGTGACATCCAGCTGACCCTGGCGCAGAAGGTCCCGGTGGCGGGTGCGGTGATCGTCACCACGCCCCAGGACCTGGCCTTGCTGGATGCGCGCAAGGGCATCGAGATGTTCCACAAGGTGAACATCCCGGTACTGGGCGTGGTGGAAAACATGGCAGTGCACATTTGTTCCAACTGCGGTCATGCCGAACACCTGTTCGGCGAGGGCGGCGGCGAGAGACTGGCCGGCCAGTACGGCGTCGAACTGCTGGCTTCGCTGCCGCTGTCGATGCTGATCCGCGAGCAGGCCGATGGTGGCAAGCCGACGGTGATCGCCGAGCCGGACAGCCAGATCGCCATGGTCTACCAGGAACTGGCGCGGCACGTGGGGGCACGCATCGTGTTGCAGGAAGCGGCCACCCCGGCCATGCCCAACATCACCGTCAGCGACGATTGAGCCCAAGACAGGCGCTGGCCGCGACCTGGGTTGCGGCCAGTGTTCTTATTGGTTCCCGCGCCGCAACGGCCGGGAGCAGCCTCTTCGGATCAGAGGCGCAAGCCGCCGTCCATTTCCAGGATGCGTCCGGTGTAGTAGTCGTTCTCGAAGATATAGGCCGCCGAATGGGCGATTTCTTCCGGCTTGCCCATGCGCTTGAGTGGAATGCCGGCGGTCATTTTCTCCAGGGCCTCGGGCTTCATGCCCAGGGTCATCTCGGTCTCGATGAAGCCCGGGGCGATACCGGCCACGCGGATGCCGTAGCGCGCCAGTTCCTTGGCCCAGGTCACAGTCGCTGCGGCAACCCCGGCCTTGGCCGCGGAGTAGTTGGTCTGGCCGATGTTGCCGGCGCGGGAAATCGACGAAATGTTGATGATCGTGCCGCTGGTCTTGAGTTGCACCATCTTCGCTGCCACTTCCCGGGTGCACAGGAACACGCCGGTCAGGTTGACGTCGATCACCGACTGCCACTGGGCCAGGCTCATCTTGCTCATTTCACCGTCCTTGACCTTGAGCAGCAGGCCATCGCGCAGGATCCCGGCGTTATTGATCAGGCCATGGATGGCACCGAAGTCCTCGGCGACCCGGGCCACCATATGCTCGACCTGTTCTTCGTTGGCCACATTGCACAGGTAGGAGCGAGCCTCGACGCCATGGGCTTTGCAGGCCGCGACGGCCTGGTCGAGTTTTTCCTGGTTCAGGTCCACCAGGGCCAGCCTGGCCCCACGGCTGGCGAAATACTCGGCCATGGAGCGGCCCAGGCCTTGGCAACCGCCGGTGATAATGATTACTTTGTCAGTGAGTTGCATTCGCATGTCCTGCCAGCTGTCGTGAGGGATTGTCCTTGTTCCAGGGCGCTGCGTGACAGCCGGACCCAGCCTGGCTGCAGACGAGTATTGCCCCGTAGGCGTAGTTGGACCATGGTCCGGTCGCCCGTCCGTTTTCGACGGATTCTATTGAAGGAGTCATAAAATGAGCGTTGAAGCTGCCAAGAATGCACGAGAACTGCTGCTCAAGGAATACCGCGGCGTGCTATCCACGCATTCCAAGTCCATGCCGGGTTTTCCCTTCGGTTCCGTAGTGCCTTATTGCCTCGATGCCGAAGGCCGTCCGCTGATCCTAATCAGCCGCATCGCCCAGCACACCCACAACCTGCAGAAAGATCCCAAGTGTTCGCTGCTGGTTGGCGAACGCGATGCCGACGACGTGCAGGCGGTGGGGCGCCTGACCTACCTGGCCGAAGCCGAGAAGCTGGCCGACGAGGCGGCGATCGAGGCGGCCGCCGAGCGCTACTACCGCTACTTTCCCGAATCGCAGAACTATCACCAGGCCCACGACTTCGATTTCTGGGTGCTCAAGCCGGTACGCCATCGCTACATCGGCGGCTTCGGCGCCATCCACTGGGTCGACCAACTGACCCTGGCCAATCCGTTCGCCGGCAAGGCCGAGTTGAGCATGCTCGAGCACATGAACAGCGATCATGCCCAGGCCATCGCCCATTACGTGGAGTTGACCGGGCTGCCCGACAACGTGCCGGCGCAGATGGCCGGGATCGATACCGAGGGCATGCACCTGCGGATCGGCCAGGCGCTGTACTGGCTGCCATTCCAAGCCCCTTGCAACACGCCGACACAAGTGCGCGAAGCCCTGGTTTTCCTGGCGCGCGCCGATCAATGGCCGAAAAATCAGGCCGTGGATGCTTGAATTCACGAATTGGCGACGTCATCTACGGTCTACTGGAAGGCATTCTTCCGCAGAGGAAACCATTTGATGCGCCCTTTTCTGTTGCTCTTTCTGCTGTTCCCAGTGTTGGAGCTGTTCGTCTTCGTCAAGGTCAGCGCGGCGATCGGGTTCTTCCCGGCCCTGCTGCTGGTCATTCTTGGTTCGCTGCTTGGCGTGATGGTGTTGCGTGTGGCCGGGCTGGCCACGGCCCTGCGCGCCCGTGAAAGTCTCAATCGCGGCGAGTTGCCGGCCCAGCAAATGCTCGAAGGCCTGATGCTGGCCCTGGGTGGTGGCTTGTTGATCCTGCCGGGCTTCATCAGCGATGTGTTCGGCTTGCTGATGCTGCTGCCGTTCACCCGTCGCCTGCTGGCCAACAAGATGCGCGAGCGTGCCGAGGAACAGGCCATGCGCCAACGTGCCTTCGCCGACGACATGCGTTCGGCCCGTGGTGGTCCTGCGCCGCAGCAGCCATTGGGACGCGAGCCGAATGTCATCGAGGGTGAGTTCGAACACCGCGACTGATCCCTTCCAGCCTTGCAAACACGGCACCTTCGGGTGCCGTGTTGGTTATTGCGCAAGCGATTTTAAAAAAATTCATCGGCCAGCTCTTGTAATAGCCTTGTGCGCCCCTATGTAACGGTCACCGCAAGGTTTCTGGTGCTGATACCAGACAGACTTCCGCGTCTCGCTCGTCGAGCCGCAACCGGCCACGCCGGATTTGTTAACCCGCCGGTATCGACACCGGCCACTGAAAACCACAATTAGGAGAGATCGACAATGAAGCTTCGTCCTCTGCATGACCGCGTCGTCATCCGTCGCAGCGAAGAAGAATCGAAAACTGCCGGCGGTATCGTTCTGCCTGGTTCGGCCGCTGAAAAACCTAACCGTGGCGAAATCGTCGCCGTAGGTACCGGCCGCGTGCTGGACAACGGTGAAGTACGTGCGCTGGCCGTGAAAGTGGGTGACAAAGTGGTGTTTGGCCCGTACTCCGGCAGCAACACCGTGAAAGTCGATGGCGAAGATCTGCTGGTAATGGCCGAGAACGAGATTCTCGCTGTTATCGAAGGCTGATTACCCGCGTATTTTCCCGCTACTACACAGTATTTAAGGAATATCGATCATGGCTGCTAAAGAAGTTAAATTCGGCGACTCCGCCCGCAAGAAAATGCTCACTGGCGTCAACGTCTTGGCTGACGCGGTAAAGGCTACCCTGGGCCCGAAAGGCCGTAACGTGATCCTGGAAAAGAGCTTCGGCGCTCCGACCATCACCAAGGATGGCGTTTCCGTAGCCAAGGAAATCGAACTGGAAGACCGTTTCGAGAACATGGGCGCGCAGCTGGTCAAAGACGTTGCCTCCCGTGCCAACGATGACGCTGGCGACGGCACCACCACCGCCACCGTTCTGGCTCAGTCGATCGTCAACGAAGGCCTGAAGGCCGTTGCTGCCGGCATGAACCCGATGGACCTCAAGCGCGGCATCGACAAGGCGACCATCGCCATCGTCAAGGAACTCAAGGCCCTGTCCAAGCCATGCGCCGACACCAAGGCCATCGCCCAGGTAGGCACCATCTCCGCCAACTCCGATAACTCCATCGGCGACATCATTGCCGAAGCCATGGAAAAAGTCGGTAAAGAAGGTGTGATCACCGTCGAAGAAGGCACCGGCCTGGAAAACGAACTGTCGGTCGTTGAAGGCATGCAGTTCGACCGTGGCTACCTGTCCCCATACTTCGTCAACAAGCCAGACACCATGGTTGCCGAGCTGGACAGCCCGCTGATCCTGCTGGTGGACAAGAAGATCTCCAACATCCGCGAAATGCTGCCAGTGCTGGAAGCCGTTGCCAAAGCCGGCCGCCCACTGCTGATCGTGGCCGAGGACGTCGAAGGCGAAGCCCTGGCGACCCTGGTTGTGAACAACATGCGCGGTATCGTCAAAGTCGCGGCCGTCAAGGCTCCAGGCTTCGGCGATCGTCGCAAGGCCATGCTGCAGGACATCGCCGTCCTGACCGGCGGTACCGTGATCTCCGAAGAAATCGGTCTGAACCTGGAAAGCACCACCCTGGAGCACCTGGGTAGCGCCAAGCGCGTGACCCTGTCCAAGGAAAACACCACCGTGGTCGACGGTGCTGGCAACCAGTCCGACATCGAGGCCCGTATCGCCCAGATCCGTGCCCAAGTGGCCGAGACTTCCTCGGACTACGACCGTGAAAAACTGCAAGAGCGCCTGGCCAAGCTGTCCGGCGGCGTTGCAGTGATCAAGGTTGGCGCTGGCTCCGAAGTTGAAATGAAAGAGAAGAAAGCCCGCGTTGAAGACGCCCTGCACGCTACCCGTGCAGCCGTTGAAGAAGGCGTGGTGCCTGGCGGTGGCGTAGCCCTGATCCGTGCCCTGCAAGCGATCGTCGACCTCAAGGGCGACAACGCTGACCAGGACGTAGGTATCGCGGTTCTGCGTCGCGCCGTTGAAGCTCCGCTGCGCCAGATCTCCGCTAACAGCGGCGACGAGCCAAGCGTTGTAGTCAACGAAGTGAAGAACGGCAAAGGTAACTTCGGTTACAACGCCGCTTCCGGCGAATACGGCGACATGATCGAAATGGGCATCCTGGACCCAACCAAGGTGACCCGTTCGGCTCTGCAAGCTGCAGCTTCCATCGGCGGTCTGATCCTGACCACCGAGGCCGCCGTTGCCGACGCACCGAAGAAAGACGCTCCAGCTGGCGGCGGCATGCCAGACATGGGCGGCATGGGTGGCATGGGCGGCATGATGTAAGCCAGCCTTACCCCTTGCACTTAAAAGCCCCGCCGGCGCAAGCCGGCGGGGCTTTTTCGTTTCCGTTGTCCTGCGGCGAATCCAGGACAAATGACTGCCATTGTGTCGCCATGGGCGTGGTCGGGGCGTGAGCCCCGGGTGAAAAAAACGTCGAGCCACGGTGACACTGCAAACAGCCACCCGAGCCTTTCGACAAGGGTGGCGGTGAACCGGACTTGGCCTTAAGCTGCGCGAGCCAAGACGGCCGTAACTGTATACGGAGAGAGTGCCGATGCGAATCCTACTGGTTGAAGACAACCGCGATATTCTCGCCAACCTGGCCGACTACCTGGGGCTCAAGGGCTATACCGTGGACTGCGCCCAGGATGGCCTGTCGGGCTTGCACCTGGCCGCCACCGAGCACTACGACCTGATCGTGCTCGACATCATGCTGCCGGGGATCGATGGCTACACCCTGTGCAAGCGCCTGCGCGAAGACGCGCGGCGAGACACCCCGGTGATCATGCTCACCGCCCGCGACCAGCTCGACGACCGCCTCCAGGGCTTCAAGTCCGGAGCCGACGACTACTTGGTCAAGCCCTTTGCCCTTTCGGAGCTCTCCGCCCGGATCGAGGCAGTGATGCGCCGCAGCCAGGGTGGCGGCAGGCGGGCATTGCAGGTAGGCGACCTGAGCTACGACCTCGATACCCTGGAAGTCACCCGTGAAGGACGCCTGCTCAAGCTCAATCCGGTCGGCCTGAAGCTGCTGGCGGTACTGATGCAGAAGAGCCCCCATGTCTTGCGTCGGGAGATTCTCGAAGAGGCCCTGTGGGGCGATGACTGTCCGGACAGCGACAGCCTACGCAGCCACGTCCACCAGTTGCGCCAGGTGATCGACAAACCGTTCGCCAAGCCGCTGCTGCACACCGTACACGGTGTCGGCTACCGCCTGGCCGAGGGCCGCGATGGAGTTTAAGCAGAGCCTTGCCCAGCGGATCATCATCGCCTTTGCGCTGATGAGCGCCCTGGTGGCCGGGGCCTTTGCCATGGGCATCGTGGCCACCGTGCACCTGGTGGAGGAGAAACTCATCTCTGCAGGTCTCGGCGGCGACTTGCAACGCCTGCTGTTGATGGACAACGTCGCCGACTGGAGCCATCGTCCCGAGCCCGACCAACTCTTCTACTACAGCGGCGGGCGTGGCGATTTCGAGTTGCCCAAGGACCTGCGTCACCTGGACCCCGGGTTCCATGAGGTGTTTCGCGAACAGTTGTCCTACCACGCCATGGTCGAAGTGGTGGATGGCCGGCGCTATGTGCTGCTGCAAGACCAGAGCGATTTCGAAGAGCGCGAGCGAGTGCTGTTCGCGGTGGTGCTGGTGGGCTTCGTGCTCAGCCTGGCGTTGGCGGTCTTCCTCGGTTGGGTGCTGGCGCGGCGCGTGATGGCGCCGGTGGTGCGCCTGGCACGCCAGGTGCGGCATCGCGACCAGTTGCTGGGCTTGGCGCCGCCCTTGGCGCCGGACTACGCGGCGGACGAGGTGGGGGAATTGGCCATCGCTTTCGATGCGACCCTGGGCCGCCTGCGCCAGGCGCTCAATCGCGAGCGGCTGTTCACCAGCGATGTCAGCCATGAATTGCGTACGCCGTTGATGGTCCTGGCCACCTCTTGCGAGTTGTTGTTGGAAAACCCGGCCCTGGATCATCGCGGACGGGCCCAGGTGGAGCGAATCACCCGGGCCTGCTCGGAAATGCGCGAACTGGTGCAGACCTTTCTGATGCTGGCGCGAGCCCAGCGCGAGGATGCCAGCATGTCGCCGCAGTTGACCCTGGGCCAGGCCGCCAACGACCTGATCGGGTTGTGGAGCGAGTCCATCGAGGCCAAGGGGATCGAGCTGATCTTCGATCCTGGCCAGCCCGACGATACCCGCTACCACGCCACCTTCCTGCATGCGGTGATGGGCAATCTCTTGCGCAACGCCCTGCACTATACCGAGCACGGGTTCATTCGCCTGAGCCTGGCGCCCGGCGGCTTCACGGTGGAGGACAGCGGCGTGGGCATTCCAGAGGAGAAGCGCGAGGCGATGTTCGAGCCTTTCGTGCGTGGCGATGAGAAACGTGGCGAGGGCTTGGGCCTTGGTTTGTCCCTGGTCCAGCGCATCTGTGAGAATCAGGGCTGGAGCGTCAGCCTTAGCACCATGACCCCCAATGGCTGTCGTTTTCACGTTCAATTGCAATCGGCCAAGGCCTGATTGTTCTGCTTGGCCCTGTTTTGCAGGGCCTGTCACTTGTCGATTTCCCCTTTGATATGGCCCCAGGCCACTGTTCGTACACTGTAAAACCCTGCAATATTTCTTGGCTGGACGATACGAAGTTTTCACTCAGGAACAACCTGTCGCTGACATGGTGCTGCTTAAGGTAGCGCCATCAGTTGCAGGAGGTCCTGACGATGGTTGCACCGATCAAGCTGAAGTTTTCCGAGAAGTACGATACCCAGCATGCCCTGGAGTACCTGCTCAAGCATCAGGATGGACTGGCGCGCCAGCTGTCCCACAAACGTGATGAGCGCTTGGCGCGTACCGCCCTGTCCCTGGCGGGCGATCCGGGATTGGTACTGGACCTGCCGTGTGGCGCTGGGCGTTTCTGGCCGTTACTGGCCGAAAAGAGCAATCGAATCATCATTGGCGCCGATTGTTCAGCGGCTATGCTCAACACCGCCACGGTGGCGCAACCTGCCGAAGTGGTAAAACGGGTACGGCCCTTGCAGACATCGGCGTTTGCCATCGACCTGCCGGACAACGCCGTGGACTGCATTTTCTCCATGCGCTTGTTGCACCATATCGGCGAGGCGCAACATCGGATGGCGCTGTTGCGCGAGTTCCAGCGGGTGACCCGCGATAGTGTGATCGTCTCGTTGTGGGTCGACGGCAACTTCAAGGCTTGGAAACGCAAAAGGATGGAGCGCAAGCGCTCTTTCGGCGCCGAACAACAGGGTTACCAGAATCGTTTCGTGTTACCGGCGGCCACGGTCGAAGAAGAATTCCGGCAAGCCGGCTTTAGCGTCCAGCGACACCTGGACTTCCTTCCGCTCTACGCCATGTGGCGAGTTTACGTACTACGCAAGAGGTAAAGGATGGCTGTTGAATGTGCTTCGGGAATGGATGCCGCGCCTACAGATCGTTTTGAATACTTCTGGAACGAACAAGGCGAATGGGTCGAGGAGCCCAATCGACGTCGAGGTGGCGAGAGTGGCGTGCAACGGCTGATGAGTGGCAATGGACGCCAGCTTTATGCCAAGCGCCAAGTGGGACACATCTACCGCAGTTGGCTGCACCCTTTCGGTCGACCCACGGTGTTGCGTGAGCACGATGCGTTACGGGGCCTGCGCTTGCTGGAAGTGACAGTCCCGGAACTGGTTTATTGCGGAGCTCGACGCGGCCCGGAGCAGCAATGGCAGGCATTGCTGGTGACCGCGGCGCTCGATGGTTTCGTCGAGATCGACAACTGGTACGCCGCCGGCGAGCGTGAGCGCCACGGCGAGGCTTTCCACGACCAGGTGCTGCAATCCCTGGCGACGACGCTGGCGCGGATGCACAAGGGGCGCTGGCAGCATGGCTGCCTGTATTCCAAGCATGTGTTCGTGCGGGTGGACGGTGACGGTGATCAGGCCCGACCGAGGATCGCCTTGCTGGATTTCGAGAAATGCCGCCAGCGCCTGAGCAGCAAGCGGGCTGCGGCCCACGATCTCAAGCAATTGCGCCGCCATTCGTCGTGGAGCGATACCGACTGGGAAAAGCTCTACTATTTTTACAGAACGGCGTTTGGCAGTTCTATCAAAGGTTTATAGCTATGAAGCTAGAAATTGCACGAGGTGTATTCTTGGCAGGAGCCTTGGCAGTTGCTTCCCTGGCGGTGGTTGCCTGGGAGCAGCCGCGAACCCAGGTGCTGAGTTCGGCCAAGGGCAGCGCCCATTGTCCGTTGCCGCGGGTGGCGAAGGTGTCCACGGCGGCCAAGCCCGACCATGACCTGTTGCTGTTCATGTTCGGCATGAGCCAGGGCCTCAAGCCACAGAGTTGAAGGGTTTTCCTGCCAATCAAAAGGCCTCGCGATGCGAGGCCTTTTGATTTTCCCGACCCCCGTATTCACGCCAGGTGCAGGTGGTTGTCCCACAGCCCGGCAGGCAGTTCCAGGGGCTTGGCCACGATCTGCGCCTGACGGCAATCGTAGAAGCGGCAACGGCCTTGTCCCGAGGTCACCACGAAGCCATCGGCCACGGCGCCGACCCCCGCGCAGTCCGGCAGCGGGGCATCCACTCGTAGCGCACCGCTGTCCAGGTCCCAGATGAAGAAACGGTTGCCCCGGGGGGCGGTCAGGGCGACCAGCCGCAGCTCGCTGTGCACGGCGACGCTGGCGGTGTAGTGCCCCATGGCTTGCAATTGCTGTTCGGCCACCGGGAATGCACTGAAGGGTTGGCCGGGCCGCTTGATCGCCAGCAGTTCGGACGATTCATGAGCGGCGCCCATGAATTGCTGGCCGGTGACGATGGTGCCGTCGCTGGCGATGCCCATGTGGCGCACGCTGTTCATCTGCTGGGCCAGGGTTTCCTTGCTCAGCAGGGTGCCGTCGCGCTGCATCAGCACCAGGCTTGGTTCCATGGCATCGAGGTTCATTTCCACCCGGCTTTCGGCTTCGGTGCGAATGCCGCCGTTGGCCACCACCAGGGTTTCCCCATCGGGCATCCATGACACCTGGTGCGGGCCGATGCCGTGGGTCGACAGTTCGCCGCTGTGCACCAGGCGTTCGCCCTCGAAGCGGTAGACCCCCAACAGGCCGCGCCCAGGGTCCCGGGTATCGTTCTCGGTGGCGTACAGCCACTCGCCATCCTTGTGGATCACCGCGTGCCCATAGAAATGCCGGTCGGGTTGCGAGGTCAGGGTCTGCAGCAGCTTGCCGTCGCGCAGGTCGACCAGGTAGCTCTCGGTGCCCGGGCGCCGGGCCACGAACAGGGCGATGGGCAAGCGCGGGTGGTTGATGATGTCGTGGCAACGCTGGCCGACCTGGGTGGCAAACACCTGTTTACCGTCCAGTTGATAACCGACGGCGTAATGCTTGCCGTCGCCGTCATCCCTGGCCGAAAGCAGCAAGGGCTGCTTGCCCTTTTGCTTGAACAGCGTCCAGCCGCCCAAGGTCACCGCACTGAGCAGCAAGCTGCCCAGTGCCAAAGCCTGACGTCGCAGCATCATCAGTCACCGTCGTTGGCGTTGAAGCCCAGTTGGATGCCCAGCGCCTTGGCCAGTTCGCCTTCGTGCAGGCGATGGACCACGTTGAGGCTGTCATACAGGTCGTTGAGCTGCTGGCGCCCGGCGTCGTCGCCGAGCATTTCGGTCAGCGAGCGCTGGGTGCTGGCGAAGAGTTTCAAGGACGCGGCATAGGCTGCGTCGATCTTGTCGGCCAGTGGTTTCTGCTCGGCCGGCAGCAGGCCGCGCAGGCCTTTGTTGTCGACCCCGGCCCAGACGGTCTGGGCCGCGCTGAGGCTGGCCTCCAGGCCTTGCAGCGACGACTGGCTGCGCCAGGCATCGGCCTGGAACGGCTGTGGGATGCCCTTGGTCTGGCGGCCCATCGGGGTGCCGAGCTTCTTCTTCAGGGTGTCCAGGGCCGTGACTTGCACACGCAGCAGGTCGGCAATGGCTTCGTGGGAATCGGCATAGCGCTGGTTGGGGAACTTGCTCATCTGCGCCAGCATGCCGTCGTTGTTGTTCCAGCTCGACAGGATCTCCTCGGCCAGTTGCTTCTGGCGTTCGCCGATGGCGGTCAGCAGCGGGCAATAGCGGGCTTTCTGGGTGCTATCGGCCATGTCGATCTTGCTGTCGAAGAGGATGTACTCATAGGCCGACAGGCCTTGCACCACGACGCTGGACTTGCTCAGGGCGGCGGCATCGATCTGCGGGTTGGCGTTGACCAGTTGCTCGACCTGGCGACCCACCAGGTTCTTCTTGTCCGGCCAGAACTGGACCTGCCAGGAGCGGTTGCCCTCGGCCAGCGGGCCGATCAGCAGCGGTTGCAGTTCGGCCCAGGCTTTCTGGGCATGGAGGAAGTCGGCGCGGGCGGTTTCCAGGCTTTCCTTGCCTTCGCAGAAGGCCAGGGCGCTGATGGCCAGTTGGCGGTCGGCGTCGACCCAACGGCTGTAGGTCGGCAGGATCACCTGCTTGGCGATGGCCGCGGACGTCACGGCTTGTGGGTCCTGGGGCGAGCAGGCGCCCAGGGCGAGCGCGGCAAGGCTGGTGAAGAGCAATTTGGGGCGGAACATGTTCGGGCTCCCTTTATTGTGGAGAAAGCATATGAGTCGAGCGTTACAAGGAATTCAGGAATGCCAGCAACGCCGCGCGCTGCTGGGCATTGAAAGCGAGGACTTGCTGTTTCGCACCTTCGGCTTCGCCACCGTGCCATAGCACCGCTTCCATCAGGTTGCGGGCACGGCCGTCGTGCAGGAACTGGGTATGGCCGCTGACGGTTTCGGTCAGGCCGATGCCCCAGAGCGGAGCGGTTCGCCAGTCGCGCCCGCTGGCCTTGAACTCGCTGCGCTGGTCGGCCAGGCCCTCGCCCATGTCGTGCAGCAGCAGGTCGCTGTAGGGGCGAATCAACTGGTTGGCCAATTCGGGTTCCGCGGCATTGGCTGCCGTCGTGAAGCTTGGGGTATGGCAAGACTGGCAGCCGGCCTGGAAGAACAGGTTCTTGCCGGCCAGGACCTGGGGCGAGTCCACATCGCGGCGGGCGGGCACCGCCAGGTTGCGGGTGTAGAACAGCACCAGGCGCAGGATGTTGTCGCTGACCTCCGGTTCGCCGTCCGGGCCGTTGCCGTTGGGGGCTCGCTTGCAGGCGGTTTGCGCGTCGGTGCAGTCATCGAAGGGTCTCAGGCTGGTGGTCAGGCCCATATCACCAGAGAACGCGTGAACGTTTTGTTGATTGAGGCTCGGTTGCCCGGCTTTCCAGCCGAAACGCCCCAGTACGGTCTTTTGCCGGGCATCGTCCCAGACCCAATTGGGCCGACCGGCGATGGGGTTCTCCCTGCTTGGCAGGGCATTGGCCAGGATGGCTTCCTCGGGAATGGCTTCGAGCAGCCCCAGGCCGATCATCGGTGGCGCCACGCGGGCCGAGAAACGGGTGTCCGGGTGCATCGGGCCGTAGCCCAGGTCGGTCACCCGCAGCCTGGGCTTGCGCAGCTCCACCTGGGTGCCGTCCTTGAAGTGCACCTGGAGCGGTTCGTAGTCCACCCGCACCCGGCCCTCTGGGGCCACGCCGGGGATCGCCATGTCCTGCAACTGGCTGCCATAGACCGGCTCCGGTACCACGCCCGTGCGCTCGATGAGCCCGGCCAGGGTCGGATCATCGGGGATCGACAGGCGCACCAGCATGGATACCGCGTTCAGTGCGCACGGGGCCGGTGGATGGCCGCGGCCATCCTTGATGTGGCAGTTCTGGCACGCGTTGGTGTTGAACAATGGGCCCAGGCCGTCGCGGGCGGTGGTGGTGGAGGGCGCTATGACCCAGGGGCTGCGGAAGAAACTGTTGCCGACGCTGAAATCCAGGCGGCGGGTAGGCGGCAGGTTGGCCGACGGCAGGGAAAAGGCATTGCGATCGCTCTTGTTGACTGTCGCCGCTCCCCCGGCACGGGCTTCGCCGGGCTCGGCCTGGGTGAAGCGCGGGGCATCATCGCAGGCGCCCAGGCTCAAGGCCATGAGCAGCGCGGACCAGCGAAGCAGCGACGAAGGCATCGGATATCCTGCAGAACGAGCAAAACAAGGGCGCAAAGTCTAACAGGGCAGCCAGGTTTGAATAAGAGGAATTATCGTTTGGTTTGATCCAGGACAAGGGCGCCGGAACGGATTCGCGCCAGACGCCGGGCCTGTTCGCAGGCATGAAAAAGGCGGCCCGGGGGCCGCCTTCTGGACGCTGTGCAGATCAGAATTCGTGATCGGCGTTGTCCGGGTTCAGGTCCTTGATGCCCAGCTTGCCGGCGGCCTGCTCGATCGAACCGGTCTGCTTGACCAGCGCGGCGATGGCGTCGCGCACGATCTGGTTACCCGACTCGTTGCCGGCGGCGATCAGCTGGTCATAGTGCTCGCCCTTGCTGGCGTGGTCCACCATGACCTGGATCTTGGCTTCGGTGGCCGCCAGGTCGGCCTTGAGCGCAGCGTCGGCGGCCGGGTCGGCCTTGGCCACCAGGGACGACAGGCTGGCGCCGGTCATCTTGGTGCCATCGACACGGGTGTACTCGCCCAGGTAGACGTTACGGATGCCCTTGGCGTCGTAGAAGTGCGAGTTGTGGGTGTTGTCGCTGAAGCAGTCCTGTTCGTCCTCGGGGGAGTTGGCCTCCAGGGAGACTTTCATTCGCTCGCCCGCCAGTTCGCCCAGGGACAGGCTGCCCATGCCGAAGAGTATCTTGCGCAGGCCGGTTTCGGCAGGTTCCGCTTCCAGGGTGGCGCGGTAGTTATCGGCCACGTCGGGTTTCCAGTTGCCGACCATTTCCTCCAGATCGTTGACCAGTAGTTGGGTCACGGCCTTGAGGTAGGCGCGGCGGCGATCGTTGTGGCCGCCGGTGGCGCCGGCACCTTCGAGGTAGTCCGAGGCCGGGCGAGTGCCGGCGCCAGGCCCGGTACCGTTGAGGTCCTGGCCCCAGAGCAGGAATTCGATGGCGTGGTAGCCGGTGGCGACGTTGGCCTCGGCACCCCCCAGCTCATTGAGGCTGGCGAGTTTTTCCGGAGTGATGTCCTTCACGTCGATCTTGTCTTCGCCGATGCGGATCTCGGTGTTGGCGATGATGTTGGCGTTGGCCCCGGGGTTACCCAGTGCGTGCTCGTAGCTCTTGTCGACGTAGTCGATCAGGCCCTCGTCCAGTGGCCAGGCGTTAACCTGGCCTTCCCAGTCGTCGATGATGGTATTGCCGAAGCGGAACACTTCGCTTTGCAGGTACGGGACGCGCGCGGCCACCCAGGCGGCCTTGGCGGCGGCCAGGGTCTGGTCGTCAGGCTTGGCCAGGAAAGCATCGATAGCGCTCTGCAGGGTTTTCGCAGTGGATTCGGAGTCGCTGTAGACGGCGAAGACCATGTCGGCGTAGTGCGCGACGACGGCCTTGGCGGCGGCTTCGTCGATCTTGGCGGCGTCGCCGACCGCAGTAGCGGTGCTGGTAGCCGGGGTCGGTGCTTGAGCGGCAGCCTTGTCGTCTTTGCCTTCGCCGCAGCCGGCGAGGGAAATAGCGATGGCCAACAGACTGGCGGTAGCCAGAGGCATACGAATCATGGCGAACATCCTGCTTCGAGAGGAGAGTGGACGGCGCGGGGCGCGCGAAAACTGCGACATAATGCGAAAGATTTGCATTATGTGTAAAGGGTTGCCGCTGTAATTATTTCTTCCCCGAAGAGCCTTCGCGCAGGGCGCAAAGCCCCGCGCCGCGCCGGCTTCAGAAGATCGCAGCGTTACTGCGCTGGGCCTGTTTCAGGTAGGCGCCAAGTTCCCGCGCGGACAGCGGCTTGCTGTAGTGGTAGCCCTGACCTTCGTGACAGCCCTCGGCAATGATGTAGGCCTCTTGCTCGGCGGTTTCCACGCCTTCGGCGATCACCTGCATGCCCAGGCTCTTACCCAGCTGGATGATGGCGCGCACGATGGTGGCGTCGTCATCGTCTTCGAGCAGGTCCTGGACGAAGCTCTTGTCGATCTTGATCTTGTCCAGGGGCAGGCTCTTGAGATAGCTGAGTGAAGAGTAGCCGGTGCCGAAGTCATCGATGGCGATCAAGGCCCCGGAGCGCCGCAGGCTCAACAGGTGCTGGGCGGCGGTGCTGATGTCTTCCATCAGGCCGGTCTCGGTGACTTCCAGCTCCAGGCTGCGCGGTGGCAGGCGATAGATCTGCAGCAGGTTGTTGACCACCCGTGGCAGTTCGGCGTGGTGCAGTTGCACGGTGGACAGGTTGACCGCCATGCGCAACTCGCTAAAGCCCATGTCATGCCATTCCCGCAACTGGCGGCAGGCCTGGTCCAGCACCCACTCGCCAATGGCGATGATGGTGCCGTTCTGCTCCGCGAGCGGGATGAACAGGTCCGGCGGCACCAGGCCGTGGTCCGGGTGCTGCCAGCGCAACAACGCCTCGACGCCCACCACCCGGTGGTCGCGGTAGCTGATCTGGGGCTGGTAGACCAGGAAGAACTGCTCGCGGGCCAGGGCCTCGCGCAGGTCCTTTTCCAGTTCCCGACGACGCCGCATCTCGCTGTCGACGCTGGCGATGTAGAACTGGTAACGGTTGCGCGAGCGGCTCTTGGCCAGGGTCATGGTCTGCTCGGCTTTTTGCAGGAGCTTCTCGGTGCTGTCGCCATCTTCCGGGAACAGGGTGATGCCGATGGTGGCGCGCAGGCGGATTTCCTGCTGGTCGAGGGCGAAGGTGGCTTCCAGGTCATCGAGGATGCTCTGGGCCAGTTCCGCGGCTTCGTAGGGTTGTTCGATATCGGCCTGGACCAGGGCGAACTGGTCGCCACCCAGGCGCGCCAGGGCACCCAGGCGGCCGCTGTGGCCGCGCAGGCGATCGGCCAGGGCCAGCAGCAGTTGGTCGCCGGTCTGGTAGCTGAACTGCTCGTTGACCCCCTTGAAGTCGTCCAGGCCCACGCACAGCACGGCGACCCGGCGTTGCAGGCGCCCGGCGTCCACCAGGATCTTGTCCAGTTGCTGTTGCAGTTGCTGGCGGTTGGGCAGGCCGGTGAGGAAGTCGTACTGGGCCATGCGCAGGAGGCTGTTCTCCGCTTCATGGCGCAGGTGGGTATTGCGCTCGATGGACGCCAGCAGTTGGTTGGCGGTGTTGATCCAGATCCCCAGCTCGTTGCGTTCGTGGCCCTTGAGCAGGGGCAGTTGGTGTTCGCTGGGACGGTCGGGATTGATATTGGTCAGGTGCTCGATGATCCGTGACAGCGGCTTGGTCAGCAGGCAGTGGTAGACCAGGTACAGCACCAGGCCCATGGCCAGGGCGCGCAGCACTCCGGAGATGAAGATGATCACCGAGCTGACGATGAAACCCTGGCCGTAGGTGGCGGTGTCCAGGGTGATGCTCAGGTCGCCGTAATACTCGCTGTAGGGGCCTCGGCCCACCAATTGGGTGGTGAAGGTGCGTTCCTGGCCGAGGATCAGGTCGGTCAGCCAACGGCTGGAGGATTTCTGCAGGTCGCGGGATTTTTCCGCGAGCATGGTTTCGTTGGGATGGCCGATGGAGGCCATGCGCACCGCATCGTCCTGGAACAGGCCCTCGATGACTTGCATGCCCATCTCCCGGTCCAGGCTGTAGACCGCCTGGGTCGATGGGTCGCGAAACATGTCGAGGATGCGCTGGGCGTCATTGGCCACCGCCTGCCGAGTCTTGTAGGCATCGAAGACGATCTGGGCGCAGCTCAGCACCACACCCACTATGAGTGCCGACAGCAGCACAACTCGGAGCAATTTCACCGACAAGCTGTTTTTGAGTTCCAGCTTCAAAGGGGCTATTCCTTGTTCCGTGCGCGTAGCGTCAAGTTGCCATGAGTATTGGCAATCCCATGATGGCCGTCAAAGTGACATCAAGGCCGAGGACAGGACGTCTGCGGGCGAGGCCCGGGTGATCAGAATCAGGATTGCTCTAGCTGTGGACAGTGTGTCGGTAGCGACGTCATGCAACTTGAGGGGAAAGCGTTGTTTTTTACCTGCATGGAATCTTAGCGCCTGGAACTGGCGGGACAAGATCCCGCTTTTGCAATGGGCAAAAAAAACCCGGCCAGGCCGGGTTTTTTCACTGCGGGCAGGTTCAGGCTACGAAGTTCTTGCCTTCGAACTGCTCGGCCACGAACTTCCAGTTCACCAGGTTCCAGAACGCCTCGACATACTTCGGACGCACGTTGCGGTAATCGATGTAGTAGGCGTGTTCCCAGACGTCGCAAGTCAGCAGCGGGGTGTCGCCGCTGGTCAGCGGGTTGCCGGCGCCGATGGTGCTGGCCAGGGCCAGGGAACCGTCGGCCTTCTTCACCAGCCAGCCCCAGCCGGAACCGAAGGTGCCAACCGAAGTCTTGGTGAATTCTTCTTTGAACTTGTCGAACGAACCGAACGCTGCGTTGATGGCATCAGCCAGGGCGCCGGTTGGCTGGCCGCCGGCGTTTGGCGCCAGGCAGTTCCAGTAGAAAGTGTGGTTCCAGACCTGGGCTGCGTTGTTGAAGATACCGCCCGAGGAGGTCTTGACGATCTCTTCCAGGGTCTTGCCTTCGAACTCGGTGCCTGGCACCAGGTTGTTCAGGTTCACGACATAGGTGTTGTGGTGCTTGTCGTGGTGGTACTCGAGGGTTTCCTTGGAAATGTGCGGCTGCAGGGCGTCGTGTGCGTAGGGCAGCGGCGGCAATTCGAAAGCCATGGTGATTCTCCTAATCAGGTCAGTTGCGGTGAGCGCAAGGCCGATCACGGGCGGCCGGACAAGCGCCGGGGAGTTTGTACTCTTTGCGGCGCAAGGTTCGGATCATAGCATCGGGGGGGAGGCTTAACCACGCAACAACTGTGTGGGATAGAGGTTCCAGAGCCTTTTGGAATAAGTCAGGCGGCGCTGATCAACTGGAACGCGACACTGAACATCATCGCCGCCACCAGCAGGTCGAGGATCCTCCAGGTACCCGGCCGGGCCAGCCAGGGCGCGAGCCACGCCGCCCCCAGGGCCAGGGTGAAGAACCACAGCAGCGAGGCGCTGGCCGCGCCCACCACGTACGCGCCGGGCTCGGTCTGCTGGGCGCCCAGCGAGCCGATCAGCAGCACCGTGTCCAGGTAAACGTGGGGGTTGAGCAGGGTCACCGCCAGTGCGCTGAGCATCACCGCCCGCAGCGAGCGCACGGTCTGGCCATCGCCTTGCTCCAGGCTCTGCTTCGAACACGCTCGGCGCAGGGCCTGGGCGCCGTACCAGATCAGGAAGGCCGCGCCGCCCCAGCGTGCCACCGCCAGCAGTGTCGGGTTCTGGGCGAGCACGGTGGCCAGGCCGAACACGCCTGCGGCCACCAGCAAGGCATCGCAGGTCACGCACAGCGCGGCCACCGGCAAATGGTGTTCGCGGCGCAGGCTCTGGGCCAGGACGAAAGCATTCTGGGTGCCGATCGCCATGATCAGTCCGGCGGCCACCAGCAGGCCGTTTACGTAGCTTTGCCACATGATTACAGCTCCTCGCCGGCGGCCAGGCGTTGCAGCACCTGGACGGCTTTTTCGGCATCGGCCAGGCCGACGAACAGGTGGTCGTGGTAGTAACCGGCGATCACGTTGCAGCTGATCCCGGCGCGGCCCAGGGCGCCGGCGAAGGCGGCCGTCAGGCCCACGGCCTGGAGCGCCGAATGCACCTGGAGGGTGATCCAGGCGGCGACGTAGTCGAACCCCAGGCCGAGGCGCTCGGCCTGGTCGCGGCGCAGGATCACCGTCAGGCCTTCCTGTTCGCGAAAGCTGCCCAGCACTTCGCAGTCCCGCAGCAGGCCGGGGTCCGTGATGGAGCAGAACACATACTCGCCGTCGTTGAGCCGTGGGCTCATGCTGCGCAGCAGGGTCGCGAGGGAGGTTTCACCGGCCATGAAGAAGATCCTTGGACTAAGAGGCGATACAGAGGCTTTGTGCTGGCTATTTTCCGGTTCCAGGCTGTATAAGAAAAACCAATAGTGCTGATCTCTCATTAGGAAAACTGATGTTCGACTACAAATTGCTTTCGGCCCTCGCCGCAGTGGTCGAACAGGCCGGCTTCGAACGTGCGGCCCAGGTGCTGGGGTTGTCGCAGTCGGCCATTTCCCAGCGGATCAAGCTGCTGGAGGCGCGGGTCGGCCAGCCGGTGCTGGTCCGGGTCACGCCGCCGGCCCCCACCGATATCGGCCGGCGCCTGCTCAACCATGTGCAGCAGGTGCGGTTGCTGGAGCGCGACCTGCAGAGCCTGGTGCCGGCCCTGGACGAGGAGGGGGGGCCGGAGCGCCTGCGCATCGCCCTCAATGCCGATAGCCTGGCGACCTGGTGGGCCGAAGCCGTGGGGGATTTCTGCGCCGAGCACCACTTGCTCCTGGACCTGGTGGTGGAAGACCAGACCGTGGGCCTCAAGCGCATGCGCGCCGGCGAGGTGGCCGCGTGCGTCTGCGCCAGCGAGCGACCGGTGGCCGGCGCCCGCAGCCTGTTGCTGGGGGCCATGCGCTACCGGGCCCTGGCCAGCCCGGCCTTCATCGCGCGGCACTTTCCCCAGGGGGTGTGCGCCGGACAAGTGGCCCGGACTCCGGCGCTGGTGTTCGGGCCCGATGATTTCCTGCAGCATCGCTACCTGGCGTCCCTGGGCGTGGACGGCGGCTTCGAGCATCATCTATGCCCGTCTTCCGAAGGCTTCATCCGCCTGGCTGAAGCCGGGCTGGGCTGGGGGCTGGTGCCTGAGTTGCAGGTCCGCGAGCAGTTGCAACGTGGGGTGCTGCTGGAGCTGCTGCCGGATAAACCCATCGATGTGCCGCTGTACTGGCATCATTGGCGCAATGGTGGGCAACGGCTGGGCTTGCTCACCGAGCACCTGGCTCGCTCATCCGCACAGTGGCTGGTGCCCTGGGAGCAGCCATAAGCGTCAAGCGACAAGCTGCAAGCAGGCAGCTTGTGCACTGATTTTTCAACTGGCAGCTCGTCGTTCGTCACTGCTTTCTTAGGAATATTTCATGAAGATTCTGGTCACCGGCGCAAGCGGCTTCATCGGCGGGCGCTTCGCCCGTTTCGCCCTTGAGCAGGGCCTGCAGGTGCGCGTCAACGGGCGCCGCGCCGAAGCCGCGGAGCACCTGGTGCGCCGTGGCGCCGAATTCATCCCGGGCGACCTAGGGGACGCCGACCTGGTGCGCGAGCTGTGCCGCGACGTCGATATCGTGGTGCATTGCGCTGGCGCCGTGGGCTTGTGGGGGCGCTACCAGGATTTCCACCAGGGCAACGTGCAGGTCACCGAGAACGTGGTCGAAGCCTGCCTCAAGCAGCGGGTCCGGCGCCTGGTGCACCTGTCCTCGCCGTCGATCTACTTCGATGGCCGCGACCACCTGGGGTTGACCGAAGAACAGGTGCCCAGGCGCTTCAAGCATCCCTATGCGGCCACCAAGTACCTGGCCGAGCAGAAGGTCTTCGGCGCCCAGGAGTTCGGCCTCGAAGTGCTGGCCCTGCGCCCGCGTTTCGTCACCGGTGCCGGCGACATGAGCATCTTCCCGCGGCTGCTGAGGATGCAGCGCAAGGGGCGCCTGGCCATCGTCGGCAATGGCCTGAACAAGGTCGACTTCACCAGCGTGCACAACCTCAACGAAGCCCTGTTCAGTTGCTTGCACGCCAGTGGTTCGGCCCTGGGCAAGGCCTACAACATCAGCAACGGTGCCCCGGTACCGCTGTGGGACGTGGTCAACTACGTGATGCGCCAGATGCAGGTGCCGCAGGTGACCCGCTACCGTTCCTATGGCCTGGCCTACAGCGTGGCGGCCCTCAATGAGGGCTTCTGCCGGATCTGGCCGGGGCGTCCGGAACCGACCCTGTCGCGCCTGGGCATGCAAGTCATGAACAAGGATTTCACCCTGGACATCAGCCGCGCCCGGCATTACCTGGGCTACGAGCCCAAGGTCAGCCTGTGGGCCGCCCTGGACGAGTTCTGCACTTGGTGGCAGGCCCAGGACATGGGCTGAAACCGGCGACTGAACCGGCTGCGTCCGCTCCTGTCCATTGGCCTGGCCCATCGGCGGTTTATACTCGCCGCATCCAGCCCCCTCCGCGGTTCAGAAAGGTTGCCCAATGCGTAACGATGCACACGATGACTTCGACGACGTTCCAAGCCTGCGCGCCGATCCTCTCGACGACGAGGTCTTCCCGGCCACCAGCGGTGCCCGCGAGCGCACAGCGGTCCACTCGCGCAGCGCGCCGGTGGTCAAGGCCAAGGGGGCCGGCACCGGCCCACTGTGGGCGCTGGTGGGGGCGTTGTTCTTTGCCTTCGCCGGTCTTGCCTGGTGGAGCTTCCAGCAGATCTCGCTGATGGAGCAGCAACTGGTGGCCACCCAGGAAAGCTTCGCCAGGATCAGCGAGGAGGCCGCTGGCCGGCTACAGGACATCTCCGGCAAGGTGGTGGCCAGCCAGACCAGCGTCACCACTGACAGCGAAGCCCTGAAGCTGCAGATCAAGCAATTGGAAAGCCGCTTGCAGGACCAGGGCCGGCAGCAACAGGGCGTGGTCGGCCAGGCTACCGACCTGGACAAGCGCCTGGAGCAGATGGGCGCCCGGAGCGCCGAGTTGCAGGCGGCCAATACCCAGTTGCAGGCCCAGCTCAAGGCCCTGGGTGGCGACCTGGCGAGCCTCAAGGGGGCCCAGGTCGATGGCGGCAAGGTCGATGCCCAGCTCAAGAGCCTGGCCGCCGAGTTGGCCGCGTTGAAGAAACAGGGCAATCCGAGCGCCGCCATCGAGCGCCTGGAGCAGGACCTGATCGTGCTCAAGAGCCAGCAGGACAATCGTCCCGCCACTGTGCAAAACGGTGCCAGCACCGCCGAGTTCGACTCTTTCCGGGGCCAGGTCACCCGCAACATCAACACCCTGCAAAGCCAGATCCAGAACCTGCAGCAGCAGCTCAACACCCGTCCCTGACCGATAGGGCCCCGTCGCGCTTCGTGCGGCCGGGCCCGCCCCTCGTTCGCTGAATGTCTACCCATCTGCCGCCGCCGGCTACGCTCTTCGAACGTCGATGTGAACGAGGAGTGGGCGATGAAGCTGTTGCGCAAGCATGCTTGGCTGGGCTGGTGGTGGTTGCTATGTGTCGCTGCGCTGCACGCGGCTCCCGCCGATGATGGCGCCCCCGCGCGGGCGCTGCTGGAAAAGGCCCTGGCCTATTACCAGAAGCAGGGTGACAAGGCGTTCGCCGCCTTCAGCCGCCAGGGCGAATTCGTCGACCAGGATCGCTATGTGTTCGTGGTGGATACCCAGGGTGTGATGCTGGCCAGCGGTGGTCCGTCGTCGGCGCTGATCGGCCGCGATGTCTCACCGGTGCTGGGAGCGGATTTGCGCAAGGCGTTCCAGGATGCCTTGCACACTCCCCAGGGCAGCGGCATCCAGCAGGCCGAGTACCGCTGGCAAAACTGGGCCGACGGCAAGATCGAACGCAAGCATGTGTACTTCCAGCGCGTCGGCGAGCGGATCCTGGCGGTGGGCTACTACCTGCCCAGGGCGTCGGCCGACCAGGCCCGGGCGTTGCTGGAGCGCAGCGCCGAGGCCCTGGCCCGCGACCGGGCGGCGACGCTTGCGGCCATCAACGACCTGCAGGGCGGGTTCATCGAGGATGACCTGTATGTGTTCGTGGTCGATCTGGATACCCGGCGCTACCTGGCCCATGGCACCAACCTGCGGTTGCTCGGCACGGACTTCGCCAAGGTCAAGGACCCCGAGGGCAAGCCGGTGGGCGAGCCGATGTTGGCGCTCATGGCCCGCCAGGACCAGGGCGAGTACCAGTACCGCTGGAAGAACCCGGTGACCGGCCGGGTCGAAGACAAGCACGCCTACCTGCGCAAGGTGGGCCGGCTGCTGGTTGCGGTGGGCTACTACAGTCCGTGAGGCCGGTGCATCCCGGCCCGCTTAGCGGGCCTTGTCCTCGCGTCCGCGCAACAGGCGGTTGGGCATGGCGATCGCCGCCGCCAGGCCCAGCAGCGAGACCCCGGCGCTAACCAGCATCAGGTGGCGGAAGGTCAACAGCAACTCGCTGCGCAGGGCGTCTCGATCCGGGCCGGGCGCGGCATTCAAGCCTTCGAGCAGGGCATTGCCGGTGTGGCCTTCGTTCAGCAGCCCGCCGCCCAGGTGCGCCAGGCCAGAGTCTTGCAGCAAGGCCAGTAGCAATGCCGACATCAACGCCACCCCGACCGCTCCGCCCAAGGAGCGGAACAGGTTGGTGGTGCTGGTGGCGACCCCGATATCACGCTGTTCCACCGCGTTCTGGGTGCCCACCAGCGAAGTGGGGAACTGCATGCCGCTGGCTACCCCGCACAGCAACATGAACAGGCCGCTGCCCAGTTCCGCCTGGGGCGGGACCAGGGCCATGCCGAGGATCGCGACCGGCATCAACGATGCCCCGGTGAGGATCATCGGCTTGTAGCGACCGGTCACCGAGGTCAGCCGTCCGGCGCAGTAGGCGCCCATGGGCAAGCCCATGGCCAGGGGCAACAGGTGCAGCGCGGCGCTATCGGCCCCGGCCCCGGTGATGCTCTGGAAACGCAGGGGCATCAACACGATCAGCGAGATGGCCTGGAAGCTGGTGAAGAAGATCGCGCACCAGCACAACAGGGCGCTGCGGTTGGCGAACAAGTGCATGGGCAACAGCGGCTCGCGGGCCCGTCGTTCATGCCAGGCGAACAGCGCCAGGACGATGATGGCGATGGCCAGCAGGTCGAGCACTTCGGCACTGCGCCAGGAGTGCCCCTGGCCGATCTGGGTGATGCCCAGCAGCAGGGCGCTGAGGCCGATGATCAGGAGCAGGGTGCCGAGGTAGTCGATGATCGGCTTGCGCTGGGGCACTGGTAGCCCCACCAGGGTGCGATAGGCCACCCACCAGGCGCCCAGGCCGAGGGGCAGGTTGATCAGGAACACCCAGCGCCAGGACAAGAACTCGGTCATGTAGCCGCCCAGCACGGGGCCGGCGACGCTGGCCACCGCGTACATGCTGCTGAAGTAACCCTGGTAGCGGCCGCGTTCCCGGGGCGGGACTATGTCGCCGATGATGGCCTGGCTCACCGAGATCATGCCGCCGGCGCCAATGCCCTGGAAGATCCGCGCCAGCACCAGTTGCTCCATGTTCTGGGCCAGGCCGCAGAACAGCGAGGCCAGGGTGAACAAGCCCATGCCGAACAGCATCAGCCGGCGCCGACCGTAGAGGTCGCCGAGCTTGCCGTAGATCGGCACGGCCACGGTCATGGCCACCATGTAGCCGGAAATCACCCAGGCCAGGAGGCCGACATCCTTGAACTGGGCGGAGATGGCCGGCATCGAGACGGCGACGATGGTCTGGTCCAGCGCGCCGAGGAAGATCGCCAGCATCAGGGCGACCAGCACACTGCGGATGGCCACCGGGGAGGGGCCAGGTTGGTGGAGGTGAGACACGAAAGAACCTGTGGGCAATGGGCTTGGCGGGCGACGCCGGCAAATGATGTGTGCGCCAGTGTACTTGATAGCTACCTACCGGATAGCTCTGCAAGCATGTTCCTGACAGTAATTTCATCAAACGTGCCCGGAGCTGCTTGCGGCGAAATGGGAAGCATTCTGTATAGTGGCACCTCTGCGCGTCCTGCCTGGCAGGCCACAGAATGAGTGTTTATGAATGTTGCCTATGCTTGCATTTTGATTGGGCGAATCCGTCAATTGAGCAAGACAACCCAACGGAATCCGCATGTACCCATCCCCTGGGCACCATGCCTGCCCGTTCCTCCGAGGCCCGGATCGCAGCGATGAACAAGCCAGCCCTTGCATCCATTCCCGTATTCAAGCTCTATGGCGAGAGCCTGGAGTGGCCCACCCCCGACCTGTTGCACTGCGAGCCCATCAGCCAGCGCAGTCGCGAATTGCATTGGGAAATAAAGCCCCATCGGCATGCCGACCTGTGCCAGTTGCTGTTCGTGCGGCGCGGACAGGTCCAGTTGCAGGTCGAGGGCCAGCGAACCTTGCTGGATGAGGCGGCGATCCAGGTCGTGCCGGCGCTGTCGGTCCATGGCTTCCACTTCTCCGAGGACATCGAAGGTCATGTGGTGACCCTGGCGGCGCCGCTGGTAGGGCACCTGCAAGCCCAGTTGGGGCAGGCAGGGGACATCCTCGGTACTTGCGCCGGCTATCCGGCGGGAGACGATGCGCAGTACCTGGACGGGCTGTTCAGCGCATTGCAGGACGAGTACCAGGGCCAGCAGCCAGCGCGGGAAATGCTCATGCATTCCCTGGTGGGCATGATCGTGGTCTGGGTCGGGCGCCAGGCGTTGCGACGCAGCAAGGCCAGCCAGCGTCCACAGCGGGCCCGGGACTATTTCAACGGTTTCATGCAGCTGGTGGAGGCACATTATCGCGAGCATGTGAAGGTCGAGGACCTGGCCCACAAGCTGGGGATCTCGGTGTCGCACCTCAACGGCACTTGCCGCGAACTGGCCGGGCAGCCGGCATTGCAGATCATGCACGAGCGCCAGTTGCTGGAGGCCAAGCGCCTCTTGACCTACACCGGGATGACCATCTACGAGATTTCCGCCGAGCTGGGGTTTTCCGACCCGACCAACTTCACCCGGCTGTTCCGGCGCCGGGTAGGCATCTCGCCCAAGGTCTTCCGCGATCAGCTCAAGGCCGAGCAGGCCGGCGACCGCGGATCCCTGTCGCTTACCTGAGAGCGTTCAGGGTGGCGTTGTGGGGGATGCAGCGTTCCAGGTTGCAACTGGCATAGGCGCGAGTCTGCATGCGGGCCTGTTCGACGCGATAGGCAGCGGTGCCGTACAGCGCCAGGGTCACGGTGCAGGTCATGAAAATGGCCAGGTATCTTCTTGTCTTGACGTTCATGGCGATGACCTCTGAACCGGTGCCTCGGTATTTTCCAAAGCACTGTTATCAGAATAGGCCAGCTGTCCGGACTTGCCAGGAACCCCACCTCGGCTGTTTGACAGGGTATTCAGCAAATGGATCGCCCCAGCGCCTCATCCCGCCGTTAGAGCCCCTGGTCCCAGGCGGGCTTCTGGGGAAATCTCAGCACCAGGAAATCCAGCATGCTGCGCAAGGTCGCCGGCATGTGCTTGCGTGAGGCGTAGACCGCGTAGATGTTCATCCGGCGAGGTTCGGCATGGGCCAGCAGGCGTACCAGTTCCCCGCGCTTGATGTATTCCCCGGCCTGGTAGCTGGGCAGCATGGCGATGCCGGCACCGGCCACCGTGGTGCGCAGCAGGGTGCTGGCCTCGTTGGCGCTGATATTGCCCTGGACCGGCACCGACACCGGTTCGCCATCTTGTTCGAAGTGCCACAGGCTCTTGCCGAAATAGGAGTGGGTCAGGCAGTTGTGCTGGCTCAGTTCTTCCACCCGCTGGGGCGCCGGGTGTTCGCGCAGGTAGGCCGGGGCCGCGCAGATCACCGAGCGGCAGACCGTCAGGTGCCGGGCGATCAGGTTCGGGTCCAGGTCGTTGCTGGTGCGTATCGCCAGGTCGATGCGTTCGTCTACCAGGTTCACCGTGCGATCGAGCATCTGCAGGTCGATGCTCACCCCGGGGTGGCGCTTGACGTAGTCGGCCATGGCCGCGGCCAGTTGCGACTGGCCGAACGAGGTGCTGACGCTGATGCGCAACAGCCCGCGCGGGACATCGTCGGGCTCGCTCACCACTGCCTGCATGTCGCTGGACAGCTCCAGCATCTGCCGGCAACGGGGCAGGATCTCGCTGCCGGCGGCAGTCAGGCTGAGCTTGCGCGTGGTGCGGTGCATCAGCCGCGCGCCGACCCAGTCTTCCAGCTCCGCCAGGTAGCGCGAGACCACCGGTCGCGACAGGTCCAGGTGATCGGCCGCCGCCGATTGGCTGCCCAGATCGACCACGGTGACGAAGACTCGCATTGCTTGGAGACGATCCATGATTTGCCCGCTTTCAGAAACAAACTATGTCCAAGCATCGCATTTTTTGTAACGACTCTGGCAACTAAGCTTGCTCCATTCCCAATACGCCAACCGCTGCTGGAGCTGCCCCCCATGATCGGATTCCCTTCACTCAAACGCCTGCTGCTGGCCACCGCCGTCCTCGGTTTCGCCGCCCATGCCGCAGCTGCCGAGCCCACCCTGCAACTGGACGTCTATAACCCCGGCAGCAACGCCATCTTCCCGGTCAGCTCGGTGCTGGTCAGCGGCAAGAAGGACGCGATCCTGGTGGACGCCCAGTTCGGCAAGTCCCAGGCCCAGCAACTGGTGGACAAGATCCGCGCCAGCGGCAAGCACCTGACCACGATCTACATCAGCCATGGCGATCCGGATTACTACTTCGGCCTCGACACCCTGACCAGTGCCTTCCCGGACGCCAAGGTCGTGGCCTCGCAGCCGACGGTCGAACACATCAAGGCCACCGTCGAAGGCAAGCTGGCCTTCTGGGGCCCGCAAATGGGCGCTGACGTTCCGGCCAGGACCATCGTGCCGAGCGTGCTCGAGGGCCACAGCCTGACTTTGGAAGGGCAAAAGCTCGACGTCATCGGCCTGGATGGCAAGCAACCGGATCGCAGCTTTGTCTGGATTCCCTCGATCAAGGCGGTAGTCGGCGGCGTGGTGGTCTCGGAGAACATCCATGTGTGGATGGCCGATACCCAGACTGCCGAGTCCCACCAGCAGTGGTTGAAGACCCTCAAGACCATCGAAGGCCTCAAGCCCAAGACCGTGATCCCCGGTCACTACCTGGGCGACAGCGCGCGCTCCCTGAAGCCGGTGCATTTCACGGCGGACTACATCAAGGCCTTCGATGAGGAAACCGCCAAGGCCAAGGACTCCGCGGCGCTGATCGCGGCCATGAAGAAGCGTTACCCGGACCTGGGCGAGGACAGCTCGCTGGAGCTGAGCGCCAAGGTCGCCAAGGGCGAAATGAAGTGGTGAAACCTTCCTGACCCCCGCTCCCGGACCGGGAGCGGGGGCGCTGTACTCTCTTTGCCAACTGGAGAATCGTCATGAGCAAGATCGCAATCATCGGTGCCACCGGCCGGGCCGGTAGCCAACTCCTGGAAGAAGCCCTGCGTCGTGGCCACAGCGTCACCGCCATCGCCCGCGACACCACGAAGATCGGCCAGCGGGCCGGGATCGTCAGCCGTGCCGTGGACGTGGCCGACAGCGCCGCGCTGCAAGCGGCCGTGGCGGGCCATGACGTGGTGCTCAGCGCCGCGCATTTCGCCCCCATCGCCGCCAGCGCCATCATCGATCCGGTGAAGAAGGCCGGGGTCAAGCGCCTGCTGGTGGTGGGCGGTGCCGGTTCGCTGTTGCTGCCGGGGGGCGGCAAGGTCATCGACAGCCCCGGTTTCCCCGAGGAATACAAGGCCGAAGCCAGTGCCGGTGGGGTGTACCTGGAAACCCTGCGCAAGGAGCAGGACCTGGACTGGAGCTTCCTCTCGCCGTCGGCGGAGTTCGTCGAAGGCGAACGCACCGGGAAGTTCCGCCTGGGCCAGGACGACCTGCTGGTCAGCGCCGAAGGGCGTAGCTGGATCAGCTTCGCCGACTACGCCATCGCCATGCTCGACGAAGTGGAAAAACCGGCCCATGTGCGCCAGCGCTTCACCGTCGGTTACTGATCCGGCTAACGGGTTATGGCGGCTGCACCTGCCGGTGTAGCCGCCAGAGCTTGCGAGGCTGCAGGGGCTGAATCAGTAACTTGCAGCTGCTGCGCACCCGTACGCAGCCTGCGGCAGTGGCTACACGAGGCGGTTCGTACCGTGGCTGTAGTCGCTGTCGAGCCTGCGAGGCTGCGACGGGCCCGCAGGGCCCCAGTCCAGGCGCAGCGCCCTAGCGCCGGTGCGCCTGTTCCACCAGCCAGTCCAGCAACTCCAGCAATTGCGCCGAAGGCCCCGGACGTTCCGGGTAGACCAGGTAATAGGCCTGGCCCGTCGGTATCTTCAATTCGAACGGCATGACCAGCCGCCCGGCGCTCAGGTCATCGCCAATCAACGCCCAATCGCCCATCGCCACTCCGGTCCCCTGGGACGCCACCGACATCGCCAGGTCCAGGGTCTCGAAATGCTGCCCCTTGCCCAGGGTGTTGAACGGTGTGCCCGCCGCCTTCAGCCAGCGTTGCCAATCCCGTTGGTCATGGGACGGATGCAGCAACAGGTGGTGCTGCAGGTCCGCCGGGGTCCTGAGTGGCGTCGGGCCTTCCATCAGCGGTCGCGAGCACACCGGGGTCAGCTGTTCATTGAACAAGTGCCGCGAACCGAGGTTCGGGGAGGGTGGGGCGCCATACATCACCGCGGCATCGAACGGCTCACGGGTGAAGTCCACGCCGTGCTGGATGGTGGTGGTCAGTTGCACCGGCACTTCCGGCCGTTCCTTCTGCCATTGCAACAGCCGTGGCAGCAGCCAGCGCATGGCGCAGGTCGGGGCCTTGAGGCGCAGGTTTTGGCTGCGGCTGCCGATCTCGTCCACCGCGCCATTGATCAACTCGAATACCTGCTGCACCCGTGGCAGCCACTCCAGGCCTTCGGCCGTCAGGCTCAAGCCACGGGCCTGGCGCTGGAACAATGGATAGCCCAGGTGGCTTTCCAGTCCGGCGATCTGCCGGCTCACCGCGCCCTGGGTGATATGCAGTTGCTCGGCGGCGCGGGTGAAGTTGCAGCACTGGGCGGTGACCAGGAAGGTGTGCAGCGCGGGCAGGGGAGGCAGGCGTTTCATGGAGGGCCAGGCATGACGTGAGGACATGGCTAGTATGACTTTTTATCCATTGTTCCGGCTACCGCTGCGCCGTTCCAATAGCCCCCTGCCGGCGTCCACGGGTGTTTCCCGACCGCTCGGTATCAACCAACAAGAAAGGGCGATGAGATGGCGACATGTGGCGAAGTACTGGTCAAGTTACTCGAGGGGTATGGGGTCGAGCAGGTGTTCGGCATCCCTGGAGTGCATACCGTCGAGTTGTATCGGGGCCTGGCCCGTTCCTCCATCCGCCACGTCACCCCGCGCCATGAGCAAGGTGCCGGCTTCATGGCCGACGGCTACGCCCGCACCAGCGGCAAGCCCGGGGTGTGCTTCATCATCACCGGCCCTGGCATGACCAACATCACCACCGCCATGGGCCAGGCCTATGCCGATTCGATCCCGATGCTGGTGATCTCCAGCGTGCAGACCCGCAGCCAGCTGGGCGGCGGACGCGGCAAGCTCCACGAGTTGCCGAACCAGAGCGCCCTGGTCGGTGGCGTGGCAGCGTTCTCCCATACGCTGATGTGTGCTGATGAGTTGCCGGTGGTACTGGCCCGGGCCTTCGCCCTGTTCCAGGCCGGTCGTCCGCGCCCGGTGCATATCGAGATTCCCCTGGATGTACTGGTCCAGGATGCCGACCACCTGCTGGCCAGCGAGCCGGTACAGATCGCCCGGGCCGGCGCCGCCCCGGCGGCCGTGGCGCAGATGGGCCAGTTGCTGGCGACGGCCAAGCGTCCGCTGATCCTGGCTGGCGGCGGCGCCATCGATGCCGCCGCGCCCCTGACCCAGCTCGCGGAGTTGCTGCAGGCCCCGGTGGCCTTGACCATCAACGCCAAGGGCATGCTGCCTGCGGCGCACCCGCTGCTGATCGGTTCGACCCAGTCGCTGGTGGCCACCCGGGCCCTCGTGGCCCAGGCCGATGTGGTGCTGGCCATCGGCACCGAACTGGCGGAAACCGATTACGACGTGACTTTCGCCGGCGGCTTCGAGATTCCCGGCACGCTGTTGCGGATCGATATCGATGCCGACCAGACCGTGCGCAACTACCCGCCGAAAGTGGCGCTGGTAGCCGATGCCGATATCGCCGCCCAGGCCTTGCTGGCGGAGCTGTCGCGGCAAACCCTGGCCGAGCGCAGCCGTGACTGGGGGGCTGTGCGTGTCGATGCCTTGCGCCAGGAGCTGGAGCTCATCTGGGATGCCCCGACCCGGGCCCAGACCCGGCTTTTGCAAACCCTGGTCGAGGAGTTGCCGGAGATCGTCCTGGTCGGCGACTCCACCCAGCCGGTATACAGCGGCAACCTGACCTTCAATCCTGACCAGCCACGACGCTGGTTCAATGCTTCCACCGGCTACGGCACCCTGGGTTATGCCTTGCCGGCGGCCATCGGCGCCTGGCTTGGCGGTGGCTCGAGCCCGGCCCAGCGGCGGCCGGTGGCCTGTCTGATCGGTGACGGCGGCTTGCAGTTCACCCTGGCGGAACTGGCCTGCGCCGTGGAGGCACAAGCCCCGGTCATCGTCGTGTTGTGGAATAACCAGGGGTACGAAGAGATCAAGAAGTACATGGTCAATCGCGCCATCGAACCGGTGGGCGTCGACATCTACACCCCGGACTTCATCACCGTGGCCAAGGGCCTGGGCTGCGCTGCCGAGCGCGTCGACAGTGTTGCGCAACTGCGGGCGGCCTTGCGCCTGGCGGTCGATCGCCAGGGCCCGAGCCTGATTGAAATCGACCAGAATCGCTGGACCCAGGGAGTACAGGCATGACTGCGCAACCCATGCTGGACGGCCTGTATATCGACGGCCAATGGTCGGCTGGCAATGAGCCGCTGCAAGTGATCAACCCAGCCACCGAGGCCCCCCTGGCCCGGGTGGCCGGCGGTGGGCCAGAGGCCGTGGACCGCGCGCTGCGTGCTGCCACTGGCGGGCTGGCTCGCTGGGCCCGAAGCACTGGTGCCGAGCGGGCGGTGGTGCTGCGCAGGATCGCCACTGGCGTGGCTGCGCGTCGCGAGCGCCTGGTGCAACTGCAATCGAGCAACAACGGCAAGCCACAGGCCGAGGCGGCCATGGACGTCGACGACGTGATCGCCACGTTCGACTACTACGCCGAACTGGCCGAGGGCCTGGACGCTCGCCAGGATGCCGAGGTGGCGCTGCCCAGCGCGGATTTCAGCGCCCGCCTGCGCCGCGAGCCATGCGGCATCGTCGGGCTCATCGTGCCGTGGAACTTCCCCATGGTCACCACCGCCTGGAAGCTTGCGCCGGCCCTGGCGGCAGGTTGCAGCGTGGTGCTCAAGCCCTCGGAGGTCACGCCGTTGCCGGAGCTGGAGCTGGCGGCGATCGTCGCCCAGAGCGGCTTGCCCCAGGGGGTATTCAACCTGGTCTGCGGCACCGGCCTGGCAGTGGGGGCGCCTTTGGCGGCGGACCCGCGAGTGGCGAAGATCTCCTTCACCGGCAGCAATGCGGTGGGTGTACAGGTCATGCAGCGGGCGGCGGAAACCGTCAAGGGCGTGAGCCTGGAACTGGGCGGCAAGTCATCGTTGCTGGTCCTGGCCGATGCCGACCTGGACCTGGCGGTGGAGCTGGCCTGCGGCGGTGGTTTCTTCAACGCCGGGCAAATGTGCTCGGCCACCAGCCGGGTGCTGGTGGCGGCTGAACTGGCCGATGAATTCCTCTACCGGCTCAAGGCCCGGGCCGAAGGCATCCGGGTGGCCGAGCCGTTCGAGTCCGGGGCGCAGATGGGCGCGCTGGTCAACCAGGCGCAATACCAGCGGGTGCTGGGGCATATCGACCGTGGCTTGCAGTCCGGGGCCAGGCTGGTGTGTGGCGGTAGTCGCCCGGCGCACCTGGCACAGGGCTACTTCATCCAGCCCACGGTGTTCACCGAGGTGCCGCTTGACAGCGGGTTGTGGCGGGAGGAGATCTTCGGTCCGGTGCTGTGCGTGCGCAGCTTCGACAGCCAGCAAGAAGCCATCGAGCTGGCCAACGACAGCGAGTTCGGCCTGGTCGCCAGTGTAGTGGGTGGCGATACCGCCAATGCCGAGGCGGTGGCCAATGCCCTGCAGGCCGGACTGGTGTGGATCAACGCACCGCAGGTGATCTTTCCCCAGACGGCCTGGGGCGGCTACAAGCAGAGCAGCATCGGCCGCGAGCTGGGGCCCTGGGGGCTACAGGCGTTCCAGGAGATCAAGCACGTGGTGCGGGCCCACTAACCCGGCCCCAAGCCGCCTGCCCGCAGGCGCGCCATGTCCCGCAAGGGGGGCGCGCCGAACAGGCGACTGTACTCGCGGCTGAACTGCGAAGGGCTTTCATACCCCACCCGATAACCCGCCACCGAGGCTTCCAGGCCTTCGGCCAGCATCAGCCGGCGGGCTTCCTGCAGGCGCAGTTGCTTCTGGTATTGCAGCGGGCTCATGGCGGTCATCGCCTTGAAGCGATGATGCAGGGTCGACACGCTCAGGTTGACTTCCCGCGCCAGCTCGTCGATACGCAGCGACTGTTCGAAATGACCGTTGAGCCATTCGATCGCCTGGTTGACCCGGTGGCTCTGGCTGTTAGCGGTGGCGATCTCGTACAGGCGATGGCCCTGGGGGCTGCGCAACAGGCGGTAGAGGATTTCCCGGCGAACCAGGGGCGCCAGCATGGCGATGTCCTTGGGCGTGTCCAGCAGGCGGGTCAGGCGCAACACCGCATCGAGCATCGGCGAATCCAGGCGCTCCACGTACAGGCCGCGTCCGGTGGGCCGGGCGGGCACGCCCAGGGGACCGGCGTCGGCGATCAGAGCGTTGATCTCGCCGGGGTCGATGTCCAGGCGCAGGGCCAGGATCGGCTGCTCGGGGGAAACCAGCGCCACCTTGCCGCTCAAAGGCACGGCAACCGAGACCACCAGGTAGTTCAGCGGGTCGTAGTTGTAGGTCTCGTCGGCCAGCTGCACCTCCTTGCGGCCCTGGGCCATGATGCACAGGGCCGGCTGCGCCAGCACCGGTGCGAACTGGTGGGTATGGCTGTGGCGCGAGACGAACAGCGAATCGATGGCCGTGGCGTGGCTGCCGTCGACGACGGTATGGCGATCGATGATCGCCGCCAGCTCCGCACGCTGGCGTTCCATTTCCGGGGCGAGGGGAGCCGGCAGGTTTTCCAGGGATGACATGGGGCGGCCTCCGGGGTTTTGCGATCGGCACAGCTTAAGTTTGTGCAAGCGGGGAGGCTAGGCCGATCCTGCGTAAAACTTGCCTGATCCTGCTACTTGCGCGCGCGATGTACGAGGTTGTCCCATCGACTGGAGTTTCACTTGCTTGAAACACCGCTGTAGTCATTTTGTCCCATGGCGCGGGACGAGCAAGCTGGTGGTGGGCGATATCGCAGGATTGGGCAAATCAGCGGCAGGAATCGACTAACCCGGGTTCACCCGCGGCCCGTATCGTTGGATCCTGTCGCAGCCTGTCCCCCGGCTGCCTCGACGACACCTGGGAGGGTCGCACATGTCCACGCATATTCCCGTCAGCCATATGGCTTTGGTCCGCGCCCGTGCGGGGCGCTCCACAGAGCTGGGCGCTCGCCTGAGCAGCCTGATCGAACCGTCCCGCCAGGCGCCCGGCTGCCTGCAATTCGCCTTGCAACGCTCGCAGTGCGATGCCCAGTTGTGGCTGGTGTCCGGGTTCTGGAGCAGCCAGCAGGCGATGACCGCCTATTTCAGCTCGCCGGCCATGGAGGTCTTCAGCGAGCTGGTCCAGGACCTGGTGGTCGACAGCCTGGACTTGCACACCTTCGATACCGTTTCGGCACAGGAACTGCCGGGCGAGTACCCCCAGTTGCACGGCGTGCCGGTGCACAAGCTGGCCAGTTGAAGGTTTAGAATGGCCGACTTTCCATTGGCCAGGACCCGCAACATGGCACGCAAAGAGTTCGCACATTACGAAGCAGTTTCCGCTGTGGTTCCAGGGGAGGGGGGATACAGCGCCGCCATCGCCATCAAGGCCCTGGATGTTTCAGGAGCCCCGCGCTTTCATAAAGTCCTGGACGAGCAGAAGTTCAAGACCGCCCATGACGCCGACCAGGCTGCCGCGCAACAACTCGAACAGCTGATCGACGTCGACGCCGACGGTCAATTGTGCTGGAAGACTATTTGACCGCTCCCGGGCGGTACATCTTGAACAGGGCCTCGGGGCCCAGCTGGAAGTAATCCGCCGGACCGCCGCCGCGCAGAATGGGTTCTGCCGCGGCGGTGTCATAGATGCCGTCCTTGAGCAGCCACTTGGCGATATGCACGGCGACCACTTCGCCGAGGATCAGCCAGCTCGGCACCAGCTCCTTGTCCGCCCGCTGCAACTGGATGATCTGCGTGACCTTGCACTCGAAGGACACCGGGCTTTCGGCTACCCGTGGCACGGCGATGACTTTCGAAGCCACCGGCGTCAGGCCCGACAGGGTGAATTCGTCGACCTCGGGGGCCACGGCGGCGCAGCTCTGGTTCATCTGCTCGGCCAATGGCCGGGTGGCCAGGTTCCAGGCGAACTCGCCGGTCTTCTCGATGTTGTTCAGGCTGTCTTTGCGCCCGACGCTGGAGAACCCGATGATCGGCGGAATGTAGTTGAAGGCATTGAAGAAGCTGTAGGGCGCAAGATTCAGGCGACCCTGCTCGTCCTGGGAGGAAATCCAGCCAATGGGGCGCGGGCCGACGATGGCGTTGAACGGGTCGTGGGGCAGGCCGTGGCCCTGGGCGGGTTCGTAGTAATGGATATCGTCGGGCATGGCTTGCGGTTCCTGCTGGGAGCTTTAGGGGGCGCCATAGTGCAGTGCGCATCCGGCGAATTCCAGCTTCGCCGTGCAGGATTCGCGCCCTGAAAAGATCGAGCCCGGCGCAAGTGCCGGGCTGTACTGTCCAGAAGAACGATCAGCCGATGTTGGCGGAACCGGTGCGGTCATAGCCATCGGCGGCGAAGGTGGCGGAACCGGTGCGGTCATAGCCATCGGCGGCGAAGGTGGCGGAACCGGTGCGGTCGTAGCCGTCGGCGGCGAAGGTGGCGGAACCGGTGTGGTCGTAGCCATCGGCGGCGAAGGTGGCGGAACCGGTGCGGTCGTAGCCATCGGCAGCGAAGGAATGGGCAGCCAGTACCGACAGGGTCAGGGCCAGGATCAGTTGTTTTTTCATGATGGCGACTCCGGATGGGGTGGGGCGTTGGTGGTGGGCTTGGGATGAATCCTACTCCGATGAAGTCGATTGAAAATCGCAAATATATGCTTTAAATAATCAGTTAAATCGATATTTGAGCGGTCTGTGCCCACCTGCCTATAAGGGGCATCAGGCTTCTGGATGGATTCGGGTTTACTCCGCTGACAGGCTGGACACCTCGGGTTAACTGATCGTTGATTGAGCCGTCATGAACCAAAAAATGCCGGTCAACGGTTTTTTCATCCGCGCCCTACCGATTTTTCACTCGCCGCCGTTCAGCCTCCACGCAAGCCTGCATACCAAGACAGGCCATCTCGAATGCGACCCTTGGAGCTCCCTACCGAATGAACAAACTTCCCCAGATCACCCTGGCCTTCTGGGTCATGAAAATCTGTGCGACGACCCTGGGCGAAACCGCCGGTGATTTGCTGTCGATGACCCTCGATGTCGGCTACGCCATCAGCTCGATGATCCTCATCAGCCTGTTCCTGCTGACGCTGGTCACCCAGCTGTTTTCCAAGGCCTACAACCCGGTGCTGTATTGGCTGGTGATTCTCTCCACCAGTACCGCGGGCACTACCATGTCCGATTTCATGGACCGCACCCTGGGCCTGGGCTACGCCAGCGGGTCGCTGATCTTGATCGCTATCTTGCTGGTGATCTTCGCCGCCTGGCGCATGAGCGGCGAGTCGTTGAACGTGAACCGGGTCCAGGGTTTTCGTGGCGAGCTGTTCTATTGGCTGGCGATCCTGTTTTCCAACACCCTGGGCACCGCGCTCGGTGATTTCCTGGCGGACGACTCGGGCCTGGGCTTTGCCGGTGGAGCGTTGCTGATCGGCTCGGCCATTGCCCTCGTAGTGGTGCTCAAGTATTGCACCAGGCTGTCGCCGGTCCTGCTGTTCTGGGTGGCGTTCGTGCTGACCCGGCCGTTCGGTGCGACCTTGGGCGATTTCCTGACCAAGTCCCATGAAAAGGGCGGGCTGGACTTCGGCACCGTCGGCTCGTCGGCGGTCTTGGCGGGAATCCTGCTGGTGCTGGTCGTCGGGGCCTGCTGGGCGCAGAAGCGCGACTCGCGCCAGGGCGCCGCGCAACTGTCTTGAGGCCTGGATGGGTCGAACCAAGCGCCCGGGCCTTGCACCCGGGCGCTTGGTCTTGTCAGTCGGTTTCGATCCGCGAGTGCTTGCCGGTGTCCTTCATGGTCGCGTAGACCAGCAACGAGCAGGCGATGCAGGCGGTGACGTACCAGTAGTAGCCGGTTTCCATGCCGATGCTCTTGAACCACAGGGCGATGTATTCCGCGGTACCGCCGAATAGCGAGACGGTCAGGGCATAGGGCAGGCCCACGCCCAGGGCGCGGATCTCGGTCGGGAACAGCTCGGCCTTCACCACCGCGTTGATCGAGGTGTAGCCACTGACGATGATCAGGGCCGCCATGATCAGGAAGAACGCGCCCCACCAGGTCTGGATGCTATGCAAGGTGCTGAGGATCGGCACCGTGAACAGGGTGCCGAGCACACCGAAGGCGATCAGGATCGGGCGTCGGCCGATCTTGTCCGACAGGCCGCCGATCACCGGTTGCAGGCACATGAACAGGAACAGGGTCGCCGCGGAAATGGTGGTGGAGTCGGAAATGCTCATGCCGACGGTGTTCACCAGGTACTTCTGCATGTAGGTGGTGTAGGTGTAGAAGGCCAGGGTGCCGCCCATGGTCAGGCCAACCACGGTCAGCAGTTCCTTGGGATGACGCAGCAGGGTGCGCATCAGGCTTTCCTTGGGTTTTTCCTTCTTCTTGGCGAAGGACTCGGTTTCCTCCATGCCACGGCGCAGGTACAGCGCCACCACGGCGCAGAGGGCGCCGATGGCGAACGGAATCCGCCAGCCCCAGGACTGCAGTTCTTCGGTGGTCAGCAGGTTCTGCAGGACGATCAGCACCGCCAGGGCGATGAGCTGGCCGGAGATCAGGGTGACGTACTGGAAGCTGGAGAAGAAACCACGGCTTTGCTTGGTCGCCATCTCGCTGAGGTAGGTGGCCGAGGTGCCGTATTCACCGCCCACCGACAAGCCCTGCATCAGTCGCGCCAGCACCAGCAGGATCGGCGCGCCAACGCCGATGGTCTCGTAGCCCGGAGTCAGGGCGATGATCAGGGAGCCTGCGCACATCAGCAGCACCGAGGCCATCAAGGCGGCCTTGCGCCCCTTGCGGTCGGCGTAGAGCCCCATCAACCAGCCGCCGATCGGGCGCATCAGGAAGCCCACGGCGAAGATCGCGGCGGTATTGAGCAGTTGGGCAGTGGTGTCGCCCTTGGGGAAGAAGACCTTGGCGAAGTACAGCGAGAATGCGGCGTAGACGTACCAGTCGTACCACTCGACCATGTTGCCGATCGAGCCGCTGAAAATCGATTTCAAGCGGCTGGCGGTGGTCTTGTCCTGGGCGGGCATGGCGGCCGACCCGGCAGGCAGGGTATTGGAAATATCCATCACGAACCTTCTATTCATTGTTGTTGTGGAGTGCGCGCAAACGCAGCCTGCCAGGGCTATAGCAGGAGCTGTGCCAAGAGGCAGAAGCCCGGTCTAGAAGGGTCTTGATGAATCGATAAGCGGAAATCCGCTTATCGCGGGGAGGGCTATGAGCGGGAAATTGCCTAGGAAGGGGCGCCGCCAAGGGCCAGATGCATGCCTTGCGGCCCTCAGGATTTTCAACTGCCCTTGACGAACATTTCCCGGCTCAGGCCATGGCGCTGCATCTTTTCGTTCAGCGTGCGGCGCGGCAGTTGCAGTTCGTGGAGCACCGCTTTGATCTCGCCCTTGTGCCGGGCCAGGGCGGCACGCAGGCACTGGGCTTCGAAGGCCTCTTGCTGGGCGGCGAGGGATTGGCCGACGGCGAGCGGTTCGGCCTGCTGCTCTTGCAGCCCCAGCACTTGGCGCTCGGCGGCATTGGCCAGCTCGCGCACGTTGCCGGGCCAGTCATGGCTGAACAGGCGGGCCAGCTGTGGACCGTCCAGCGCCATCACCTGGCGGCCCAGGCGCTGTCCGGCCTGGCGGGCGAAATGCTCGTAGAGCAGGGGGATGTCCTCGCGGCGTTCGCGCAATGGCGGCAGGCGCAGTTCGGCAACGGTCAGGCGGTAGGCCAGGTCTTCGCGAAAACGCCCGGCCCGGGCCTCTTCCAGCAAGTCGGGCTTGGTGGCGGCGATGATCCGCAGGTCGACGCTGATGCTCTGGTTGGAGCCCAGGCGTTCGAGCTTCTGTTCCTGCAGCACCCGCAGTAGCTTGACCTGCTGGGCCAGGGGCATGCTTTCGATCTCGTCGAGGAACAGGGTGCCGCCGTTGGCATATTCCAGCTTGCCGATGCGCTTGCCCTGGGCACCGGTGAAGGCGCCGCTTTCGTGGCCGAACAGCTCGGCCTCGAACAGTTGTTCGGGAATCGCCGCGCAATTGAGGGCGACGAAGGGCTTGTCGGCCCGCGGTCCGAAGTCATGCAGGCAGCGGGCGATCAGCTCCTTGCCGCTACCGGTTTCGCCCCGCACCAGTACGTTCACCGGCAGCGGGGCCAGCTCCAGCACCTGGCGGCGCAGGGTCTGCAAGGCTTGGGAGACGCCGAGCAAGGTGGCGTCGAGCCTGGCGCGGCTATCGGCCTGCTGGTGCAGGCGGCGGTTCTCCAGCACCAGCCGGCGCTTGTCCAGGGCCCGGCGTAGGCTGCTGAGCAGGATCTCGGGGCTGAAGGGTTTTTCCAGGAAGTCATAGGCGCCATCGCGCATGGCCTCCACCGCCATCGGCACGTCGCCATGGCCGGTCAGGAGGATCACCGGCAGGTCCGGGTCCAGGCGCTGGACCTGGGCCAGCAGTTCCAGGCCGCTGATGCCGGGCATGCGCACATCGCTGAGGATCACCCCGGGAAAGTCCCGTGGCAGTCGCGCCAGGCATTCCTCGGCCCGGCTGAACAGTTGCACCTCGAAGCCCGACAGGCTCAGCCACTGCTCCACGGCGCTGCGGATGCTGGCTTCGTCGTCCACCACCAGCACGGAGTTCAGCATTGGATATGTGCCTCCAGGTCGATGGGCAGGCTCAGGGTGAACACTGCGCCCTGGTCCTGGTTGGCGACGCTCAGGCGGCCGCCCAGTTCATGGACGATGGCGTAGGATACCGCCAGCCCGAGCCCGAGGCCGTCGCCCACCGGCTTGGTGGTGAAGAACGGATCGAACACGCTCAGCAGATGCTCGTCGGCGATCCCGCCGCCGGTATCGGCCACGCGCAACTGCCAGAGCTGGTCCTCGGCCTCGAGGCTGATCTGCAGGTGTTTGTGGGGCTTGTCCAGCATGGCGTCCAGGGCGTTGCGCAGCAGGTTGATCAAGACCTGCTCCAGGCGGATGGCATCACCGCGGACCCAGGCGGGGCGAGCCACTTGCAGCATGACCTGGATGTTCTCCGTGCGCAGCCGTGCTTCGAGCAGTTGCAGGGACTGGTCCACCACCGCGGCCAGGTCCAGGCGTTCGCGCAGGCCGCTGGGGCTCTTGCGGGCGAAGGTCTTGAGGTGGCTGGTCAGGGCGGCCATGCGGGTCAGCATGTCGTCCAGCGGCCGCAGGGCCTTGTAGGCTTCGTCTACCCGGCCGTGCTCCAGCAGCAGTCGCAAGGTGGCCAACTGCATGCGCTGGGTGGTCAGGGGCTGGTTGATTTCATGGGCCAGGGCTGCGGACATCTGCCCCAGGGCCGCGAGCTTGGCCGATTGCACCAGGCCTTCCTGGGCGGTGCGCAGGTCGCGGGTGCGCTCCTCCACCAGTTGTTCCAGCTCCTGGCGATTGCGTTGGCGGATCTTGCCCAGGCGCCAGCGCTGGTTGAGGAATAGCAGCAGGAACACCAGGGCCAGCCAGGCGCCACCGGCGGCGAGGCCGGCGTTGCGGCTTTCCTCGAAGGCAGTGGGCGGCTTGCGCAGCAGGTGCAGGGTCCAGCCCTCGGCGGACAGCGGCAGGGATTCCCAGAGGTAATTGGTCGCGCCCTGGTCGTCCTGGACGCGGATCAACTGGCTGCCGTCGTCAATCTGCTGCAGCTGGGTATGTTGCAGGGGCACCAGCAGTTGCTTGTCGTACTGGCGGGTCAAGCGGATCTCTTCCAGGTCGTTGGCCGACAGCGGCTGCAGGTGGCGGTAGCGCCAGCCCGGCTGGTTGGCGATGAACACGATGCCGCGGGCATCGGTTACCAGCAGGGTATCGCTGCCCTGGCTCCATTCATGTTCCAGCTCGGGAAACTCCAGCTTGACCACCATGGCCCCGAGGAACTCGTCGTTGTCGGCCTTGACCGCGCTGGAGAGGAAATACCCGGGGATGCCGCTGGTCACGCCGATGGCATAGAAGCGCCCGCTGCCCTGGCTGCGGGTCTGCTTGAAGTAGGGACGGAAACCGTAGTTGTGGCCGACGTAGCTGCTGGGCAGGCGCCAGTTGCTGGCGGCCACGGCCAGGCCGTCATGGTTGAGCAGTTCCAGGGTCGAGGAACGGGCGGCGCCGTTGATCTTCTCCAGCTTGCGGTTCAGCGCGTCCTGGGTTTCGGGCGTCACCGGTCCCTGGAGTGCCGCGCGCAACTCCGGGTCCAGGGCCAGCACCGCCGGCAGTGCCCGATAACGTTCGATCAGGGTGTGCAGGGAGTTGGCATACAGTCCCAATTGCTCATTGGCACGTGCGGCTTCCTCCACCAGGGTCTGGCGTTCGGCGTGGCGCATGGCCAGGCCGGCGCTGACGACGGTGCCAGCGATAATCACCAGGATGTAGAGCGTCAGGCGAAGGGAGCGTGAGATCTGGGCCATGGGTCGGGGCAGGCTGCAAGGGGGGCGGGAACGATAGCATGAGCGCCGGGTGGAACGTTGATCGCGGACAGTGTCGGCAAGGGGCGCGGCACAAAAAAGCGGCGGGCCGTTGGATCAACAGCGCCGCCGCTCTAGCCAGGCCGGGAAGGCTTATTGCACTTCTACTGCCAGGCTGTCACTGATCTTTTTCTGCCAGATGGCGGGACCGGTGATATGTACCGACTCGCCCTTGCTGTCCACGGCGACGGTGACGGGCATGTCCTTGACCTCGAACTCGTAGATCGCTTCCATGCCCAGCTCGGCGAAGGCCAGGACCTTGGACTTCTTGATCGCCTGGGCCACCAGGTAGGCGGCGCCACCGACGGCCATCAGGTACACGGCCTTGCTGTCCTTGATCGCGTCGATGGCGGTCGGGCCGCGCTCGGACTTGCCGATCATGCCCAGCAGGCCGGTTTGCTCGAGGATCTGGCGGGTGAACTTGTCCATGCGGGTGGCGGTGGTCGGACCGGCTGGGCCCACCACTTCGTCACCGACCGGATCCACCGGGCCGACGTAGTAGATGAAGCGACCCTTGAGGTCCACCGGTAGCTGTTCGCCACGGTTGAGCATCTCGACCATGCGCTTGTGCGCGGCATCGCGGCCGGTGAGCATCTTGCCGTTGAGCAGGACGGTCTCGCCCGGCTTCCAGCTTTGCACTTCTTCCGGAGTCAGGGTGTCGAGGTTGACGCGACGGGCCGATGGGCCGGCTTCCCAGACGATTTCCGGGTAGGCGTCCAGAGGCGGCGCCTCCAGGGCGGCCGGGCCCGAGCCGTCGAGCACGAAGTGCGCGTGGCGGGTGGCGGCGCAGTTGGGGATCATGCACACCGGCAGCGAAGCGGCGTGGGTCGGGTAGTCCATGATCTTCACGTCGAGCACGGTGGTCAGGCCACCCAGGCCCTGGGCGCCGATGCCCAGCTGGTTGACCTTCTCGAACAGCTCCAGGCGCAGTTCCTCGATGCGGTTCTGCGGGCCACGGGCCTTGAGTTCATGGATGTCGATGGATTCCATCAACACTTCCTTGGCCATCACCGCGGCCTTCTCGGCGGTACCGCCGATGCCGATGCCGAGCATGCCGGGCGGGCACCAGCCGGCGCCCATGGTCGGCACGGTCTTGAGGACCCAGTCGACGATCGAGTCGGAAGGGTTGAGCATGGCCATCTTCGATTTGTTCTCGGAGCCGCCGCCCTTGGCTGCCACGTCCACTTCCACGGTGTTGCCGGGAACGATGGAGTAGTGGATCACCGCCGGGGTGTTGTCCTTGGTGTTCTTGCGGGCACCGGCCGGGTCGGCCAGGATCGAGGCGCGCAAGACGTTTTCCGGCAGGTTGTAGGCGCGACGCACGCCCTCGTTGATCATGTCGTCCAGGCTCATGGTGGCGCCGTCCCAGCGTACGTCCATGCCTACGCGCACGAATACGGTGACGATGCCGGTGTCCTGGCAGATCGGCCGGTGGCCGGTGGCGCACATGCGCGAGTTGATCAGGATCTGTGCCATGGAGTCGCGGGCCGCTGGCGATTCTTCGCGCAGGTAGGCCTCGTGCATCGCCTGGATGAAGTCCACGGGGTGGTAGTAGGAAATGAACTGCAGGGCGTCGGCAACGCTCTGAATCAGGTCGTCTTGCTTGATCACGGTCATGAGTCGCGCTCCTCTAAAAGACGGGAACATTTAATAAGGTGACTGCAGCTTGGGTGGATCGGTCGGTTGCAGGCACCTTCCGGGTCATGTACGAAAACGGCCTGCGCGCTGACCCTGCGGCGTTGAAAACAGGCGAGGCGAGTTGTCGTGCAGAACCTTAGGCACGCCGGACAGGCAACTGGCGCGACACTAAAAAGGCGCGGCAGTATACCGCGCCTGCGGGCTGGGCACACCCGCCAGGCAGGCAAACGAAAGTCGCCTGGCGCACGGGCACTGTTCTGGCCTTTGGGGCGTGATGACCGCTCGGAGGACTGCCGGAAATTTGCATAGTCATTTGCCGGGCGCGGCACTAAAGTGGCGAGTGGCCTGCAGAGTAGGAAACTCTAGAGCCTCTTTATCTCACGGTGAGTCAACGATTGACCCATAAAGCCATCCAGAGCTTGTTATTCAAGCGCTTCACCATCGCTGCGGGCACCTACGGACTGATCCTGCTGCTGTTCTGGCTGGCCGTTCTCACGGGACACTACCGGGCATCCACCGGCAGTGCGCTGTTGGGCACGGCCCTGGTCCTGGCCAGCCAGGGATTGCTGTGCTGGGTATTCCTCAGCGGGCGCAACCTGCGCCTGGCCGATCCCAGCCTGACCGAGGTCCAGGTGGTCCTGGGCATCGCCTGGCAGACCTGGCTGGTCGCCTTGCTCGACCAGGCCCGGGGCGCCTTCCTGGTGTTCTATGTGCTGCCGCTGCTGTTCGGCCTGTTCCATTTGTCGAGCCGGGCCTACCTGCGTTGCGCGGCGCTGATCTTCTTCTGCTTTGCCGGGGTCAATCTCTGGGACGGCTATCGCTTTGCCCTCGACGACCCGCAACTGGCGGCGCTGCAGGTCTGCGTACTGCTGGTGATGCTGGTGTGGTTGTGCCTGTACGCCGCCTATGTCCAGGCCTCGCGCTCACGGATGCGCCAGCGCCGGTTCGCCTTGCAGGCCCACCAGGACACCCTGCGCGGCATGATGCGCCAGCTCGAGGACCTGGTGGCCACCGACGAACTGACCGGCTTGTTCAACCGCCGGCACTTCCTGCGTCTCGCCGGCCGTGAGCTACAGGCCATGGACCGGCAGCAGGTCCACGGGCTGGCGCTGATCGACCTGGATCATTTCAAGCGCATCAACGACATCCATGGCCATGCGGCGGGCGACCAGGTGCTGCAGGCGTTTTCCGCGGTGGCCACCGCCTGCCTGCGGGACGGCGATGTGCTGGCGCGTTATGGCGGCGAAGAGTTCGTGGTGCTGCTGCCCGAATGCGATGCCGAGCGCCTGACTTCCTGTTGCGAGCGCCTGCGCCTGGCCTTCATGCAAGTGCAACTGGTGGGCCTGGACATCCCCGATCTCAGCCTGTCGGCAGGCATGACCCTGTTGCGGGCCGGCGACGAGCTGGATAACGGCTTGCAGCGCGCCGACCAGGCGCTGTATCGGGCCAAGCGCGATGGGCGCAATCGCTGCTGTGCAGCCTGGGAAACACTCGATGCCTGAATTGACCGTGGGCGACCTGCGCTGGCAGGTGGCGCCTGGCAGTAATCTGCTGGATGCGTTGAACCAGGCCGGGGTGGCCGTACCCTACAGCTGTCGGGCCGGGAGCTGCCATGCCTGCCTGGTGCACTGCGTCCAGGGCTTGCCCGCCGACAGCCGGCCCGATGCCTTGAGCAACCAGCAGCGGCAGCTGGGCTGGCGCCTGGCCTGCCAATGCCAGGTGATAGAGGACCTTCAGGTGGAGACCTTCGATCCTTTGCGGGACGGCTTGCCTGCCACCGTCATAGGTATCGATTGGCTGTCCACCACGGTCCTGCGCCTGCGCTTGCAACCCGGGCGGCCGCTGCGCTACCAGGCCGGCCAGCACCTGGTGCTGTGGACCGCCAGCCGGATCGCCCGGCCATACTCCCTGGCCAGCCTGCCCGAGGATGACCGCTTCCTGGAGTTCCATCTCGATTGCCGTCATCCGGGGCAGTTCAGCGACGCGGCCCGCCAGTTGCAAGTGGGCGATCCGCTGCGCCTGGGGGAGTTGCGCGGCGGCGCCCTGCATTACGATCCGGACTGGCAGCAGCGGCCGCTCTGGCTGCTGGCCGCGGGAACCGGCCTGGCACCGTTGTTCGGGGTGCTGCGCGAGGCCTTGCGCCAGGATCACCAGGGCCCCATCCGGGTCATTCACGTGGCCCATGATGCGAGCGAGCACTACCTGGCCAAACCCCTGGCGGCACTGGCGGCCAACCGCCCCCAACTGACCGTGGAGCTACTGGAGGGGGCGCAGCTGGCGTCGTTCCTGGCGCAATTGCGGCTTGTTTCCCGGCAAACCCAGGCCTTACTCTGCGGTCACCCTGACAGTGTCGAAGCCTTCGCCAGGCGCCTCTACCTGGCTGGGTTGCCGCGCAACCAACTGCTGGCCGATGTGTTCCTGCCCCGTGGTTGAGTGCTGATTTCCCCAGAGCGAGATCCCCATGACCGATGCCATCGAGCTGCAACGCGAGGGCGGGCTGCTGACCCTGCGCCTGAACCGCCCCGACAAGAAGAATGCCCTGACCCGCGCCATGTACAGCCGCCTGGCCGAGGTCCTGGTCGAGGCCGATGCCGACCCTGAAATCAACGCGCTGCTGATCTGCGGAAGCAACGAGTGCTTCACTGCCGGCAATGACATCGCCGACTTTCTCCAGCAACCGCCTACCGACCTGGATAGCCCGGTGTTCCACTTCATGCGCAGCCTGCTGGAGTGCCGCAAGCCGGTGGTGGCAGCGGTGGCCGGCCCGGCGGTGGGCATCGGCACCACATTGCTGCTGCATTGCGATCTGGTCTACGTCAGTCGTGACGCGCGCCTGCGCATGCCGTTCGTCAACCTCGGGTTGTGTCCGGAGTTCGGCTCGAGCCTGATCCTGCCGCGGCTGTTGGGCCAGGCCAGGGCCGCCGAGCTGCTGTTGCTGGGCGAGGGTTTTTCCGGTGAGCAGGCAGCCGCCTGGGGCGTCGCCACCGCTGCCTTGGAAAGCGGCGCGGCGACCCTGGCCAAGGCCCGGGAAGCGGCTTTGCGTTTCAGCCAGCTGGCGCCGGGAGCTGTGCAGGTCAGCAAGCAACTGATGAAGGCCGCGGATCGTGAGCTGCTGCGCCGGGTCATCGAGGAGGAGGGCAAGCTGTTCACCCAGCGCCTGCGTTCACCGGAAGCGATCGCCGCCTTGTCCGGGTTCCTCGCCAAGAGCTGAGGAACGGAACTGGCGCTACGCGAAAAAAAACGTGCGCACATGAAAAAGCCCCGGCGTGTTCACGCCGGGGCTTTTTTGTCTCGCGCGGAGCCTGAGTCAGACTACCGGATCGCCAACGTGCAGGATCTTCATGCCGTTGGTGCCACCGGTGGTGTGGTAGCTATCGCCCTTGGTGAGGATCACCCAGTCGCCTTTTTCCACGACGCCACGCTTGAGCAACTCGTCGATGGCGGCCTGGCTGACCTGCTCCGGCGGCAGCGATGCCGGGTCGAACGGAATGGTGTAGACGCCACGGAACATGGCGGCCCGGGCCTGGGTCTCGCGATGCGGGGAGTAGGCGTAGATCGGTACCGAGGAGCGGATCCGCGACATGATCAACGGGGTGTAGCCGCTCTCGGTCAGGGCGATGATCGCCTTCACGCCGGGGAAGTGGTTGGCGGTGTACATGGCAGCCAGGGCGATGCTCTGGTCGCAGCTTTCGAACACGTTGCCCATGCGGTGGCTGGAGGTCTTGCTGGTCGGGTGCTTTTCCGCACCGACGCAGACCCGCGCCATGGCCTGGACCGCTTCGAGCGGGTAGGAACCGGCGGCGCTTTCCGCCGAAAGCATGACCGCGTCGGTGTAGTCGAGCACGGCGTTGGCCACGTCGGATACTTCGGCACGGGTCGGCATCGGGTTCTGGATCATCGACTCCATCATCTGGGTCGCCACGATCACCGCCTTGTTGTGACGGCGGGCGTGCAGGATGATTTTCTTCTGGATGCCCACCAGCTCGGCATCGCCGATTTCCACGCCCAGGTCGCCACGGGCGACCATCACTGCATCGCTGGCCTTGATCAGGCCATCGAGGGTCTCGTCGTCGGCCACGGCTTCGGCGCGCTCGATCTTGGCCACCAGCCAGGCTGTAGCGCCGGCTTCGTCGCGCAGCTGGCGTGCATATTCCATGTCGGAGGCATCACGGGGGAAGGACACGGCCAGGTAGTCGACCTGCATCTCGGCCGCCAGCTTGATGTCGGCCTTGTCCTTGTCGGTCAGGGCCGGGGCGGTCAGGCCTCCGCCGCGCCGGTTGATGCCCTTGTGGTCCGACAGCGGACCGCCGACGGTCACCACGCAATGCAGTTCGGTGGCGGTGGCGGTTTCCACGCGCATCACCACGCGGCCGTCGTCCAGCAGCAGTTCGTCGCCGACGCCACAGTCCTTGACCAGGTCCGGATAGTCGATGCCGACGATTTCCTGGGTGCCTTCGGTCAGCGGGTGACTGGTGGAGAAGATGAACTTGTCACCGATCTTCAATTCGATGCGCTTGTTGGTGAACTTGGCGATGCGGATCTTCGGGCCCTGCAGGTCGCCCAGGATCGCCACGAAGCGTCCATGCTTGGCGGCCAGGTCGCGGACCAGTTGGGCGCGGGCCTTGTGCTCGGCGGGAGTACCGTGGGAGAAGTTCAGACGTGCGACATCCACGCCTGCGAGAATCAGTTGTTCGAGAACTTCCGGCGAGTTACTGGCCGGGCCAAGGGTGGCGACGATTTTGGTACGACGAACGGACATGCACGGACTCCTGAATTCAAGCGCAACGAGAGGCTACTATGCTCCGAAGTTGTAGTCATTGTTCGTTTGCACTACTTAAAGGCTTTGTTTGTTTGCAGCGACAACCTTGAAGATTTTCGCCAATGAGTCGATACACTGCACAAGACAGGAGATACCCCATGCGATTCGTACTCATTGCTGCCCTGGCCGTCAGTGTTGTCGGCTGTACCCGCTGGTCCATGGACCACCATCTGAACAACGCCTACCGCGCCTATGACGCCGGCAGTTGCGAGCGAGTGATGCTCGAGCTGAGCCAGGTCGATCGCGCCAGCCGTGCGCGGCGCTATATCCAGCCGGAAGTGTCGATGCTGCGTGGCCAATGCCTGGAGCGCCAGAAGCTGTTCGTCGACGCTGCCCAGACCTACCAGTTCATCATCACCCAGTACCCCACCAGCGAATATGCCTACCGTGCCCGGGCGCGCCTGGACACCTTGCAGCAACTGGGGCACTACCCAGCCAACGGCGCTGCCCAGGTTCGTCGCACCGCCTTGTGAGATCCTCTTGGGGCATTGCCATCGCCCCGGGTGCTTGAGCTAACATTCGCATATGCGGCCCTGCAGATGTAGCTTCTGCAGGTGCGGTTCGAAGACTGCCCCCCGATCTTCTCCGGGGGCGGGGGCATGGAGCCCTATGGCGACGTTGCTCGCCTAGCTGGCCGGGAGGGCGAGCCAGTATCGGGCCGTTCCGAAGCACTAGCGCGGTCATGCTTAATGGCCTTTGCATAGCGATACCCAGCATGTTCACGGAACGTCGGATCGAACGGCAGCAGCTGCCGTCTTTTTTAAAGGTCTTCAACCGGTTCACCGACCAGCCCGTCGGGTTCCTCGGCAATCTCTCGGCCGATGGGCTGATGCTGATCAGCCAATTGCCGATGTTGGTCGGTGGCGAGTTCGAGTTGCGGGTCAAGGTGCCCGCGGGCGAAGGCCAGTTGCAATTGGTGGATTTCAGCGCCCGTTGCCTCTGGTGCCACGAGGACCTCACGCCGCATCACTACGACAGTGGCTTCAGCCTGCAGCGTGCTTCACCGGAGCTGGCCGAGCTGGAGCAGGCCCTGCGGCATTACTTCAGCTTCTACCCATTGCAGGCCTCGGCCTGATTCCCCGGGCAGCCGCTACAGGCTGCCTGCTTTCTTCCAGTTCAGATAACGGCTTACCAGCTCGGCGCCCAATTCTCCCGGGCGGACGTCGAGCAGGCTGATGCCGTGGGCGCCCAGGCGCTCGTGGAGCTCGGCGCGGCTGTTGAGGTAGTGGACCGTGGCGCTGTAGGTCAGCGCCTCGGAGAGGGTCTGCACCGGCGTCTGACGCACCTGGTCGAGCACTTCTTCGCGCAGGCTGGCTACCAGCACCCGATGCTGGCGCCCGATGCGCTTGACCGCCGTGAGCAGTTCCTGGTCGTCCTCGTCCCGCAGGTTAGTGACCAGCACCACCAGCGCGCGGCGCTTCTGCCGGGCCAGCAGCTCGCTGGCCGCGGCCTGGTAGTCGGCGGGGCGCTGGCTGCTCTGCAGGTCGTAGACGCCGTTGAGCAACACGCTGAGCTGGGCCGGTCCCTTGACCGGTGCCAGGTAGCGTGACGGATTGGCGGCGAAGCTGCACAAGCCCACTGCATCTCCCTGGCGCAGGGCCACGTAGCTCAGCAGCAGGCAGGCGTTGAGGGCGTGGTCGAAGTGCGCCAGCTCATCGTCCTGGCTGCGCATGCGGCGTCCGCCATCGAGCATGAAGATGATCTGCTGGTCGCGTTCATCCTGGTATTCCCGGGCGATCGGCGTGCGTTGGCGAGCGGTGGCCTTCCAGTCGATCTGGCGCAGGCTGTCGCCCTCGCGAAATTCCCGTAGCTGGTTGAACTCCAGGCCCAGGCCCCGGCGTTGCCGCTGGCGTACCCCGAGCTGGCTGAGCCAGTTGTCCACCGCCAGCAACTGGCCGCCGTAGAGGCGGGCGAAGTCCGGGTAGACCCGAGTGCTGTCCTGGGTCGCTACCAGGTGCCGGACTTGCCACAGGCCGAGGGGGCTGGGCAAGCTGACGGCGCACCGTTCGAAATCGAAGCGGCCCCGCAGCAATGGGCGCACGTTGTAGCTCACGCGGCTGGCGTGGCCGGGCTCGAGGCTGGCCAACTGCGGCAGGTGCTCGAAAGCCAGGCCCTGGGGCGGATGATCGAACAACTGCACATCCAGCGCCTGCCCGTAAGCGTGGCGGATCTCCAGTTGCACTTCGCTCCAGCGTCCCAGGGGCAGGCTGCCGGGCAGATGCCGGCGTACCTGCGGCGCAGGCAGGCGCCAGGCGCGCAGGGCGTCGAGCAAGGCCAGCAACGACAGCGCCAGCACCAGGCCCCAGGCGATCGAGTCCAGGCGCGGGGCGATCTCCACGCCCAGGGCCCGGACTGTTCCGAGAACGGTACCCAGGCCGGCCAGGACGCCGAGCCAGATCAGCAGCAGACGGGTCGGTTTCATCGCCGTTGGTCGCTCACAGGCGCGGTGCCGGAATTTGCTCGAGCATCTGCCGGAGCACCTGTTCCACCGACAGGCCCTCGATGTCCAGTTCCGGGGCGACACGCACCCGATGGCGCAATACGGCCATGGCGCAGCCCTTGATGTCGTCGGGAATCACGAAGTCGCCACCGCGCAGCAACGCCCGGGCCCGACCGCCACGTACCAGGGCGATGGACGCCCGCGGGCCGGCGCCGAGGGTCAGGCCCGGCCAACTGCGGGTAGCCCGGGCCAGGCGCACGGCGTAGTCGAGGACCTGGTCGTCCAGCGGCAGTTCGCTGGCGATGCGTTGCAGTTCCTGCACGTCCTCGGCCTGCAGCACGGTGCGCAGGGGCTGTACATCGAGCATGTCGGCGCGGGTCGAGCGCGCCACCTGGCGGACCATTTCCAGCTCCTGGGCGGTGTCCGGATAGTCCATGCGCAGCTTGAGCATGAAGCGATCCAGCTCGGCCTCGGGCAGCGGATAAGTCCCCTCCTGCTCGATGGGGTTCTGGGTGGCCAGGACCATGAACGGCTGGGCGATGGGCAGCGCCCGGCCTTCGAGGGTCACCTGGCGTTCCTGCATGGCTTCGAGAAGGGCGGCCTGGGTCTTGGCCGGCGCGCGGTTGATCTCGTCGGCCAGCAGCAGGTTGGTGAACAGCGGCCCCTTGCGCAGTTTGAATTGTTCGCTGGCAAGGTCATACACCGCATGGCCGGTGACGTCGCTGGGCATCAGGTCAGGGGTGAACTGGATGCGCGCGAAATCACCGTCGAAACAGCGGGCCAGGGCACGTACCAGCAGGGTCTTGCCCAGGCCTGGGACACCCTCGAGCAGCACGTGGCCCCCGGCGATCAGCGCCGTCAGCACATCGTCGATCACCGCGTGCTGGCCGATCACGGCCTTCTGCAGTTCCTGGCGCACGGCCTGGGCCAACTGGCTGGCCCGTTGCCGCTGCTGGGCCGCTGCGGCCAGGGATGGCTCGGCGCAGGCAAGTGGTTCCGCGGATTGTTCACTCATCGATTAGGCAACCTTACTGACGGTTAGTTATTAGCGCCCGTGACACAGGCGCATAACCAAAATTTCTCGCGCTTGTGTCCTACAGGCCGGCTTGGAGGCTGACAAGCCATGCGCATTCTATCCATGCAGTCAGCGTGATTGCATCAAAGCCTGCCATCCTGGTCTTGATCACAGGGAACTGCTCGCATCAGCGCTTTTGATCGAGACGAGTTTTCGATCTTGGCATGCGACGCGACGACTTCCTGGTTGTCGGCAGGAGAACCGGATAAGTTTCGGAAGCCTGAAGCAGCCTATAACGCCGCGGCTGCGATAATGGATGTCACCATCCATGTCGGCAGAGTCAATCCAGCTGGTTAGCAGACCTTGTCGTAGCGTCATGCCACAAACTTGATATTAAAGGGGTTAATTCGAGAATGTCTTTTATCTCCTTGTTTTCAAAGGTGTTGGTTGTATTGAAACGGTAGGAGGCAGAAAAGAAGAGGTTGTCGTCTTCTGTTGCGCTATAGGTGTTTTTTCTATAGCGCTCGCTGGTTCTTCCGAAGTGTATGTTTCTGGCGAGCAGTTCTTCAAGGTGGACTGCTCGGTCTCTTGTTCCTGTCTCGTTTGCCAACGAGTCGTTCAAGATGATGTATCGATTGATTAGCATGTTTCTTAGGTTGATGGTTTTTCTGATCGAGGTGTGCAGGTCGATATCTAGTTCTTGCTGAATGACGTCGATGATGTTGAAAGCCCTGCTGTCGCTGGTGTGTTCTTTTTCGTAGGAGTAAAGGTCGTTGTCGATGCCCGCAGCAAGGAATATGCAGTTCTTCATTTTTATAAATTCATTTTTCGTTTCAATCGTTTCGTTAATCGAGACGCTATTGAGTGCAAGAAAGAGTGAATAAAAGACTTGCGCGCCAAAACTTGAGGCCCTAATTGCGCAGTATGTATTAAGAGGGATGCCCGCTTTTGCCTGATCACTGCATATCTCCCAGATGAATCCGGACATTTGATTGCTCACGGCGTGCATCAGGTGTATGTGGTTCTTGGCGGGTAGTTGCTGCATGAATCTTTGCCTTATGTCGATAAAAGATTTTATCGCGGGATGCTGGTCATCCAGTCTTGGGTTTTGCTCGTGATCGAACTCGCATATAAATTTAATGGTGCTGAGAATTCCGATCGTGCGGTCGGTCGTGTTAGTGGATGCGCTGCTTTCAATTATATCGTCTATGACCAATACCCATGATGCCAAGTCAAAGACGACATTGATGAACTTGTTGTCGATATTGGGGTGTATGAGGCGTATATACTGCGAAGCGGTGTGTGCGACGGTTTCGGCAAACCTGGCGTCTTCGATGAGCTGCATTTTCTTTAACCATGAGGTATTTCCAAGCAGATCGCTTTTTTGAGAGTGCTGGGGCTTGAAGTCGAAAGGGAGATAGAGCTGAGTGTTGTCATCAGTCATGCTATTCATTTAGAGCAGCCACCTTTCAATCATGGTTATCGGTGATTGAATTAATGATGAAGTGTTGGGGTTTCTGTCGTCGGATTTTGGATCGGCGCTGGAGACGCTAACGGGACTGGGTGGATGGTTGAAATAAGTTGAGCTCCTGTTTGTCATTTCAAGAATTCGACTTGCCGTGTGGGGATGTTTTCCAGCAATAGTTCCCATCGGTGATGCTCTTCGCCTGAGTATTTCTATAAGCGTTGGTAAATGATTTGTTATAATTCTCTGCTTTTCAACCTGGTGTTGCGTGATGGCGAAGGGATGTTGAGGAAGGGAACGCTGGTATTCGTCAGATTTGGGAGCCACTAAATAACAGAGCCTCGATCGATTATTCAGAGGCTCAATAGTTTTTAGCACATCCAGCGACAGTGATTGGTTCTTTTGGCTATATCAGGAGGTTGCGATGTTCCAGCCTGGCCTAGGCTCATTTAGTACCTATGCCTCATCAATTGTTATGGTCTCTCGCAGACTAAGGCTGCCCTAGGATATTGCCATGACAGTGGCCAGCTTGTTGGCTTGAGCGAAAGGGGACGGGATGGCTCTATGCGCGATGGCAGGAGTTTGTGCCTTGGATGTTGAATGACCCACACATGAGCCATGCAGGTGAACTGTTTATCAAGAGTCCTGCGCGATAGACCAGGCTTGCTGTTGCAGGAAGAACTCATACTGCCGCCCACACGCCTGTCGGATCACAAGGCATTCCTGAGTGTCTGCAGGCGGGCGACCTGGTGACTGAAATCGGTACTGGACAGGCGTGGCCCGGATAGAGGTTGCAGTACCTGCCTGACCGCCTCCACGGGTTGTTGGCTGAGCAGGGCGAGCACTTCCCACTGGGCTTCGGGCTCGAGTTGTTCGAAGCCAGGGTGCCGGCGCCGGGCCCGGCGCCGTATATCCAGTTGCAGGGCGTGCAACAAGGGGCCCTGGCCACCATGACGGAGAATGAAACCGGCACTGGCGCGCAGGTGCTCGAGCAACTGGCGCCGGGCCTTGGGCGTCGGTGCCAGCAACGGTCCCTGGCGGAAGCCGGCGTGCCACAGCCACAGGACGACGAGCATGCCGAGGGCTACCAGCGCCTGGGGGAAGTTCTTCCACAACAGCTGCCAGAGATTCGGATGGTCGGTATCGAACAGCAACGTCACTGCGGTATCGGCGTTCAGGTACCACAACAGCCAGGCGTTGTCGTAGCGACTGATGGCCGGGCTCTTCCAGATATCGGCGTCGGTCAGCACGGTGATGCTGCCCTTGCCGTACTCGAACTGGAGCATATGGGTGGCTACGCCGCTGCTGGCCCAGGACTGCGCCAGGCCTTGTGGGTCCTCGAGGTGGTAGGCGTTATCGAAACTGATGTAGGCCGGGGCCCGTTCGCCTTCGACATGGACCTTGGTCAGCTTCGGATAGGCGTCGTCCGCTTCCGGCTCGGGTGGTTCCTCGAGGTCCTCGCTCATCATCTGCTGCACCTGGACCCGGTCCAGCAGCAGGTCGCCGCTTTGCTCGGTCTCCTCGTCCCACAGCGCTTCGGCGACGAACACTAGGTGCCCGCCGGCGCGGGCCCAGTCCAGGACCTGGTCGGCCTGGTGCGGGCTCATGTTCGAACGGTCGCCGAGCATCAGCAGGCTATTGCCGGCAGGCTTGAGGGACGCCAGCACCTCCAGGCCATTGGCGTGTTCGACCTTGAGGCCGCGTTCGCGCAGGAACATCTGCGCCGCCAGGTAGGGGTTGGCCAGGGCTTCCGGCGACGGACCGTGATCCACCAGCTCCTGGTAGGGCGTGGCATGGCGATAGAGGTAGTAGCCGGCGGTGCCGAGCGCCAGGAGCACCAGCAGGGCGAGGATGCCCCATACGGTACGGCTCATGATGTGGCTCCTGGGCCAAAGAGCTGGCGCCAGCCATCACACAGGCGTGGTTGCGCCTCGGTGCCTGGGACCTGGTGCCCGTAGGCCATGTTCTGCCAATGCCGGGTCAGTTCGATGCTGAAGCTCTCCAGTTGCGGGTGCCGCAGGGCCTTGATCCGTTCCAGTACCTGGCCTTCGGTGTCGCCGACGTCCAGAGACAGGTGGAAGTCTTCCAGCAGGCGGCTGAGCAGGGCCCGGTAGAGCAGGCCCAGGGCTTCGCGCGGTTGGCTTGGCCAGAGCGCGGCGGCATGGGCCGCGACATCATCCGGCAAGGTCTGGCTGCCGACCTCCAGGCCGAACAGTTGCTGGGGCATGGCTGGCGGACGCTTCTTGCGTGGCCGCGGGCGCCAGCCGACGAAAGTGCGCAACCCGTCGCGATACCGCCACAGCAACCAGGCCAGCGCTCCCAGCAGCAGCCCCCAGAGCAATATCTCCAGGCCCTTGCCCAGGGCGTTGAAGTTGCTCTTGCCCAGGCCTTCCAGCAGATCCTTGAGCCAACCCGGTGGCTTGCCCTTGGTGTCCTTTTTCTGTGGCTGCTCTTCGCCGAAGCGATAGCGGGTCACCGATTCCTGATTCTTGAACGGTGGCTTTTCCAGGATGCCCTTGATGCTGTCTTGCGCCGCCTTGCTGGTCAGCGGCTGTTGCAGCAGGCGCGGACTCTCGGGGTCGGCCACGGCCTGCCTGGCATTGCTGGTGGGGGCGGCCCAGAGCGACTGGCTGGGTGCCAGCCACAGCGCGCCCAGTACCAGCAGCAAGGCGCTGGCACCGGCCAGGCGCTGGCGCAGGCGGCGGAACACCAGTTCGATGTCCCAGGCTTCCAGCTCGGTGCGGCGGTTGAGGTACAGGCTGAAGCCGCAGGCTACGTAGAGCGGCTCCCAGACCACCAGCACCAGGGCATAGAAGGCGTTGGTCAGGTGTTCCAACCATAACCAGTCCTGCTGGGTGGCGACGATCAGGGTCTGCCAGTTCCAGTCCAGTTCCACTTGCTGCGGCAACAGCAAGTAGAACAACGCCATCAGGCCGATCCACAGCGCGCTTTCCAGGTGCACCCCGATTACTGTCAGCCAGCGTGCGGCCCCGGCATTGCGCTGCAGCAAGACCCCCAGGCGTTGCTGGCGGGCATCGCCGCTCAGCCCCTCGAGTTGCATTACCGGCATCAGGAAGCTGCGGCTCATGCTCAAGCGGCGCCAGGTCAGGCTGGCCAGCAGTTGCGGCTTGAGCAGGCGTGGCCATTGCCGCAAAGCCTGGCCCAGGCTCGGGGTATCGCCGAACAGCGCCTTGGACAGGATGAACAGCGGCAGGCGCTCGAAGGCCGGCTTCAGCCACCAGAACAATAGCAATGCCAGGGATGGCCACTCCCAGAGCAACAGGCTCAGCAGGGCGAATACCGGCAAGCTGACGATGGCCCAGCTGGTCATCAACAAGCACCGGTGGCGCTGGCCCAGGAGCAGGCCCAGATCCATGGCTTCCCAGGCGTTGCGCGGGCGGATCACCACGCTGGCATCACTCAGGCGCATGGGGGACTCTTCCGGCAAGGGCCAGGTAGGACAGGACCAGGGCCCACAGCGCCGCGCCGACGCTGTACTTGACCCAGGGCGTGGGCCAGGTCATCGAGGACCAGTAGGCCTCGATGAAGGCTGCGATCAACAGGAAGACGATCACCCCATAGACCAATTGCACGCTGATTCGCGCCGCTTGCAACAGGGCTTCGCCTCGAGACAGGCGACCAGGGGCGATCAGCGCCCAGCCCAGCTTCAGGCCTGCCGCACCGGACAGGGCGATGGCCGTGAGCTCGAAGGCGCCATGGCCGATGACGAAAGGCCAGAAGGTCTGGCCGAAGCCGATTTGGGTCAGGTGGCCGGCGATGGCCCCGATGATCAGGCCATTGAAGACCAGGAAGAACACGCTGCCCAGGCCGAACAGCAGGCCGCTGGCGAACGTCTGAAAGGCGATGCCGATGTTGTGCATGATGTAGTAGCCGAACATCACCCAGTCTTCGCTGGAGGCGCGTTCGACGGCGCGGCCCAGGTGGCCGGCCGCCGGGTCGTACATGCCGCGCATTTCGCTCACCTGCTGCTGGCTGATCAGGCTGTAGACCAGCTCGGGATACAGGTACACCAGCAGGCCGATGCCCAGCAGGCTGAGGAAAAACAGCAGGCTGGCGATCGTTACCAGGCGCCACTCCTGGCGCACCAGGCGCGGGAAGCCGGCCAGCAGGAAGCCCAGTACGTTGGCACTGATGGCGGTGCGCCGACGGTATAGCTGCTGGTGGCCGCGCAGCGCCAGCTGTTGCAGCGGATCGATCAGGTAGCTGCTGTAGCCGCGCTCCTGGGCCAGGGCCAGGTGCTGGCACAGGCGCCGGTAGTCCTGGACGAAGGTCTGGCATTGCTCGGCCTTGGCCCGGCCTTGTTCAAGTTGCTCGAGCAGTTGTGCGAAGTGTTGCCATTGAGCCTGGTGGCGGCTCTCGAAAAGACTTTGCTTCATGTCGCTCCCAGGAAACCGCGGGCAATGCCGTTGAGTTCGGCAGTGGCCTGGGCGGTGGGTACGCGCAGCGGCTGGGCCAGGATGGCCGCCAGCTCCTGGGTCCGTTCAGCGGACAGCTGGGCCTGGCGCTCGGCGAAACCGAGGATCGCCCGCTGTTCATCCAGGCTCAGGGTGAAGGGCACGCTGCGGGGCGTGGCCGGGGGAAGTGGCGGCCGTTCGACTGCCTGCTCGCGATAGATCACCAGGGTACCGCCGGCCAGGTCGCCCAGGCGCTTGAAGGCCGGGTGCTGCAGGCAACTGATGGCGCCGAGGAAGTAAGCGAACGGCAGCATGTCGGCAAAGCGCAGCAGGTTGCGGGTCAGGGAAGCGCTCCAGCCGATCGGCGTGCCATCGTCCTGTACCACCCGCAATCCCATCATCTGCTTGCCGGGGGAGCGGCCCTGGTTCAGCACCTCGAACAGCACCATGTACCACCAACTGATCAGGAACAGCAGGATCGAACCCAGGCCGATGCCGATCTCGCCGAAAAAGCCCAGGGCGACGAACAGCACGCCCATGACCAGGGCACGGATGCCCAGGTCCAGGCCATAGGCCAGGGCACGGACCAGCAGTCCCGCCGGTCGCAGTGGCAGGTCGATACCCTCCGGGGTTTCGACCTGGTACCGCGTATCCAATGGCGGGGGCAGCGATGCGTTCCTTGGCGGTGCTGGTGTTTCGGGCATGGGCAACTGGCTGGTTGGACTGGTGGAGAAAAATCCAGCGCCGATGCTAGCAGTGTCTGAGGGGCAAACGACATCATTAACTGCGAATTAAAGCATTACGCGGCAGGGCTGCGGGGCAATGCGGCTGGCCCTGGCGCTATGCAAGCGCCTAGACTGCGTCGGTTTTCAAGTTCAGGAACAGGCCGTGACTTCCCTCTTTTGGTACGACTACGAAACCACTGGCATCAACCCGCGCAACGACCGTCCGTTGCAAGTGGCCGGCATTCGCACCGACCTGGCGCTCAATGAAATTGACGAGCCGGTCAACCTCTATTGCCAGCCCGCCGACGATATCCTGCCGCACCCGGCAGCCTGCATGATTACCGGCATCACTCCGCAGCGTCTGGCCGAGCGCGGGTTGAGCGAGGCCGACTTCATGACCCGGGTGCATCAGCAGCTGGCACGCCCGGGAACCTGCGGCGCGGGCTACAACACCTTGCGTTTCGACGACGAGATGACTCGCTACGGCCTGTATCGGAATTTTTTCGACCCCTATGCCCGGGAGTGGCAGGGCGGCAACAGTCGCTGGGACCTGATCGATGTGGTGCGGGCGGCCTATGCGCTACGGCCCCAGGGGATCGTCTGGCCCGAAGAGCAAGGCCAGGTGACGCTGAAGCTGGAGCGCTTGACGGCAGAGAATGGCATCGACCATGGCCAGGCCCACGAGGCCTTGTCCGATGTGCGGGCGACCATCGCCCTGGCGCGCCTGATCCGCGACAAGCAGCCCAGGCTCTATGAATGGTTGTTCCAGTTGCGCAGCAAACAGCGGGTGATGGACCAGATCCGCCTGTTGCAGCCGATGGTGCACATCTCCGGGCGTTTCTCTGCCGCGCGGCATTATGTCGGCGTGGTGTTGCCCCTGGCCTGGCATCCGCGCAATCGCAATGCGTTGATCGTCTGCGACCTGCACCTGGATCCCCAAGGGCTTCTGGACCTGGATGCCGAGACGTTGCGCCAGCGCCTGTATACCCGGCGTGAAGACCTGGCCGAAGGCGAGTTGCCAGTGCCGTTGAAACTCATCCATATCAATCGCTGCCCGGTGGTGGCGCCGTTGAATGTGTTGCGTGTCGAAGATCAACAGCGCTTGCACTTGGATATGGAAGAATACCAGCGCCGCGCTTTGTGTCTGAGTGAGGCCCGGGAAGTTTGGCAGGATAAACTTTCGCTGATTTACGGGCCTGATGAATTCGCTGCCAGCGAGGATCCGGAGCAGCAGTTGTACGATGGCTTTATTGGAGATCGCGACCGCCGCTTGTGTGAACAAGTGCGCCAGGCCGATCCGCAGCATTTGGCTCTGCAAGAATGGCAATTCGATGATGAGCGGCTGCCGGAACTTCTGTTCCGCTACCGTGCTCGTAACTTTGCGGAAACATTGAGCAAGGAGGAGCAAGAGCGCTGGCGCGGATTCTGCCAGCAACGTTTGCTTGATCCGCAACTGGGGGCGCCCAATACCCTGGAAAGTTTTCGGCAAGCTCTGGAGCAATCCCTGTTAAGTGCTGATCCGAGACAACGCCAGGTGCTGGAGCAATGGCAGCAACATGTTCGCGATCTAGCCCTGCGAGTGGGCCTTTAAAAAGTTGCCGGCGGCGTTCGACGCGAGCGCCAGGCATAAAAAAACGCCAGTGATCTGGCGTTTTTAGTTGCAGCAAAAAGACCGCTGGCTGGTCTGCGAGCCTTAGCCCAGCAGGGTTGACCAGCCTTCAACCACGTCGCCACCCCACTTGGCTTTCCACTCTTTGAGGGTCTTGTGGTTGCCGCCTTTGGTTTCGATGACTTCGCCGTTGTGCGGGTTCTTGTACTGTTTAACTTTACGTGCACGCTTGGTACCGGTGGTTTTTACAGCGGCACGCGGCGCTTTAACTTTGGATTCCGGATCCAGCAGCGCGATGATGTCGCGCAGGGACTTGGAGTACTCGCCCATCAGGTTGCGCAGTTTGCCTTCGAACTCCAGCTCGGCTTTCAGCTTGTCGTCCTGGGACAGGTTCTTCAAACGTGCTTGCAGTTCTTTGATAGCTTCTTCTGTTGCACGGTATTCGTTGATCAGGGACATGGGGGCTACCTTATCGGGCGCTGGGTGGCTGGATGACAATGTTGCAATAATAGTCACGGACTTTGTACAAGTAAACATAATACCGATGCTTTATTTGGTCTTCTTAGTGTCTTTAGGCGTAACAGTCATTTCGCTATTTAATAGAAGGGCGGGTTTCTTGCGGCATTCACAAATTAGTTGTGCGCTATTTGCAAGTGTTGCTGTCCGCACTGGGAACACCGCTGGTTAAGCCTGATCTAAGGCCCTGTTGCCGGCGCCGATCGGCACTCCTGGTGCAATGAATACTGCAGTTTTGCCGCGCAATGGCTAGAATGGCGACCTTTGCGAAGTTCTGGAGTTTCCCCCCCATGCGCACCTTTCGGTTGGTGATTTCTTGCCCTGACCGCGTTGGCATCGTTGCCAAAGTCAGTAACTTTCTGGCCTCCCACAACGGTTGGATCACCGAAGCGAGCCACCACTCGGACAACCAGAGCGGTTGGTTCTTCATGCGCCACGAGATTCGTGCCGACTCCCTGCCTTTTGGCCTCGAGGCATTTCGCCAGGCTTTCGCGCCGATCGCCGAAGAGTTCTCGATGGACTGGCGGATCACCGACACCGCCGAGAAAAAGCGCGTGGTGCTGATGGCCAGCCGCGAGTCCCATTGCCTGGCCGACCTGCTGCACCGCTGGCACAGCAATGAGCTGGACTGTGATATCCCTTGCGTGATTTCCAACCACGACGACCTGCGCAGCATGGTCGAATGGCACGGCATCCCGTTCTTCCACGTTCCGGTGGATCCGAAGGACAAGCAGCCGGCCTTCGCCGAGGTCTCGCGCCTGGTCAAGGAGCATGGTGCCGACGTGGTGGTGCTGGCGCGCTACATGCAGATCCTGCCGCCGCAGCTGTGCCAGGAGTACGCCCAGCAAGTCATCAACATCCACCACAGCTTCCTGCCGTCCTTCGTCGGTGCCAAGCCTTACCACCAGGCGTCGCTGCGTGGCGTGAAGCTGATCGGCGCCACTTGCCACTACGTCACCGAAGAGCTGGATGCCGGTCCGATCATCGAGCAGGACGTGGTGCGGGTCAGCCATAGCGACAGCATCGAGGATATGGTGCGGTTCGGGCGTGACGTGGAGAAGATGGTGCTGGCCCGTGGCCTGCGCTACCACCTGGAAGACCGCGTGCTGGTGCACGGCAACAAGACCGTGGTGTTCTGATTGAAAAAAAACCAGGAGCGGGTGCTGAATATCCCGGTCCTGGTTGGCAATCGACGAGGTCAGCCCCATGACCGATCCTCTGGATAAAGCCACTTCCCAGGCTCCCGCCGTACTGGGCGAGGGTTGCCTGAGCCGCTACGACCCCGATGAACTCGACGCCGAGGATGGCACCGATTTCCCCGGGGCGGCCGAGCTCTGGGAGCAGTTGCAGCAAGAGCCTTCAGCGCCATCGCGTTGAGGCTGGTGGCCGGCGCCCGATGCGCCGCCGGCCTGTCCAAGGGGCGTTGGCCCCGATCCTCAGATCCTGAAACTGCCCACCAGGTGCTTCAGGCGTGCTGCCTGCTGCTCCAGGTCGGAGCAGGCGCGCAGGGTCGCCTGTAGGTTTTCCACGCCTTCCTGATTCAGGGTATTGATCTCGGTGATGTCCATGTTGATGGACTCCACCACCGAGGTCTGCTCTTCAGTGGCGGTGGCCACCGACTGGTTCATGCCATCGATCTCGCCGATCCGCTGGGTCACGCTGTTCAGGCGTTCTCCGGCCTGGTTGGCGATCTCTACGCTGTCCTGGCTGTGGCGCTGGCTGTTGCTCATGGTGCTGACGGACTCACGGGCGCCGACTTGCAACTCCTCGATCATGGTCTGCACCTGTTGCGCCGACTCCTGGGTACGGTGGGCCAGGTTGCGTACTTCGTCGGCGACCACGGCGAAGCCACGCCCGGCCTCGCCGGCCCGGGCAGCCTCGATCGCGGCGTTGAGCGCCAGCAGGTTGGTCTGCTGGGAAATGCTGGTGATCACCTCGAGGATCTGGCCGATGTTCACGGTCTTGCTGTTGAGGGTCTCGATGTTGTTGCTGGAGGCGCTGATCATGTCCGACAACTGGTTCATCGCCTGGATGCTGCGATCCACCACTTGCTGGCCATCCTCGGCCAGGTTGCGGGCGTCGCTGGCCTGTTGCGAGGCCTGGGCGGCGTTGCGGGCGATTTCCTGGGCCGCGGCGCCCAACTGATTGATGGCGGCGGCGACGCTGTTGGTGCGACTGGCCTGTTCGTCGGAGTTGAGCATCGACGAGTTGGAGGCGCTGACCACGCGCAGGGCGACCTCGTTGACGTGCTCGGTAGCCGAGGACACCTCGCGGATCGAGCCGTGGATACGCTCGACGAAACGGTTGAAAGCGATGCCCAGGATGCCGAACTCGTCGTGGTTATGGATGTTCAAGCGGCGGGTCAGGTCGCCTTCGCCGTCAGCGATGTCCTGCATGGCACGGGTCATCACGTGCAAAGGCTGCATCAGCAGGCGGATCAGCAGGCCCAGCAGGGCGATGGTCAGCGCCACCGCCGTCAGGGTGGCGATCACTGCCGAGGTCCGGAACTCGCTGAGCATCGCGAAGGCCTTGTCCTTGTCCACCGACAGGCCGATGTACCAGTTCACCGAGGACAGTCCCTTGATCTGGGTGAAGGTGACGATGCGCGTCTTGCCGTCGACGTTGACTTCGCTCAGTTCATTGCTGATCTTCGGCGTGTCCTGGGGGTAGATGTCCTTGAGGTTCTTCATCACCAGGTTCTTGTCCGGATGGACCAGCACCTTGCCGTCGGCACTGATCAGGAAGGCGTAGCCCATGCCGTCGAAGTCCAGGGCGTTGACCGTGTCGGCGATCACTTGCAGGCTCAGGTCGCCGCCGACCGCGCCGGTGCGCTGGCCGTTCTTGAGTACGCTATCGACGATGGAAATCACCAGTTGCCCGGTGGCCAGGTCGACATAGGGCTCGGTCAGGGCCGAGCCATTGGTGCTTTCGGCGCTCTTGTACCAGGGGCGCGCGCGCGGATCGTAGCCGTCGGGCATCTTGCTGTCCGGGCGAATGATGAAGCTGCCGTCCTGGTTGCCCAGGTAGGCGCCCATGAAGGTGGAGCTCACGGCCTTCTGTTGCAGCAGGTTGCTGACATTGGCCGGGTCGGGGTTCAGGGCCACCGACTGGGAGAGATTCTCGATCAACAGCGCACGACCGGCGAGCCAGGTCTGAATATTTTTTGCAGTGACCTCGCCCATTTCCTGAAGATAGTTGTCCAGATCGTCACGAATGGCGTTACGTTGCAGGTAATCGTTATAGAGCGTGAATAGTGCAAAGGCAGCTATGACGATGAGCGAGGCGGCAAGCAGGATCTTGTGGCTGAAGCGCAGATTTTTGTTCATGGCTTGGGGTGTCCGCTAAGGTCTTTGAGTCCAGGGCATCGGGTTGGAACGGTGCGCCGAAGAGGCGGTGTTATAAATAAGCTGATATCTCCATCTATCCCAAGGGAATTACCTGACCTTTATTTCAGATACTTCTTATCCATCATTTCTTCATATCGACCGTGTAAGGCCAAAGATTAACCAGGGGTGACAAAATGCCTGACTTATCGCAACTCATCATCGGCGCCGGCCTCGACGGCCAGCCGATCGCCCAGGCCATGCGCCTGGCCAACCGCCATGGCCTGGTGGCGGGCGCTACCGGTACCGGCAAGACCGTCACCCTGCAGCGCCTGGCGGAGGCTTTCAGCGATGCCGGGGTGGCGGTCTTCGCCGCGGACATCAAGGGCGATCTCTGCGGGCTGGGCGCCGCGGGCAATCCCCAGGGCAAGGTCGCCGAGCGGATTGCCGGCATGCCCTGGCTCAACCACCGGCCCCAGGCCTATCCCGTGACCCTGTGGGATATCCATGGCCAGTCCGGTCATCCGCTGCGCACCACCCTGAGCGAAATGGGGCCGCTGTTGCTGGGCAGCCTGCTGGAGCTCACCGACAGCCAGCAGTCGGCGTTGTATGCGGCGTTCAAGGTGGCGGATCGCGAAGGCTTGCTGCTGCTGGATCTCAAGGATCTCAAGGCACTGCTCAACCACCTCAAGGACAATCCGCAACTGCTGGGCGAAGACGCGGCATTGATGACCACCGGCTCCAGCCAGGCCCTGTTGCGGCGCCTGGCTACCTTGGAGCAGCAGGGGGCCGAATCGCTGTTCGGTGAGCCGGCCTTGCAACTGGAGGACATCCTGCAGCCGGCCGCCGACGGTCGGGGGCGGATCCACTTGCTCGATGCCAGTCGCCTGGTACATGAGGCGCCGAAGGTCTATGCCACCTTCCTTCTATGGCTGCTGGCCGAGTTGTTCGAGCAGTTGCCGGAGCGGGGCGATGCCGACAAGCCGCTGCTGGCGCTGTTCTTCGACGAGGCGCACCTGCTGTTCGCCGGTACTCCCAAGGCCTTGCAGGATCGCCTGGAGCAGGTGGTGCGGCTGATTCGCTCCAAGGGCGTGGGGGTGTACTTCGTGACCCAGTCGCCGGGGGACCTGCCGGATGACGTGCTGGCCCAGCTGGGCTTGCGCATCCAGCACGGTCTGCGGGCGTTCACCGCCAAGGAACAGAAATCGCTGCGGGCGGTGGCCGATGGTTTTCGGCCCAATCCGGCATTCGATGCGCTCTCGGTGCTGACCGAACTGGGTATTGGCGAAGCGTTGGTCGGCACCCTGCAGGACAAGGGCACGCCGGAGATGGTCCAGCGGGTGCTGGTGGCGCCGCCGCAATCACGGATCGGACCGTTGACCGAGGCCGAGCGCCAGGCCCTGATCGCCAGTTCGTCGCTACTGGGACGCTATGACAAGCCGATCGATCGTGAATCCGCCTATGAGGTGCTGATGGGGCGCAAGGCGCTGGCGCCGCAGGGGCAGGCTGAAGGCAGCAAGCCGGTGCCCGAGGAGCCGAGCCTGGCCGACCGGGCTGGTGAGTTTTTGGGGACCGCGGCCGGACAAGCCTTGAAGTCGGCGATGCGCCAGGCCGCCAATCAGTTGGGGCGGCAACTGGTGCGTGGGCTGATGGGCTCGTTGCTGGGCGGCAAGCGCCGCTGAGTCAGCTGCGCGGCTTGGCGTGGCTGGCCAGGCGCTCCAGGGCCGCGCGCAACTTGGGGTCGGATATGCCGTCGGCGGTGGCCTGGATGGTCTCGGCGGCGTTGTTCGACAGGTCTATGCCATGTCCGGTTGCTCCTCGCTGGACGGTAGGAGGCTGGACTTTGAACAGGATGCGCGTCAGTCGGGCGAATTCGTCGAATGCCTGGAGCTGGCGCTGCAGGCGCTTCTGCTGGTAGCGCAGGCGGGTGGCCCAGTGCCCGTCGGTGACGATCAGCAGCAGGCTGCCTTCGCGCCAGGACGCGACGTGGCAATGTTCGCGGGCCGCCGGCTGCAATTGGCTGTCCAGCAGGCGCTGCAGGTGCGCCAGGCGCTGGGCGTGGCCGAGTATGGCTTTGAGAGGCTTGGCTTCGCGAAGAAGAACGGCGGGAGGGCGCGCCGTAAGAGGGCGAAATGCCATGGTCAGAAACCTGAAGTTACAGAGCGGCCATGGTAACAGAAAGCGTCCGGCGCACTCGGTTCGTCATTTTCCCGTCTGGCTCTGAGCTGGTGATCCTTTGCTGATGGTGATCAGTAACTTCTGTGGGCAATGTACTTGAAGTTCAACGAAAAGCCCTTATTTTAGGTGGGCCCCGTCAAAGCGCTGTGCCAGCATCGTGGAATAACGCCACTTTCCTCACCATCGTTTCCGGGTAGAATGCTCGTTCGCATGCGGCCATGAGGGCTGCTCGGGCGACTCACCGGGGCCGCCCTCCAACCCTATGTGTGGAAGATCCTGCCGATATGTTTGCGCCTTTGTTAAAGAAACTTTTTGGAAGCAAGAACGAGCGTGAAGTCAAGCGCATGCTCAAGACGGTACAGATCGTCAATGCCTTCGAAGAGCAAATGGTGGCCCTTTCGGACGATCAATTGCGTGCCAAGACCGCAGAGTTCAAGGCCCGTATCGCCAAGGGTGAAACCCTCGACAAACTGTTGCCCGAAGCCTTTGCGGTCGCCCGTGAAGCCGGTAAGCGGATCATGGGGATGCGTCACTTCGACGTGCAACTGATCGGTGGCATGACCTTGCATGAAGGCAAGATCGCCGAAATGCGCACCGGCGAGGGCAAGACCCTGGTAGCGACCCTGGGTGTCTATCTCAACGCACTCTCCGGCAAGGGCGTGCACGTGGTGACGGTGAACGACTACCTGGCACGCCGCGACGCCAACTGGATGCGCCCGCTGTATGAATTCCTCGGCCTGAGCGTCGGCGTGGTCACGCCGTTCCAGCCACCGGAGGAGAAGCGCGCCGCCTACGCCGCCGACATCACCTACGGCACCAACAACGAATTCGGCTTCGACTACCTGCGCGACAACATGGCTTTCAGCATGGAAGACAAGTTCCAGCGCGAGCTCAATTTCGCCGTGATCGATGAGGTCGACTCGATCCTCATCGACGAAGCCCGTACTCCGCTGATCATCTCCGGCCAGGCCGAAGACAGCTCCCGGCTGTACACCGAGATCAACAAGCTGATCCCGCGCCTGGTGCAGCACGTCGAGGAAGTGGAAGGCCAGGTCACCAAGGCCGGCCACTTCACCGTCGACGAAAAGACCCGTCAGGTCGAGCTCAACGAAGCCGGGCACCAATTCATCGAAGAGATGCTGACCCAGGTCGGGCTCCTGGCTGAGGGCGAGAGCCTCTACTCGGCGCATAACCTGGGTCTCTTGACCCACGTTTATGCCGGTCTGCGGGCGCACAAGCTGTTCAATCGCAACGTCGAGTACATCGTGCAGGACGGCCAGGTGGTCCTGGTGGACGAGCACACCGGTCGTACCATGCCCGGCCGCCGTCTTTCCGAGGGCCTGCACCAGGCCATCGAAGCCAAGGAAAACCTCAATATCCAGGCCGAGAGCCAGACCCTGGCCTCGACCACTTTCCAGAACTACTTCCGCCTGTATACCAAGCTGTCCGGCATGACCGGTACCGCCGATACCGAGGCGTTCGAGTTCCACCAGATCTACGGCCTGCAGGTGATGGTCATCCCGCCGAACAAGCCGTTGGCGCGCAAGGACTACAACGATCTGGTGTTCCTGACCGCGGACGAGAAGTACGCCGCGATCATCAGCGACATCAAGGACTGCATGGCCAAGGGCCGTCCGGTGCTGGTGGGTACCGCCACCATCGAGACCTCCGAGCACATGTCCAACCTGCTCAACAAGGAAGGCATCGAGCACAAGGTCCTGAACGCCAAGTTCCACGAAAAGGAAGCCGAGATCATTGCCCAGGCCGGTCGTCCGGGGGCTTTGACCATCGCCACCAACATGGCTGGCCGTGGTACCGACATCCTGCTGGGCGGCAACTGGGAAGTGGAAGTCGCTTCCCTGGAGAACCCGACGCCCGAGCAGATTGCCCAGATCAAGGCCGACTGGCAGAAGCGCCACCAGCAGGTACTGGAGTCCGGTGGCCTGCAGGTCATCGCTTCCGAGCGCCACGAATCGCGGCGTATCGACAACCAGCTGCGTGGCCGTGCCGGTCGTCAGGGCGACGCCGGTTCCAGCCGCTTCTACCTGTCGCTGGAAGATAGCCTGATGCGCATCTTCGCCTCCGACCGGGTGAAGAACTTCATGAAGGCCCTGGGCATGCAGTCCGGCGAGGCGATCGAGCACCGCATGGTGACCAACGCCATCGAGAAGGCCCAGCGCAAGGTCGAAGGCCGCAACTTCGACATCCGCAAGCAACTGCTGGAGTTCGACGACGTCAACAACGAACAGCGCAAGGTGATCTACCACATGCGCAATACGCTGCTGGCCGCTGACAACATCGGCGAGACCATCGCCGACTTCCGCCAGGACGTGCTGAACGCCACCGTCAGTGCCCACATTCCTCCACAGTCGCTGCCTGAGCAGTGGGACGTGGCTGGCCTGGAGGCTGCGCTCCAGAGCGATTTCGGGGTGAACCTGCCGATCCAGCAATGGCTCGACGAAGACGATCACCTGTACGAAGAAACCCTGCGCGAGAAGCTGCTCAACGAGCTGATCGCCGCGTACAACGAGAAAGAAGACCAGGCCGGCGCCGAAGCGCTGCGCACGTTCGAGAAGCAGATCGTGCTGCGAGTCCTGGACGACCTGTGGAAAGACCACCTGTCGACCATGGACCACCTGCGCCACGGGATCCACCTGCGTGGTTATGCGCAGAAGAACCCCAAGCAGGAGTACAAGCGCGAGTCCTTCACCCTGTTCTCCGAATTGCTGGATTCCATCAAGCGCGACTCGATCCGAGTGCTGTCCCACGTCCAGGTGCGTCGCGAAGATCCGGCCGAGGAAGAGGCGCGCCTGCGCCAGGAAGCCGAGGCCCTGGCCCGTCGCATGCAGTTCGAGCACGCCGAGGCTCCAGGCCTGGACCAGCCCGAAGCCATGGAAGAGGGTGTCGAGGTCGACGTGGCCCTGGCTTCCGCGCCGGTACGCAATGAGCAGAAGCTGGGGCGCAACGAACTGTGCTATTGCGGTTCGGGCAAGAAGTACAAGCACTGTCACGGCCAGATCAACTAAGATCCTCGCCAGACACTGAAACACCCACGCCGTGACGGCATCAGCCGTCGCGGCGTTTTTCCATTTGCAGCACCGTCTTTCATGCCGACGGTGCATCCATTTGATGAGAGGAGCGCATTCATGGCTGTTGGTCTTGGTCCTTTGCCAACGTTGCACCCGGTTGCCGGTTTCGAACTCGGTATCGCCTCGGCCGGTATCAAGCGCCCCGGGCGCAAGGATGTGGTGGTCATGCGCTGTGCCGAAGGCTCGACAGTGGCCGGGGTGTTCACCCTCAATGCGTTCTGCGCCGCGCCGGTGATCCTCGCCAAGCAGCGTGTGCAGGGCCCGGTGCGGTACCTGCTGACCAATACCGGTAATGCCAACGCCGGTACCGGTGAGCCAGGCCTGGCGGCAGCCAGCCGTACCTGTGCCAAGCTGGCGGAACTGACTGGGGTCGATGCCAGTGCCGTGCTGCCGTACTCCACCGGGGTCATCGGCGAGCCGCTGCCTGTGGAGAAGATCGAAGGTGCCTTGCAGGCCGCCCTGGACGACCTGTCCGTGGACAACTGGGCCGCTGCCGCCACCGGGATCATGACCACCGATACCCTGCCCAAGGGCGCCAGCCGCCAGTTCCAGCATGACGGCGTGACCATCACCGTCACCGGCATCAGCAAGGGCGCGGGAATGATCCGGCCGAACATGGCGACCATGCTTGGCTACATCGCCACCGACGCCAAGGTCTCCCGCGAAGTGCTGCAAAACCTGCTGCTGGACGGTGCCAACAAGTCTTTCAACCGCATCACCATCGACGGCGACACCTCCACCAACGACTGTTGCATGCTGATCGCTACCGGCCAGGCCGACCTGCCGGAAATCACCGAGGCCAGTGGCCCGTTGTTCGGCGCGTTGAAGCAAGCGGTGTTCGAGGTTTGCATGGATGTGGCCCAGGCCATCGTCCGCGACGGTGAAGGCGCCACCAAGTTCGTCACTGTCCAAGTCAACGGCGGCGGCAACCCCCAGGAGTGCCTGGACGTGGGCTACACCGTGGCCCACTCACCGCTGATCAAGACGGCGCTGTTCGCTTCCGACCCGAACTGGGGACGGATCCTGGCAGCCGTGGGACGTGCCGGCGTGCCGGACCTGGATGTGAGCAAGATCGACGTGTTCCTCGGCGAAGTCTGCATCGCCAGCCGTGGCGCTCGGGCTGCCAGCTATACCGAGGCCCAGGGGGCGGCGGTCATGCAGCAGGAAGAGATCACCATCCGCATCGAACTGGGGCGTGGTACCTGCAGCGAAACCATCTGGACCACCGACCTGTCCCACGAATACGTGAAGATCAACGCCGAGTACCGTACCTGATACTCGCTGTGGCCGCCCCGGGATCTTCCGGGGCCGGCCTTCGCGCTTGGCAACCATCATTTTTCATCGGCTGGGCACCCAGGCCGGCCGAATGACGGACCAGAGGAAAACGCGGTGAAACGAGTGCATGTGGCAGCGGCCGTCATCCGGGATGCCAATGGCAAGATCCTGATCGCCCGACGTGCCGATACTCAGCATCAAGGGGGCCTTTGGGAGTTTCCCGGGGGCAAGGTCGAGACCGGGGAAACCGTGCAGGCGGCATTGGCCAGGGAGCTGCAGGAAGAACTGGGCATTGCCGTGCAGGCTGCACGTCCCCTGATCAAGGTGCAGCACGATTATCCGGACAAGCAGGTATTGCTGGATGTATGGGAGGTCTCGGCCTTCAGCGGCGAGCCCCATGGTGCCGAAGGCCAGCCCCTGGCCTGGGTCAGCCCGCGGCAACTGGGCGATTATGAGTTCCCGGCGGCCAACCAGCCGATCGTCGCGGCAGCGCGTTTGCCCGAGCACTACCTGATTACGCCCGAAGGCCTGGAGACCCCGGCCCTATTGCGTGGCATGCAGAAAGCCATTGCCAATGGCTGCCGGCTGATCCAGCTGCGGGCGCCCGGTGGCTACGATCCGCAGTATCGTGACCTGGCGGTGGATGCGGTGGGCCTGTGCGCCGGCAAGGCGCAGTTGATGCTCAAGGGACCTTTCGAGTGGCTGGGGGACTTTCCGTCGGCCGGCTGGCATATGACGTCGGCCCAACTGCGCAAGTATGCCAGCGCCGGGCGTCCATTCGGCAAGGATCGCTGGTTGGCGGCCTCTTGCCATGACGCCGAGGAATTGGCCCTGGCGCGGCAGATGGACGTGGACTTCGTGACCCTGTCGCCGGTGCAGCCGACCCAGACCCATCCCGATGCCCAGCCCCTGGGCTGGGAGCAGGCCGGGCAACTGATCGTCGGCTTCAACAAGCCGGTGTACCTGCTAGGCGGCGTGGGCCCGGCCCAGTGCGAACAGGCCTGGGCCAGCGGCGCCCAGGGTGTGGCCGGCATCCGCGCCTTCTGGCCGCAGGGTTGAGCCAGGCAACGGCTTGCTGGTGCCTCACCGCCAAGCCGTTGCCCATCACGGCTTGGCGGCGGCCTGCCAGAGGATCTCGGTGATGCCCTGGCGCTTGGCAATCAAGCGAGCAGCGACGAACAGCAGGTCCGACAGGCGATTGATGTAGGCCAACCCGACCTCCGGCAGCGGTTCGATCGCATTGAGTTGCTGGCAGCGGCGCTCGGCGCTGCGGGCCAGGCTGCGGCAGACATGGGCCTGGGCGATCAGCATCGAGCCTCCGGGAAGGATGAAGTTCTCCAGCGGGCCCAACTCCTCGTTCCAGCTATCGATGGCCGCCTCCAGGCGCTGCACTTCCAGCTCATCGAGCGCCTGGTACACCGGCATCGCCAGCTCGCCGCCAAGATCGAACAAGCGATGCTGGCAGGGTGCCAAGACCTCGATCACCTGGGCCAGCCCCGGATAGGCCATGCGCTGTTCTTCCAGGCCAGCCAGGAGCAGGCCCAGCTGGCTATTGAGGGTGTCGACTTCGCCGATGGCCTCGATCCGTGGATGATCCTTGGGCACTCGGCGCCCATCCCCCAGGCCGGTTTCGCCCTTGTCGCCGGTGCGGGTGTAAATCTTCGACAAGCGAAAACCCATGTCTAGTTCTCCAGTGGTAGCGGTGCTTGGACCGGGGGCTGGTTGCTGGCCAGGGGCAGGCGCAGGGTGAAGCAGGTGCCTTGGCCCCGGGTCGATTGCACCTCCATCTGCCCTTTGTGGTTGTTGGTGATGATGAAGTACGACACCGACAGGCCAAGGCCGGTGCCCTGGCCGATCTCCTTGGTGGTGAAGAATGGCTCGAAGGTACGCTTGCGCACGTTCTCGTTCATGCCGATGCCGTTGTCCTCGACTTGGATTTCCGCCCAGGGCGGATTGAGCCGGGTGCGCAGGATGATTCGTCCCGGCTCGCTGTCATCCTCGCGCTGGTGAATGGCCTGGGCGGCATTTTTCAGCAGGTTGAGCAGCACCTGCTCCAGTTCGTTGGCGGTGCCGGGAACCGGGCCCAGGTTCGGATCGAACTGGCGGATGATCGCCTGGCCCTTGAAGTCGAAGCCGATCGCCAGGTCGAAGTCGTTGCCGGCGATCTCCACCGCCTGGTCGATCAGCGCTGGCAAGTCGCAGGGCGCCATCTGCCGGTTGCTACGGCGACTGAAGCTGAGCATGTGGGTGACGATCTTCGCCGCTCGGGCTCCTGCTTGTTGAATGCCGTCGAGCAGTTGCGGGACTTCGCGGCTTTCCAGGTAATGGTTGACGGTTTGCAGCTCGACCCCGCTCTGCTGGGCATATTCGAGGTTCTTCGGCAGGTCCGGGGACAATCGGCGGCGGATGTTCTGCACGTTATGCAGGATCGCCCCGAGAGGGTTGTTGATCTCGTGGGCCATGCCGGCCGCGAGGCCGCCTACCGAGAGCATCTTTTCCGACTGCACCATCATTTCTTCCAGGGACAGGCGCTGGGTGATGTCGTCGATACGGATCACCACGCCGCGTCCGGCGCCGCCCATCAGGGGGTAGAAGGTCAGGGCATAGTGCCTGGCCTCTTCATCCTTGAACCAGGTGACCCGCTCGATCTTGGCCACCGTGTGCTGTTCCACGGTTTCCTTGAGCTGGGGCAGGAATGGCTTGAGCGGTTCGAAGGCCAGGAAGATCGGCTGGTTCAGGGCCTCGTCCAGGCGTGTCCCGGACAGGGCGCTGGCCTCCTGGTTCCACTGAGTGACGTACAGTTGTTCGTCCAGGGCGATCAATGCCGAGGGCATGGAATCGATGATGCTGTTGAGGTAGTTCTGGAAACCGGTGAGCTTCTTCTCGATCTTGCTGCGTACCTGGACTTCCAGTTCCAGCTTGCGGTTGGTATGGCGGGTCTCTTCGGCCAGTCCCTGGGCCTGGTCGTAGGCGGCTTGGGAGTCGTCCCGGGCGCGCTTGAGCTGCTGCTCCCGGGCCTCGATCCGCGACAGCATGGTGTTGAAGGCTTCTGCCAGGCTGCCGATTTCATCGTGGTTGCCGCGGGCCGCGCGAAGGGCGTAGTTCTCTTCGCGGGTGACCTGGCGCGACAGCTCTTCGAGCTGGTGAATCGGCTGGGTGATCAGGCGCTTGATCTGCCGGGCGATGATCAGCCACAGCAGCACGCTGAAGATCAAGATACCCAGGCTGGCGGTGAGGGTGCCGGTATAGAAGGCCATGGGCAGTTCGCTGGTGGCCACCAGCAGCAGGTGGCCCGGCTCCTGGCCCGGGCGGGGCAGGGGGATCACCTGGTTGCTGCGAAACTCGGTCAGTTGCCAGGCCTCGATATGCCGGTAGCGCTCGGGGAGCTTGAGGCGATCGCCGTGCTGCAGCTGGGCGATGCGCTGGCCGCTGCCGTCATAGATGGCCGCTGCGCGCAGGGGCGAGTAGCTGTCGAGTTCGTTGAGTAGCCGTTCCGCATCATGGGGCGAATTCAGCGCCTGGAGCGACAGGGTCGGGTTGGACACCAGCCGGCCGATGGTCTGCAAGGCCTGGGGCGCCATGCTCTCCTGGGAGATCCAGTAGGCGGCACTGATGAAGGTCAGGTTGGCGACCAGCAGTACTGTGGTCAGCAAGACAAGCAGGGCCGCCAGGAGCTTTTGGCCCACTGGCAGGTTTTCGAGGCGCTGGCGCAATGGCATCGGCTATATCGCTGGAAATGAGCAAGTGGGCAGCGTAGCCGCTGCTCAGTCGCTGGGCAATCCGTGCTGCAGAAGGTGTTCCTTGAGGCGCAGTTGCAATTGCTGCAGGTGCGGCAGTGCCAGGCGATGGCGGCTGGCGACTGCGCAAGCGTGGCCCAGCAAATAGCGGATTTCGGTACGCCGCCGGTTGGCCACGTCCTGGTACATGGAAGAGTAATTGGCGGCGGTGGCCTGGATCACCCGTTCGACTTCCTGTTGCAGGCCCTGCGCGGCATCGGGTTGCCCGCAGCATTGCAGCAGTTCGCCCAGTTCGGCACACAGCGTGGCGACTTCACACCGGTGTTGCTGTAGACCACCATTGCGGCAGTCGTGCAGTACTGTCAGGGGATTGATCGCGCAGTTGAGCGCCAGCTTGCGCCAGAGTCGGGTGAGGATCTGGGTGGTCCATTCATGGGGAATGCCGCTGGCACTGAGTTCATCCAGCCAGATCGGCGCGGTGGGGTGGCAGGCATCGCCGAGCCAGGTATAGCCATGCCCGGCGAACACCACGCGCCAGTCGCCATCGCGGAACGCTCCCTCGGTGCTGGAGGCGGCAATACAGCGTGCCCCGGGAACCCGGGCGGCCACGGCATCCTGGCTGCCCAGGCCATTTTGCAAGAGGATCAGCTCGGCTCCTGGAGCCAGGCGCGTGGCGATGCGCGCCACGGCCGCCTCGGCATCGTAGGCCTTGCAAGCCAGCAGCAGGCGCTGGATCGGTTGCGGGCTGTCGCAGGTTTCGCCGGGGATCGGATAAAGGCGGCTCTGGCCCTGTTCGACCAGGGTCAGGCCGCCAGCGACTTGGTAGTCCTGCAAGCGGGCCTGGTCCCGCAGGACCAGGCGCACCGGCAGGCCGGCGCGGGCCAAGCGTGTGGCCCAGAGAGTACCGAGACTGCCGGCGCCGAGGACGTGCCAGGTGGTGGACATCAAGTTTTCGCTCTGTTTGGCCGGCCCGGGGAGGGCACGCGGTGAAGGAGGGGAAAGACCCGTTATAATGAGCGCGGATTTTAACCGCAAGCCGGGCGTGTTCGATGTTCTGAACAGCGCCCCTTTTTTATTGGAGAGAGTACATGCCGTCGTTTGACGTGGTATCCGAACTGGACAAGCACGAAGTCACCAACGCGGTGGAAAACGCCGTCAAGGAGCTCGATCGCCGCTACGACCTGAAGGGTAAGGGCAGCTTCGAGTTCAAGGACAAGGAACTGACCGTCAACCTGACCGCTGAAGCCGAGTTCCAGCTGGAAGCGATGATCGAGATCCTCAAGCTGGCCCTGGTCAAGCGCAAGATCGACGTGCAATGCCTGGAAATCAAGGACGCCTATGCCTCCGGCAAGGTGATGAAGCAGGAAGCGGTACTCAAGGAAGGGATCGACAAGGAACTGGCGAAGAAGATCGTTGCCCATATCAAGGAAGCCAAGCTCAAGGTGCAGGCCGCCATCCAGGGCGAGCAGGTCCGGGTGACCGGCAAGAAGCGCGACGATCTGCAAGAAGCCATCGCCGCACTGCGTGGCAAGGAATTCGGCATGCCGCTGCAGTTCAACAACTTCCGCGATTGATCGGCGCCTCCGGGAACCTCTAGCTCTTGTTGGCGTCCGAGGCCGGAGCGATGGCAGAAACGATTGAGCTCCCCGGGATCCGGTCGTTCTGCCTGTCAGTCATGCATCCTGCGCAATCGCGGAAACCTGGAGAGATAGATGGATTTGAATGCTGAAGTAGACAACTTGGTCCGGGCTTCCCAGGCCTGGATTCCAATGATCATGGAGTACGGCAGTCGCGTGCTGCTGGCCGTGGTCACCCTGGCCATCGGTTGGTGGCTGATCAACAAGCTGACCCATAAAGTAGGCAGGCTACTGGCACTGCGTAATGCCGACCTGGCGTTGCAGGGCTTCATCAGCAGTCTGGCCAACATCGTGCTCAAGGTCCTGCTGATCATCAGCGTGGCCTCGATGATCGGTGTCGAGACCACTTCCTTCGTCGCCGCCATCGGTGCCGCCGGCCTGGCCATCGGCCTGGCATTGCAAGGCAGCCTGGCGAATTTTGCCGGCGGAGTGCTGATCTTGCTGTTCCGGCCGTTCCGTATTGGCGACTTCATCGAAGCCCAGAGCATCAGCGGCACCGTCGACAGTATCCAGATCTTCCACACGGTGCTGCGTACCGGCGACAACAAGACGGTGATCGTGCCCAACGGCAACCTGTCCAACGGCATCATCACCAACTACAACCGCCAGCCCACGCGCAAGGTGGTATTCGATGTAGGCGTGGATTACGACGCAGACTTGCAGAAAGCCCGGGAAGTGCTGCTGGAACTGGCCAAGGATGAGCGCGTGCTGGCCGATCCGGCGCCGGTGGCCGTGGTTTCGACCCTGGGCGACAGCGCCATCACCCTGTCGTTGCGCGTCTGGGTCAAGACTGCCGACTACTGGGATGTCATGTTCCAGTTCAACGAGTTGTCCCGTGATCGTTTGAAAGCCGCGGGTATCGATATCCCGTTTCCGCAGCGAGTGATCCGCGTGGTTCAGGAAGCTGCCGTGTAATAAGGCCGTTTCACAAGTTGGCTGTTCGGTCAGCTAATGTTGTTCTGGACAAGGGGCCATGGGCCCCTTGTTTATTTTAAGGCTTGGAAACTAAGTGGGTGTGTTGCAGGTTGATGAATATCAACTAGCGATGTACGGCTTATTAGTTAGCTTGCTATTTATAGGGCTCGCTCTGGTTGGTATTTTTACCGGCATAAAAAACCGCCGCACTATTTCAGTGCGGCGGTTCTTAATGATATCGCGTGTTGGCTTAATTAGCCGGATATCGGGATTACAAGATACTCAGCGGGTACTCGACGATGATACGTACGTCGTTGTTGTCGGACTGGTAACCGCTGTAGGCGGTATTGGCGCGATATACCGCGCTACGCAGGCGGAAGGACAGGTCCTTGGCCGGACCTTCCTGCATGACGTACTTGGTCTCGAAGTTGAACTCCTTTTCCTTGCCTTCGCCCAAGCCATTGGTGGAAATGTTGTCGCCGGTCACGTAGCGAGCCATGAAGCTCAGGCCTGGCACGCCATAGGTGGCCATGTTCAGGTCGTAGCGTGCTTGCCAGGAGCGCTCGTCGCGGCCCACGAAGTCGGAGATCTGGATGGAGTTGGCCACGAAGACCGTGCCGTTGCCGTCAACGCCGTAGTAGTAACCGTTGTCGCCGCTGGAACGCTGGTGGGCCAGGGTGAACTTGTGCGCGCCGAGGCTGTAAGCCGCTGCCAGGCTCCACAGTTTGTTGTCCACGCCCTTGCGACCGTCGCCGATCATGTCGACCAGGTCGCCACGCTTGTCGCCTTCGGTCTTGTAGCCGTTGAAGTCGAAGTTCAGGGACTGCGACTCGGCGATCGGCAGGGTGTAGTTCAGGTTGATGTACTGCTTCTTGAAGTACTGGTCGACCTTGGAGCCTGCCAGGGTGCCGGTGAAGTTGTCAGTGAAGGCGTAGGTGGCGCCGAAGATGTTCGCCGAAGGCAGGCCTTTGGCGCCATTGCCATTCTCGTCTGCCACGCCGCCGATGCTGTCCTTGCCCATGCCGGTCTGCTTGCTCAGTGCGGTGAAGCGACCAGCGCTCAGTTCCAGGCCCTTGATTTCCTTGCTGGTGATCAGGGTGCCTTCGGCCACTTCCGGCAACAGGCGGCTGTCGTCGGTGGCGAATACCGGACTGGCGACGAATTGACGACCGTACTTGAGGGTGGTGTCGGAGAGGCGGAACTTGATGGCGGCACCCGTCTTGGACTGGGTCTTTTCCGGTTGGCCGTCGCCATTGACTGCGAACAGTCCGTTGCCGGCACGGCCTGCGCCGCCGTCCAGGCGAGCTGCGCCCATGGCCATGGCGTCCACGCCGACACCCACGGTGCCTTGGGTGAAGCCCGATTCGTAGGTCAGCAGTTCACTGATACCGGTGTCCTGGCGATAGCCGCTCTTGTAGCCGCCACCTGGCTTGGAAATGTTACCGGCGCCATTCTTGTAGTCGCGATTCATGTATTCCAGTCGGGTCTTGGACTTCAAGCTCTGATCTTCGAAGAAACCCTTGGACTCGTCCTGGGAGGACGCGATTGCGAACTGCGAGGTCCCTGCGGATACAGCCAGGGCGATCATGCTCCACTTCATCACGCGCATCGTGATTTGCTCCTTTGGTTTTTAGAAGACTATTGCCGTCCCACCTGTATTTTTATCTGGGCGGCTCTTTCTTTTTGTGTCGGCGCAAACTTATATCACGCTGACAATATTGGCGATACTTGCCTATCTATCCTTTCAGCTTCTTTACGACCCTGTCGCAAACTGCTCGATCGGTGTCGTAACTGTTCGGCCAAAATGCACTCGGTCCGACAAGTTGAATAGTACTTCTCGAGGGGATGTAAAGAGGCAATGAAGGCCCCCCATGCAAACACTTTCAAAGTACTTTTGGGGCAGCCCTGCCACTATTGTTATGAGTCTGTAGGGGCTCACTTTCGATGAGCCATCGCAGACGATTCCGGGCTGAATGCAACAAGCGTGCACAAATCCATTTTGTTCGGCGTTTTTTGTTCAAGGCGCCCTATGAACCTGTAAAAACCGCATAAAACCGCCGTCTTGGGTTGCTTTTCGTTTGGCTTGACGTGGCTGCCTCCCATGGTGCAGGGCTGTGCAATAAGTTGCACAGCTTTGCAAAATGTTACCGCCGCACACCGCGAAGTGAGTAAACGGCGGATGCTTGGGGTACTCAGCGTAGACCCTTTGTGCGGTTTTGGTGCAAGACCGCCGAAACGCGGTACGAGTCCAATGCGTTGTGGAACGCCAAGAACGAGAAACATCAAGGGCTTGCCTGGTCATGTTTCGAACATTCATCACGCATTGTGGGCAATTGGTGCGGGGCTTCGAAAAGGGTCCTGTTTCGGGGCGCATCGGGTTGCACGCAGTGGCTCCTTGCCAAATCGGGGGTGAGGGGCGCAGGCTCATTGCTCATGAAGCGCGAGGCGTTCGCAGGTATGCTGCGCCTCTGTCGCCTGGCAGGTGTCAGTAATACTGGACGGCCAGGCTGTAATGGGCTGAGCGGGAGCAAGCGCGGTGTTCACTTTAGATTCACGATTGCAGCAAGACACGTTAGTCATCGGGGATTTCCCCCTTTGCCGGCTGTTGCTGTCCAATGATGCAAACTACCCTTGGTTCATCCTGGTGCCGCGTCGCGAAGATATCAGCGAGTTGTTTCAACTGGATGTCACCGATCAGCAACAGCTGTGGCGAGAAACCACAGCGCTGGCCGAAGTGCTGAAGGACTCCTTCGATGCCGACAAGTTGAACGTGGCGACGCTGGGCAATGTGGTCAGCCAGTTGCACATGCATGTGATAGTGCGCAAGCGCGATGATGCGGCCTGGCCTGCACCGATATGGGGCAAACAGCCGGCCAAACCTTACAGCTCGGAGCAGGTTGCACAGATACGCGAGCGCTTGCGGCTGGTGCTGACCGATGATTTTCGCTTTCTGGAGGGCTGAATCATGAGTCTGGAAGCGCGGGTAACCGATCTGGAAAGTCGCCTGGCATTTCAGGATGACACTATCCAGGCCCTCAATGATGAGTTGGTGGCGCAGCATAAGGTGCTGGAGCGCCTGCAACTGCAGATGACGGCCATGCTCAAGCGCCAGGAGGAGATGGCCGGTCAGTTCAGCTCCTTCGAAGAAGAAGTCCCGCCTCCCCACTATTGAGGGGATCGCAGGGTAAAAAAAACCGCGCCTTTGGCGCGGTTTTTTTGCAATGGGCGCTCAGCGACGTGGTAGCGCTGCGATTACGTCCTCGGCTTGCAAGCCCTTATCACGATTCATCACCGAGAACTCTACGCGCTGGCCTTCGACCAGGACGCGATGGCCTTCGCCACGGATGGCGCGAAAGTGCACGAAAATATCGTCGCCGGAGTCCCGGGAGATAAAACCGAAGCCCTTGGAGGTGTTGAACCACTTCACGGTCCCGGTATCACGATTGCTCATGTCGTAGGCAGGTGAAGCCGCGGCGGCTGGTGACGATTTGTAGAAGCTCACGGCCAGGTGCAGGGCAACGGCGATCAATGCGGTCAGCAGGCTGACCAGGACTGCGGGTTGACCACCGATCACCGGCATGGGAGCCAGCAGGGTGAGGGTTTGCAGTACCACTACCAGGACCAGCAGGGCGCTGGCCAGGTTCTGCAGGTGCTGGCGCGGACCTTTGTTCCAGTGGGGAACAACTGGAGCCAGGGCCAGGTTGAGCAGGCCGAAAATGGCCAGGTAAAGAGCATCGGGTTGTTGCAGGTAGGGAACCGCGTCAGATCTTAGACTCGGAATCAAGGACAGCAGCAAGGCTGCAAGGCCTGTCAGCAGGTGGACGATTTTCAACATTTTGATTAACTCACGTTAAGAAGTAGCACTAAGGAAGAGCTGGTCGCGCACGGTTCGCTTTGGAAAAAAAAGGTTAAGGCGGGTACATGCGTGGTGTCAGCCTATGCGCGTTGGCCGAAGAAATAGGCAACAACGACACGGGCTCTATTTAACCGCAAAGCCCAGGCCTTCTCAAATCACCGGTGCTGGCTGGCGAGAGGAGGGCAGCCCCATCGTGGACGATGGTGATCCGGAGCATCAGGCAAAGGCCTGTGCTAGACAGGTGTTGGCGGATTTTCCAAGGAACGCAGGATTTCCCCCATGGTCAGATCAGGCTCGAGCCCAGCGTTTGACGGTCCGACTGGTCACGGGACAATCCACCGCAGGCCGCTCGGGGGACAGAGGCCGGCGCAAGGGCGAGGCTCTTGCTAGAGTGGTCCGGCAGCTGATTGGGTGGATTCATCTGGTTAACGGAGAGAAACATGGCAATTGATATCGGTATCAGCGAAGCGGATCGTAAATCCATTGTCGACGGCCTTTCCCGTCTGCTATCGGATACCTACGTGTTGTACCTCAAGACCCATAACTTCCACTGGAACGTCACCGGCCCTCAGTTCCGCACCCTGCACCTGATGTTCGAGGAGCAGTACAACGAACTGGCCCTGGCGGTCGACCTGATCGCCGAACGCATCCGTGCCCTGGGCTTCCCGGCTCCAGGCGCCTACTCCATCTACGCCAGGCTGTCCTCGATCAAAGAGGAAGAAGGTGTGCCGGCAGCCGAGGAAATGATCAAGCAACTGGTCAGTGGCCAGGAGGCGGTGACCCGCACCGCCCGCGGTATTTTCCCGTTACTGGACAAAGTCAGCGACGAACCCACGGCGGACCTGCTGACCCAGCGCATGCAGGTGCATGAGAAAACCGCCTGGATGCTGCGTTCGCTGCTGGAAAACGGTTAAGCCCTCCGCTACGGATGGCGCCTTGCGCGCCGTCCGTATCTGCGACGCGCATTGGTTGTGGGGCATACGGCTGCACAGGGCCGATTTAATGGATATAATCCCGCTCTTTGCTAGGTAGCCCGAGCTTTGGCGTGGGCTCTGGCTGTAGTTCAAGCAGTAACCTGATTGCCGAGACGCCCCCATGCCGATGTACGACTACCAATGCGCTTCCTGTGGTCATCAGTTGGAAGCCATTCAAAAGATCAGCGCCGCGCCGCTGGTCGACTGTCCTGCCTGCCAGGCACCTGAACTGAAAAAGATGCTGTCCATGCCCGGTTTTCGCCTGAGTGGCACCGGCTGGTATGAAACCGATTTCAAGACCGGCTCGAAGAAGAACCTGGCCGGTGGCGACAAAGCTGACTAAGTTGAACGACACGCGCGAGTTCTTGCACTATCCGGCACCCGAGGGGTGCGCAAGGCCTCCATCGAATTTCGAATTACGAGAAGTGAAACCACTACCATGATGCGCAGCCATTATTGCGGCCAACTGAACGAAAGCCTGGAAGGTCAGGAAGTAACCCTTTGCGGATGGGTCCACCGTCGTCGTGACCACGGCGGGGTGATCTTCCTCGATATCCGTGATCGTGAAGGCCTGGCCCAGGTGGTGTTCGATCCGGACCGCGCTGAAACCTTCGCGACCGCCGACCGCGTGCGCAGCGAATACGTGGTCAAGGTCACCGGCAAGGTACGCCTGCGTCCGGCTGGTGCCGGCAACGCCAACATGGCCTCGGGCATGATCGAGGTCCTGGGTTACGAGCTGGAAGTGCTGAACGACGCGGAAACCCCGCCGTTCCCGCTCAATGAATACACCGACGTGGGCGAAGAGACGCGCCTGCGCTATCGCTATATCGACCTGCGCCGTCCAGAGATGGCCGAGAAGCTGCGCCTGCGCTCGCGGATCACCAGCAGCGTGCGCCGCTACCTCGACGAGAACGGCTTCCTCGATGTCGAGACGCCGATCCTGACCCGCGCCACCCCTGAAGGTGCCCGCGACTACCTGGTGCCGAGCCGTACCCACGCTGGCAACTTCTTCGCCCTGCCGCAATCGCCGCAGCAGTTCAAGCAGCTGTTGATGGTGGCCGGCTTCGACCGCTACTACCAGATCGCCAAGTGCTTCCGCGACGAAGACCTGCGTGCCGATCGTCAGCCTGAGTTCACTCAGATCGACATCGAGACCAGCTTCCTCAACGAACAGGACATCATGGGCCTCACCGAGGGCATGATCCGCAACCTGTTCAAGGAAGTGCTGGATGTGGAATTCGGCGAGTTCCCGCACATGACCTGGCACGAAGCCATGCGTCGCTATGGTTCCGACAAGCCGGACCTGCGTATCCCGCTGGAACTGGTGGATGTGGCCGACCAGCTCAAGGACGTGGAATTCAAGGTGTTCAGCGGTCCGGCCAACGATCCGAAGTGCCGTGTGGCGGCCTTGCGCGTTCCTGGCGGGGCGAGCATGCCGCGCAGCAAGATCGACGACTACACCAAGTTCGTCGGCATCTACGGCGCCAAGGGCCTGGCTTACATCAAGGTCAACGAGCGTGCCAAGGGCGTCGAGGGCCTGCAGTCGCCGATCGTCAAGAACATTCCTGAAGCCAGCCTGAACGTGATCCTCGATCGCGTCGGCGCGGTCGATGGCGACATCGTGTTCTTCGGCGCCGACAAGGCCAAGATCGTCAGCGAAGCCCTGGGCGCGCTGCGGATCAAGGTCGGTAACGACCTCAACCTGCTGACCTGCGACTGGGCACCGCTGTGGGTCATCGACTTCCCGATGTTCGAAGAGAACGACGACGGTAGCGTCAGCGCCGTGCACCACCCGTTCACCGCGCCCAAGTGCTCGCCTGCCGAGCTCGAGGCCAATCCGGCCGAAGCCCTGTCCCGTGCCTACGACATGGTGCTCAACGGCACTGAACTGGGTGGCGGCTCGATCCGTATCCACCGCAAGGAAATGCAGCAAGCGGTATTCCGCCTGCTGGGCATCGAGGAAGCGGAGCAGGAAGAGAAGTTCGGCTTCCTGCTGGATGCCCTCAAGTATGGCGCGCCACCCCATGGCGGCCTGGCCTTCGGCCTGGATCGCCTGGTGATGCTGATGACCGGCGCGCAATCGATTCGTGAAGTGATCGCCTTCCCGAAAACCCAGAGCGCTGCCTGCGTCATGACCGAAGCGCCGGGTGCGGTGGATGCCAAGGCTCTGCGCGAGCTGCACATCCGTCTGCGCGAACAGCCAAAGGCTGAGTAAGCTGGCCCGACAAGGCGCACCTTCGGGTGCGCTTTTTCTATGGGGCGAGTTTTTGCTACCCGCCTGCCTGATGGCAGCGCTGGTAAGGTTTCAAGGAGAATTTGGAGCAAATTATGGCCGGTCATTCCAAGTGGGCGAACATCAAGCACCGCAAAGAGCGTCAGGATGCCAAGAGAGGCAAGATCTTCACCAAATGGATTCGTGAGCTGACCGTCGCAGCCCGCCAGGGTGGTGGCGAGCCCGGTTCCAACCCACGCCTGCGCCTGGCCCTGGACAAGGCCCTGGGCGCCAACATGAGCCGTGACATCATCGACCGGGCTATCGCCCGCGGTACCGGCGCTGCCGGCAGCGACGACGTGGTCGAGCTGACCTACGAGGGCTACGGTCCCAACGGCGTGGCAGTGATGGTCGAATGCATGACCGATAACCGCAACCGCACCGCGGCGGCGGTTCGTCATGCCTTCAGCAAGTGTGGCGGCAACCTGGGCACCGACGGTTCGGTAGCCTATCTGTTCGAGCGCAAGGGCCAGCTGACCTTTGCCGAAGGTGTTGACGAAGATGCGCTGATGGAAGCGGCGATGGAGGCCGATGCCGACGACGTAGTGAGCAACGAAGACGGCTCGGTCGACGTATTCACCTCCTTCGCCGGTTTCTATGGCGTGCGCAATGCCCTGGAAACTGCGGGCTTCAAGGCGGCGGATGCGGAGATCGTCATGCTGCCCACCACCAGTGCCGAGCTGGACCTGGACGGCGCAGAGAAGGTCTTGAAGCTGATCGACATGCTGGAAGACCTGGATGATGTGCAGAACGTCTATTCCAACGCGGATATTCCGGAGTCGGTCGCTGCCCAGTTGGGTTGATTTGACTGCACCGACCTTGAAGCCGGATGCGCAACGCCGCGATGATTGTGCGGCAGGGCGCTTCCGGCTTCGCTCTTTTCGCTATCCCGGTCATCCCCGGCAGGCCTTTTCACTTCAGCAGCAGGCGTTATGACTCTTATTCTTGGCATCGACCCCGGTTCGCGCATCACCGGTTATGGCGTGGTTCGCGACACCGGGCGCGGTTGCGTGTATGTGGCCTCCGGGTGCATTCGCACTGGCGCCGGCGAACTGCACGAGCGTTTGCAGATCGTCTATCGCGGGGTGCGCGAAGTGATCCAGACCTACGGACCGGTGACCATGGGCATCGAGAAGGTGTTCATGGCGCGTAATGCCGATTCGGCGCTGAAGCTCGGGCAGGCACGGGGCGCGGCCATAGTGGCCGCGGCTGAGGAAGGCCTGGAGATCGCCGAGTACACCGCTACCCAGGTCAAGCAGGCCGTGGCCGGCACCGGTGGCGCCAACAAGGAGCAGGTGCAGATGATGGTGATGCATCTGCTCAAGCTGACCGCCAAGCCGCAGATCGATGCCTCGGACGCCCTGGCCATCGCCATCTGTCATTCCCACACCCGTTCCAGCCTGTTGCCCCACGGCTTGGGGACGGCACGCAGTCGTGGCGGCCGCTTGCGTCTCTGATAGCATCGGCGCAGTCATTTCAAGAGTAGAACGTCGTGGTGCCAGAATGTCCGGCCCGGATGCCTGCTCAGTGAGTCGCCAGCGAACGCTGGCCATCGCCTTAAGGATTCGAACGTGATTGGACGCTTGCGCGGCACCTTGGCTGAAAAACAGCCGCCGCACCTGATTCTTGATGTCAATGGGTTGGGGTATGAAGTCGAAGTGCCCATGACCACCCTGTATCGCCTGCCATCGGTCGGCGAACCCCTGACCTTGCACACTCATTTGGTCGTGCGCGAAGACGCGCAGTTACTCTATGGCTTCGCCAGCAAGCGCGAGCGAGACTTTTTCCGTGAGTTGATCCGTCTTAATGGCGTGGGGCCGAAACTGGCCCTGGCCTTGATGTCCAGCCTCGAGGTGGACGAGTTGGTGCGCAGCGTTCAGGCCCAGGACACTTCGGCCCTGACCAAGGTGCCCGGGGTCGGCAAGAAGACCGCCGAGCGTTTGTTAGTCGAGCTCAAGGACCGGTTCAAGGCCTGGGAGGCGGTCCCGAGCATGTTCACCCTGGTGCCGAACCAGCCGGATGCGCCGATGCCGGTGGCCAGCGCCGAATCGGACGCCGTCAGTGCGCTGATTTCCCTGGGCTACAAGCCGCAGGAGGCTAGCAAGGCGGTCTCCGCGATCAAAGAGAAAGGCTTGAGCAGCGAAGAAATGATCCGTCGGGCCCTGAAGGGAATGATTTAAGTGATAGAAGCTGATCGTCTGATCGCCGCCACGGGCCCCCGTGAGCGCGAAGAAATCCAGGATCGGGCGATTCGTCCGGTCAGCCTGGCCGACTACATCGGCCAGCCTGGCGTGCGCGAGCAGATGGAACTGTTCATCCAGGCTGCCCGCGGGCGCAACGAATCCCTGGACCATACCCTGATCTTCGGTCCGCCAGGGCTGGGCAAGACCACCCTGGCCAACATCATCGCCCAGGAGATGGGCGTCTCGATCAAGAGTACCTCCGGGCCGGTGCTGGAGCGTCCCGGTGACTTGGCGGCGCTGTTGACCAATCTCGAGCCCCATGACGTGCTGTTCATCGACGAGATCCATCGCCTGTCGCCGATCGTCGAGGAGGTGCTGTATCCGGCTATGGAGGACTTCCAGCTCGACATCATGATCGGCGAGGGGCCGGCGGCGCGTTCGATCAAGCTCGACCTGCCGCCCTTCACCCTGGTCGGCGCTACTACGCGGGCCGGCATGCTGACCAACCCGCTGCGGGATCGCTTCGGTATCGTCCAGCGCCTGGAGTTCTATAGCATCACGGACCTGGCGACCATCGTCAGTCGTTCCGCCGGCATCCTCGGCTTGCCCCTGGATCCGGAGGGCGCCATCGAGGTGGCGCGCCGGGCACGGGGCACGCCGCGGATCGCCAACCGCCTGCTGCGCCGGGTGCGCGACTTCGCCGAGGTGCGGGCCAAGGGGCATATCACCAAGGCGGTGGCCGACCTGGCGCTGAACCTGCTGGATGTCGACGAGCGTGGCTTCGACCATCAGGACCGGCGTCTATTGTTGACCATGATCGAGAAGTTCGACGGCGGGCCGGTGGGGGTCGACAGTCTGGCCGCCGCGATCAGCGAAGAGCGCCATACCATCGAGGACGTGCTGGAGCCTTACCTGATCCAGCAGGGCTACATCATGCGTACCCCGCGTGGTCGGGTGGTGACCCGGCATGCTTACCTGCATTTCGGGCTGAACATTCCGTCACGATTGGCAGAAGCGCCCGTGGTAGACGAGTTTCTCGATGCCGTGGACGATTGATCGGACACACTTTTCGTCGACTTATTCGGAGTTTGTGCTGTCCTAGGGGCTGGCTACGTCGAAACTTCAGCAAAAGTCGTCCAAGAATGAAAAAACAGTTGCCTGGCCGGATTGGCAACCCGAGGAGTAAGCACTAGAGTATGCGCGCGCAAAACGGGCTTGAGCCGTTCGCACATCGTTGTCGCGTTTATTACGAGGACACCGATGCCGGCGGCATCGTGTATTACGTCAATTACCTTAAGTTTATGGAGCGGGCTCGAACCGAGCGGCTACGACACCTGGGCTTCGCCCAATCGCAGCTGGTGGGGGAGAACCTGTTGTTTGTCGTGCATTCCAGCGAAGCGCGTTACCACGCGCCGGCGCGGCTGGACGACGAGCTTCTGATCAGTGCCCAAGTCACCGAGCTGAACCGGGCCAGCCTGCGATTCACCCAGCAGGTCAGGCGGTCCTCGGATCACGTACTGCTCTGCGAGGGGCAGTTCCTGGTGGCCTGTGTACGTGCCGACAATTTCAAACCCCGCGCCATTCCAGACGCCCTGCGTACGGCCTTCGCCGACGAGGGCGGCGCGGGTACACACTCAGAGCAGGAGATAAAGCGTGGAAGCTAACGTCGTCGACCATTCCTCCATGTGGAGCCTGGTCAGCAATGCCAGCGTTGTAGTGCAGTTGGTAATGCTGACCCTGGTGGCCGCATCGGTGACTTCGTGGATCATGATCTTTCAGCGCAGCAACCTGCTGCGCGCCGGTCGACGTGCCCTGGAGAGCTTCGAGGAGCGCTTCTGGTCCGGTATCGACCTGTCCAAGTTGTACCGCCAGGCCGGCAGCAACCCTGACCCGGACTCCGGTGTCGAGCAGATCTTCCGTGCCGGCTTCAAGGAGTTCTCTCGCCTGCGCCAGCAGCCGGGCGTCGAGCCCGAGGCCGTGATGGAAGGCGTGGCTCGTGCGATGCGCGTAGCGATCTCCCGTGAAGAAGAGAAGCTCGAGCAGAGCCTGCCGTTCCTGGCCACCGTGGGCTCGGTCAGCCCATACATCGGTCTGTTCGGTACCGTGTGGGGGATCATGAACTCCTTCCGCGGCCTGGCTTCCGCACAGCAGGCGACCCTGGCCACCGTGGCCCCGGGTATCGCCGAAGCCCTGGTAGCGACTGCCATCGGCCTGTTCGCGGCCATCCCGGCGGTGATCGCCTACAACCGTTTCTCCGCCCGCGGCGAGACGCTGATCAGCCGCTACTACACCTTCGCCGACGAGTTCCAGGCGATCCTGCACCGCAAAGTGCACACCAGCGAAGAGTGAGCAGGTAAACCCAATGGCCCGAGTTCGCCACAAACGCAAGCCGGTTGCCGAGATGAACGTAGTGCCCTACATCGACGTGATGTTGGTACTGCTGGTCATCTTCATGGTGACCGCGCCGATGCTCAACCAGGGTGTGAAAGTCGACCTGCCCAAGGTTTCCAGCGAAGCCTTGCCCCAGGACAACAACACCCAGGTGCTGACCATCTCGATCAAGGCTGACAAGACCTACTACTGGAACCTTGGCAGTGAAGTCGATACCGACAAGCAACAGGACAAGGCAATGACCTTGCCGCAGATGACCGACGCGGTAACCAAGATCATCCGTGCCGGTAACGAAGGCGGCAAGCACACCCAGGTCTTCATTCGCGGCGATAAATCCGTCGACTACGGCGCCGTGATGGGTGCCATGGGCGGCCTGCAAAAAGCCGGCGTCGGCAACGTTGGCCTGATTACCGAGGCGCCCTGATGCACCAACAGCGAGAGCCGTCCGCTTCGGAAAGCTACTTCTGGCCTAGTGTCTGGGCAATTGCCCTGCACGTTCTGGTGTTCGGCATGCTGTTCGTCAGCTTTGCCATGACGCCAGAGTTGCCACCGGCCAAGCCGATCGTCCAGGCGACCCTGTATCAGCTGAAATCGAAGAGTCCGGCGACCACCCAGACCAATCACAAGATTGCGGGTGAGGCGAAGAAATCCGCCGCGCGCCAGACCGAGACCGAGCAGTTGGAGCAGAAGAAGGTCGAGCAGGAAGAGATCAAGGCCGCGGAACAAAAGAAAGAAGAGGCTGCCCAAAAAGCCGCGGAAGCGAAAAAGGCTGACGAGGCCAAGAAAGCCGACGAGGCGAAGAAGGCTGATGAAGCCAAGAAAGCCGCTGAAGCGAAAAAAGCCGAAGAGAAGCAATTGGCTGATATAGCCAAGAAGAAAGCCGAGGAAGAAGCCAAGAAAGTCGCTGAAGAAGAGGCCAAGAAAAAGGCCGCTGAAGAAGCGAAGAAGAAAATCGTCGAGGACGCGAAGAAGAAGGCCGCGGAAGACGCCAAGAAAAAAGCAGAAGCTGACGAGGCGAAGAAAAAGATCGCCGAGGATGCGAAGAAGAAAGCTGCCGCCGACGCCGCGAAGAAAAAGGCTCAGGAAGCGGCGCGCAAATCTGCCGAAGAGAAAAAGGCTCAGGCCCTGGCGGATTTGCTTTCCGATAAGCCGGAGCGTGAAGCCACGAAATCGGATGAGGTAGGTGACAGTGTCGCAGGTAGTTTCGATGATCTGATTCGTATTCGTGCGGCGGAAGGCTGGGCTCGTCCTCCTTCGGCGCGTAAGGGCATGACAGTGGAACTGCGGATCGGCATGTTGCCAGATGGTACGGTGACCACGGTCAGCGTGATCAAGTCCAGTGGCGATGGCCCGTTCGACGCCTCGGCGGTAGCGGCAGTCAAGAACATTGGACGTTTGACAGAAATGCAGGGTCTGAGTCCGAAGGACTTCGCTCCCTATCGTTCATTCAAGATGACATTCACACCTGAGGACCTAGCCTTGTGAGAAACCTTCTTCGAGCAATGCTTGTCGTTATTTGCTGCATGGCAGGGATAGCGGCGGCGGATGAAAAAAACATTCTGGTCACCAGTGGCAGTGACCGGGCGACGCCGATCGCGGTAGTACCGTTCGGTTGGCAGGGCGGTAGCGTCCTGCCGGACGATATGGCGCAGATCATCGGCGATGACCTGCGCAACTCGGGTTACTACGCGCCGATTCCCAAGCAGAACATGATCAGCCTGCCGACCCAGGCCAGCGAAGTCATCTTCCGTGACTGGAAGGCCCTGGGTGCCCAGTACGTGATGGTCGGCAGCATCGTGCCAGCCGGCGGCCGCCTGCAGGTGCAGTACGCGCTGTTCAACGTCGCGACCGAGCAGCAGGTCCTGGCCGGCAGTGTCTCTGGTGGGGTCGATCAGCTGCGGGACATGTCGCACTACATTTCCGACCAGTCCTTCGAGAAGCTCACCGGCATCAAGGGCGCGTTCTCCACGCGTCTGTTGTACGTGACCGCGGAGCGATTCTCCACCAACAACACCCGTTATACCCTGCAGCGTTCGGACTACGACGGTGCCCGGGCGGTGACCCTGCTGCAATCCCGCGAGCCGATCCTGTCGCCACGCTTCGCTCCCGATGGCAAGCGTATCGCCTATGTGTCGTTCGAGCAGAAGCGCCCGCGTATCTTCGTCCAGCACATCGACACGGGCCGTCGCGAGCAGATCACCAACTTCGAAGGCCTCAACGGTGCGCCAGCCTGGTCGCCTGACGGTAGCCGCCTGGCGTTCGTGCTGTCCAAGGATGGCAACCCCGACATCTATGTGATGAACATGGCTTCGCGCCAGATCAGTCGTGTCACCAGCGGCCCAGGCATCAATACCGAGCCGTTCTGGGGTAAGGATGGTTCGACCATCTACTTCACTTCCGACCGGGGCGGAAAGCCGCAAGTATATAAAAGCAATATCAACGGTGGTGGCGCTGAACGTGTGACCTTTATTGGTAACTACAACGCCAACCCGAAACTTTCTGCTGACGAAAAGACCCTGGTAATGATTCACCGCCAGGATGGTTTCACCAACTTCCGGGTGGCTGCTCAAGATTTGCAGCGCGGTAGTGTAAAAATCCTTACAGATACCAACCTTGATGAGTCAGCTACTGTTGCGCCCAACGGCACCATGGTAATCTACGCCACCCGCCAGCAGGGCCGGGGAGTCTTGATGCTCGTGTCCATTAATGGACGTGTGAGGCTCCCGCTTCCTACCGCTCAAGGCGAAGTCAGAGAACCGTCCTGGTCCCCTTACCTGAACTGACGCGGCGCTACAATGTTTCACTTAACACACTGGGGTTCATTAGGAGTTTCACGATGGAAATGTTGAAGTTTGGTAAGTTTGCTGCGCTGGCTCTGGCCATGGCTGTGGCTGTAGGTTGCTCCTCCAAGGGCGGCGACAACGCTGGTGAAGGCGCTGTTGATCCAAACGCTGGTTACGGCGCTAACACTGGTAATGTTGATAGCTCCCTGAGCGAAGAAGCAGCTCTGCGCGCAATCACCACCTTCTACTTCGAATACGACAGCTCGGATCTGAAGCCAGAAGCCATGCGCGCTCTGGACGTTCACGCCAAGGACCTGAAAGGTAACGGCGCTCGCGTTGTGCTGGAAGGCAACACCGACGAACGTGGTACCCGTGAGTACAACATGGCTCTGGGCGAGCGTCGTGCGAAAGCCGTTCAGCGCTACCTGGTACTGCAGGGCGTGTCCCCAGCCCAGCTGGAGCTGGTTTCCTACGGTAAAGAGCGTCCAGTTGCCACTGGCCACGACGAGCAGTCCTGGGCTCAAAACCGTCGCGTCGAACTGCGTAAGTAATTCGTCATGCGAACGTGCCGTCGTGCTGTAACTATCTTGGCTCTCAGTCTCACGCCTTTCGCGGCGTGGTCTGCGGTTCCTGTGGTCGATAGCAACTCTGGCTATGGAAATAGCGGGAGCAGTTATCCACCAGCGGGTTATGGCACGAACGGCGCCTATGCCGGGGGAGGGGTTTCGACCCCTGTCTCGGCACAGGGCGAGCTGTTCCAGCAACTGCAGCAAATGCAGGAGCAGATCGCACGGCAACAGGGTGTGATCGAAGTTCTGCAAAATGATGTAGCGCGCATGAAGCAAGAAAGCCTGGAGCGTTACCAGGATCTTGATCGGCGCATAGGAAGCGGTGTGGCACCTGCCGCGACTCCTGAGAATTCTTCCGCCGCTGGCAATGCCAGTGCCGCCGGTACGGCAGCCGGAGCTACTGCTCCAGCGCCAGCCGCCAGTAGCGAACCGGGTGATCCGGCCAAGGAAAAGCTCTATTACGATGCTGCCTTCGACCTGATCAAAGCCAAGGATTTCGACAAGGCCAGCCAGGCCTTCTCGGCATTCCTGCGCAAGTACCCCAACAGCCAGTACGCTGGTAATGCCCAGTACTGGTTGGGTGAAGTGAACCTGGCCAAGGGCGATCTGCAAGGCGCTGGCCAGGCATTCGCCAAGGTTTCCCAGCTCTATCCCAAGCACGCCAAGGTGCCGGATTCGTTGTACAAGCTGGCTGACGTAGAACGCCGACTGGGTCACACCGACCGGGTCAAGGGCATTCTGCAACAAGTCGTGGCCCAGTATCCGGGGACTTCCGCCGCCCAGTTGGCTCAACGGGATTTGCAGCGCATGTAAGTGTGCTGGCGACCGTTACAAGAAACCCGCGCTTGCCGCGGGTTTTTTCGTTAGAATCTGCGCCCTTTTATGACACACGCTTCCTGGGATCTACGCGTTGACGGGGTTCCTTGAAGTGCCTGATGGAGGCGGACAGCCTGTTTAGCTGTTACGTCCGTGGCGAATATGCAAGACACATTGAGAATCACCGAAGTTTTCTACTCGTTGCAGGGGGAAACTCGGACTGCCGGGCTGCCTACGGTTTTCGTGCGCCTGACCGGTTGTCCGCTGCGTTGCCAATACTGCGACAGTGCCTATGCCTTTAACGGCGGCACCCAACGTACCCTCGACAGCTTGCTCGAGCAGGTTGCCGGATTCCGTCCGCGTTATGTCTGTGTCACCGGTGGCGAGCCGCTGGCGCAACCCAACGCCATTCCTTTGCTCAAGCAGTTGTGCGATGCCGGCTATGAGGTTTCGCTGGAGACCAGTGGCGCCCTCGATATCTCGGCGGTGGATCCACGGGTCAGCCGGGTCCTGGATCTCAAGACCCCGGGCTCCAAGGAAGCCCAGCGCAATCGTTACGAGAACATCGAGCTGCTGACGGCCAACGATCAGGTCAAGTTCGTCATCTGTTCCCGTGAGGACTATGACTGGGCGGTCTCCAAGCTGATCCAGTACCGCCTCGAGCAACGAGCTGGTGAAGTGCTGTTTTCGCCAAGTCATCACGACCTGGATGCACGGGAACTCGCTGACTGGATCGTTGCCGACAACTTACCGGTGCGCCTGCAGTTGCAGTTGCACAAGTATCTTTGGAACGACGAGCCGGGGCGTTGAAATGACCAAGCCAGCAGAACACCAAGCAGTACCTGAAAAACGTGCAGTGATCCTCCTTTCCGGCGGCCTTGATTCGGCCACCGTGGTCGCCATGGCCCGCGCCGAAGGCTACCGCTGCTACACCATGAGTTTCGACTATGGCCAGCGCCACCGCGCGGAGTTGCAGGCTGCCGAACGAGTGGCCCGCGACCTGGGAGTGGTGGAGCACAAGGTCATTGGCCTCAACCTCGATGGCATTGGCGGCTCGGCCCTCACCGATAGCTCCATCGATGTGCCACAAGCACCTGGCGAAGGAATTCCTGTCACCTACGTGCCGGCGCGCAATACGGTGTTCCTTTCCCTGGCCTTGGGCTGGGCGGAAGTCCTCGAGGCTCGGGATATCTTCATTGGGGTCAATGCGGTGGATTACTCCGGCTACCCGGATTGCCGTCCCGAGTTCGTCGAGGCCTTCGAGCGCATGGCTAACCTGGCGACCAAGGCCGGTGTCGAGGGGCAGGGTTTTCGGATCAAGGCACCCCTGCAGAATCTCAGCAAGGCCGACATCATCAAGGCCGGGGTACGCCTTGGAGTCGATTACGGGCTGACTGTCTCGTGCTACCAGGCGGATGACCAGGGCCGTGCCTGCGGTAAATGCGACAGTTGCCGCCTGCGTGCCGATGGCTTCCGTGCAGCCGGTGTCAGCGATCCAACACCTTATTTTTGATTTTTTTCATCTAGGGTGTTGAATTATCGTTAGAAATCAGTATTATACGCGCCACCACACAGCGGGTCGTTAGCTCAGTTGGTAGAGCAGTTGGCTTTTAACCAATTGGTCGTAGGTTCGAATCCTACACGACCCACCATATTCATGGTCGGAAGCGGTACTAGGAAGGGGGGCTTGCCAGGGCCAGTCTACTAGTCTTGCAGCCGTCTGGAGCGAACCATAGGTGCGCTCCGTGATGATGTCAATATGAAATAGCCCACTGCCGGACCCGGTCAGTGGGTTTTTTCGTTCAAGCGGTCAAAAAATCAGCTCCGCCTTAGCGCGAACTGGTCCAGCTCGACGCTCTTATCAGGAATCCTTGTGCAAACATCGACTTGCTGATGTCCGGCGCCGATCGGGCGTGCACAGTTCATCCTGCCGATGCCGACATTCCTGAAGCTGAACCTAAGCTGAACGAAGCTGGGCGTTTAGCTAGCTGTCAATTCCACCGGAAACTGCCGATGGCGCTTCTATCCGGTAAGAGATCCATCAGAGCTGCTGGCTCAAACGAATCCTCCATCGACTGGCAGAGAGGTATTCCTAAATCCGCCCAGAGCGTCCCAGGTCCGTCCCAACTCAGCTCATGAGAAAGCCCTGTGCTGGGCTTGGATATCTGTTCCAGCGGATATTTATCAGGCCGTCTCTGCCTGGGCAGTGCTGCAAGCAGCTCAGAGGCCGTAGCGGGTTGCTGAGTGGGTGAGTCCTCCACTGTTGCGGCAATACCTTGCCCAAGCCCCTCTGGCATCTCCTCTGGGGCCGGTAAGTGTTCGGGTAGAGGTACAGGCTTAGGCTCAAGCGCCTGAGGAGTTATGACGTCCTCACGTCGCTCAAGCCTTATCGCACCCTGATGCCAGCTACGCTCATCGAGCACTGCTCGCATATGTTCGTAGTCAGCCTCGATGTAACTCATCGTCGTGGCGATGTTCGAATGGTTCAGCAGTGTCTTGGTCAGGTGAATATTGCGTTCTGGTTGCCGCATCAAATCGGTAGCTAAGGTGTGCCTGAACCGGTGCGGCGTCATGCGTATGCCGAAGGCGCTAGTCAGTTTTTTGTACATGCCCTCAACTTGATCGATGTTCATGGTTTTAGATCTGTAGTGGATCGAAAATCGATTAACATTGAAGAGCTGATCTTGGCCCGAAAAGCCCTGGGTTGAAGCAGCGTTTAAAAGTTTTTGTATGTGTGGTTCCAAACCTTTCATTATGGGTACGCAAAACTCTCTGTGAGTCTTTTCTGTATCAGCATTCACGTAAACGAGTCTGTTGTCCCAGTCCACGTCTTGAACCCTAATGCATAGCAGTGCATTCAGGCGTATCCCGGTGTAATAGAACATCTCGAATGTGGCCAGCCAGAACCACGCAGGCGTAATCGGGCTGCGCTGACCAGAGCTCTTCTCCTGGTCGACTAGGGTTTGCAGCCAATGGCGTGCCTGGCGTATCCCGTCTCCCGAGATGATTTTGCTTGGCCGCTTCGGTGCAATGAGCGTGCTTTTCTTGAAAGGGTTAGTTAGTGAATTGGGTATGATTTCGTACTCAAGCGCATAAGCCCAAATAGTACGAAGATGGTTGGAGTATGTGTTCCAGCTGCGTCTAGACAGTCCATCTTCGATAGCAATACTTCTCCAGGAAAGTATATTTCTTCGGTCAAGTTTTGTTATGTCTATTTCTTCACCGAAGTTTTTAGTAAGAGCTTTAATGGAGGCTCGATATATTTTAATAGTTGCTTCGCGCAATACATGATCCATTAGGTATTCTTGTAGTAGCGCAACCGGAGTCATTGGCTAACCTCTTCTTCAACTCTAGAGATGCTAGGGTTGTCCAGGGTAACTTCTGTGAAGATAGTGCTAGAGTCTCTTAGTAAATAGCCTTTAAGTTGTTTGGTTTTCCTTGGGCCTGAAACGTTGAAGGTCCAGATATTCAAACTCTTCTTCGTTTTCTCATGCAGCTTTTCCTTCTCGAACGCACGCTGAACTTGCTGCCAGGCAACCGTCCCGTTCTTGGTTGCGATCTGCTCAAGGGGCGGATGCTCTTGTATATAGCGTTTGAAGATACCTGGAGTAACGAGCATCGCTGTGCCGTCAACGGTATGAACCAGGGCTTTGGCATCATTGATGATGATTTTTCGGGAGGTGATTCCGGCCTTTAGCCACGCGACGAATCCCTGTCCCAGACTGATACTGGAAGGCATTGTGGTTACATCTTCTAGTGCTTGAGGCTCAGAACTGGCCTCAGAAGTGTATTCAGGCTGCGTCATCCCTGATTGAAGGGGCGATGCAGCCCCCGGGCCAGCGCTAGAACTTAGTACCTCTGCTGGCACTGTGATATTACTATAGAGTTTCAATAGCTCATCGATATCGAAATTTTCCGAATCGATACTCTGCAAGGTCTGAGATTGTTTTTGATTTGTTGGTGGAGCAACGATTGAATTAGCTGCCACGACAGTAACAGTCGGTTCTGCTGCAATCGGTTCGTCTGGAACGGCGTATGTTGTCTCCTGAGCTTCTGAACCGTCACGTTGGTCGATCTCGACCGTGACTGTGCCTGCATAAGCCTCAGGACGATCAGCTGGATCAGCCCAGATTAGCGAAGGTGTGACTTTCAGTACCGTAAAGCTGTGCTTCCAACCACGCCCTGTATCGACGGTCACTTTCCAAACAGCCTTATCCTTGGCATTCGTCTGAATAATGGCCTGGTCCTGCAGCATGTTGAAGAAAGGTGCATTGGAGGATGGAATGTGGTCGCTGCCCTGCGAGAGCATAGCTGCTCTCAGGTGGTCCGCAGTCGGTTTGCTTACCAACCAAAGAGCATCCTGTGCCAGCCAACCATCAGCAGGACCGTCGGGGTGGTTAAGCTTGAACTTCTCACGCACCAGGTACCTGAGACATTCCACCAGCTGCCTTTGTAGCGATTGTTTGGGCGCTGCCATCGCACGGTCTGGATTGCTTCCGAGCTCCTGGGCCACCGATGTACTATCAGCCTTGATCACAATTTCACCGAGAATGCCGGCATTTTCGAACTGCCCTGCGACCAGGTAGATCAGTTGCGTCCACAGTTCAGGAAACCCGCAGAGCCAATCTAGAATCTCGGGGGCCAGGATCTGCGAATAGATCAATGCAGTAGCTGCTCCGTGGAGCTGGTACTCACGACCTTTGACGTACTTGAATCGATAGGGCTTTGCGATTGGCCCATGCCATGGGTGCCAGATCTGTCCACCTTGAAGCTCGACACGAATATCGACTGCTACTTTGCCGAGGTCATGTAGCAACGCCCCATAGGCTGCCGCTGTTGTCCAAGCTTCAGCTTGGGCTGATTGCGACTCAGGCGGGGCTCCGATCGGCAGAAGGTAGGTTTGACGGATCTTCAAAGCGTAAGCCACGATCTCCAGTCCGTGATCGAGCAGGCCACCTAGATGGGCGTGGTGATGATTTTCTGAGGCCGGCATCAGCTGTACCAGCTCTGCATATCTCTCAAGCGGCTGGCGATAGAGCGTGTTGAACTGTTGGTGAGATAGTGAAGCGCGGCGCCAGATGTTCTCCAGGAGCTCTTGGCGTCGGGGGGTGTTCAGCAGAGCAGCTGCGTTTGCCGGTAGGTGGAAGCCTTGCGGAGATGCTTCTGAGGGTGGCTTAGCCGGTTTACGGCTGAGCCAGGAAAGAATTTGCATTGGGGGCTCCATGAGGATTCATGGCGCGGGTTTTCCTCTACAGGCGGAATGCCAGCAAGAGAAAACCATTTTTAGGGGTGGGAGAGTTTTAGGGCATTGTGCCACTACCTAGGGAACAGACTGGTGGTAATGTTTCTGATTCAGAAGTGGGGGAACGATAATATGTCCGGCCTGCAGCACTGTTGAATAGATCGAGGATGTTCGCGACCGTCCTTGGGCGAGCAGCTAGTTGCTTCCGCATAACTGGAAGTCGACTCAGTCTTTAGGGGCATAAGCGTCCGCGCTAGTCTGTGCATCAACGGCTAAAATTTCGCTGAAACCCTCGCTCAAGCGTGGAGGTTGAAGTGCTTTCAAGACGTTCCTAATGGCCTTTTCAGGAACCATCTCATCATCAGGGCGCAATTGATTACGTGCCAAACAGTCTTCCAGCGAAGTAGTAAAAAAAATTGCAACCACATCAAGCTCATGCTTCTTGGCAATCTGTATGAGCGATTCACGCTCACAGCGTTGAACCAGGATGGCATCAAAGATTACAGCGCTAGGCTCAATTAAAAGGCCCAAGTGCTTTTTCCTGCACCCTGAGCGCCTATCAATAGATACAGACGAGAAGGCTTAGGAGTCGCTAGCAGAGCCTCTGATAGGGCAAGATGAGCCCTCTGCCAAGCCAGTCTATTGAGCTCAGCGTCGATAATGCGCCCATTCTCCGTCTGTAGAAAGTGATCAGGGTTGATGTGCATGATGGTGGCCTGCAAGTAAAAGCGCGAATGTAGTATTTGAAAGCAGGGCTGGCCGTAGTGGCCTGGCCCGGAGCTGGTGGACAGGTAGTTAAGAGTTACTGCTCGCATAGCGCCGCTCAAACTCCATCGGGCTGAGATAGCCCAGCGTCGAGTGGCGGCGACGGTGATTGTAAAAGCGGATGTAGTCGAACAGGTCGGTTTTCGCCTCGTGGTAGCTGGCATAGCGCGTCAGGTACACCCGCTCAGCCTTCAGCGAACGGAAGAAGCTCTCCATCGCGGCGTTGTCCCAGCAGTTCCCGGGACGTGAATGGCTGGGCACGATTCGATGTCGCCGAAGTAAGGCCTGGTAGTCGTACGCGCAGTATTGGCTGCCTCGATCCGAGTGCAGCAGCACTTCTTCTTTCGGCTGCCGGCGTGCAATGGCCATCTCCAGCGCGGCGTGTACCAAGGCCTGCTGCATGCGGTGGTGCATCGCCCAACCGACGACGGCTCGTGAATAGAGATCGAGTACGACTGTCAGATACAGCCAACCTTGGGCCGTCCGCACGTAGGTCATGTCCGAGCCCCAGTGCCGATTGGCACGATCCGAGGCGAACTGGCGATCCAGGTGGTTCGGGGCAATCGGCAGAGCATGACGACTGCTGGAAACCAGCCGCCAGCGCTTGCGCGAGCGAACGCGTAGACCGGCTTCGCGCATCAGTCGAGCAACCCGGTGTCGACCACACGTATGCCTCATGGCCACTAACTCGGCCTTGATTTGGCGATGACCATAGATCCCATTCACCTCGTGGTGAATGGTGCGGATCTCCTTGCTTAGACGCCGATTCGCCATCTCTCTCGCCGAAGGTGGCCGCTGCTGCCAGGCATAGAAGCCGCTACGGGATAGCGACCAGCCAACGCCTCGATGGCGCGGAACTTCACTTCGTGGGCTGCGAGAAGATGGCTAGCGCCTTTTTTAAAACATCGCGCTCCATGGTGACCTGAGCCAGTTGCTGGCGTAGACGACGCAACTCCGCGCTCTCACCACGCTGCTTGCCGTTGCCCGGAAAGGCATCGTCCTTGCTGCTCGTACTGGCGCTTCCATTTGCCCTGCAGGCTTTTCAGCGATGCCGAGCGTGGCGAAGCGGGGTACCGGCAAGCAGCTGGTCTACCGCCTCGTGTTTAAAGGATTCAGGAAATCGTCGTCTGGTCTGGATCATGAACACTCCTTGTGGTGGACAATATCTGCCTTAAGTCAGTGTCCACTCAGCTTGGGACAGACTACTAAGGGATATGGTGTTGTCTAATGGTTCCTGGGGGTGTTGATTTGGGTTCTTTGATTTTATTTGAAACACTATTAGTTGTTGGCGGATGATGCTTGGATCGTATGTGAATTAGTTGATATTTAATTCTTAGGGGTCTTGTTCTTGTTTAAGGTTGTGAGATTATAATTTTTCTAATTATTTTTTGCTATATATTTATTCATTTATATCTTTAATTGTTATTTGACATGTACGGTGAATCATACAACATTTAGTGTGAGGATTGGTTTTTATATTTAATAGAGGCATTTTTAAATGCTTTTATATCTATATCTGGTCTTCATGGGTTTGTTGTTTTGCTTGGTGAAGTCTTTGTGTGGAAGTTTGGGGTGGTTAATTAAGGATGATAAGTATGGATAGTGCAAATCATAGTCAGTTCAAAGAGCTTTCAAATATTTATACCAGTATGGCGGAATGGCCATTTAGGCGGGAAATAGAAATACCAAGTGTCTTAGAGTTGTTGGGGGATATAAAGGGTAAGAGAGTGCTTGACTACGGCTGCGGTGAGGGAACATATTCTCGGTTATTGAAAAGTTTAGGAGCTGAAAGTGTAACTGGTTTCGATCTTGAAAAGGGAATGCTGGTTCAGGCCGAAAATATTGAGCGTGTAAGTCCATGTGGCATAGAATATGTCTCGGAGTTGGATGTTTCTCTAAATGGGACTTTTGATGTGGTGCTTGCTGTTTATGTACTACCTTATGCTAATAATAAAGATCTTTTGATGGCAATGTGTAAGAATATGGCAAAGCTTTTAAAGCCAGGTGGTAAGTTGGTGGCATTGCCAGTTCATCCAGATTATGAAAAAAAACCTGGTTTTTACGAGAAGTATGGTTTTTCCATGTTGCAATCTGCTGTGTATCAAGAAGGTGGTGAGATACAATTGGATTTATTTTGCTCTGGAACTAAATCTACAGTAAAAGCTTGGTATTGGTCTTTTTTAGCACTTGAAGAAGCGCTTGTTGGAGCTGGGTTTACGCATATAAATTTTACAAACCCATTGCCTGAAAAATATAAGGACATTGATCGGGCTCCTGAGTTTCTTCAAGATTACTTAATGGTGCCTCACGCTGTAATTATTGATTGTATTAAGTTTGATTGAGTCGATTTTTAAGAGTAAAGGAGAAGCTCTATGTTGGCTCTTGTTAAAGCGGAGGAGTCCGTTGGCCTGTGGATGCGCGATGTTCCTACACCAGAAATTATGGAAAACGAGGTGCTCATAAAAATTCACAAAACGGGCATTTGCGGTACTGATTTGCATATTTGGAACTGGGACGGTTGGGCGCAGAAGAATATTCCTGTTCCACAAATAGTTGGACATGAATATTCCGGTGTAATAGTTGAGCTGGGAAGGAATGTTAAAAACCTGCGGTTGGGCCAACGTGTAACAGGTGAGGGGCATCTAGTCGACTTAAACTGTCGGGCGTCCAGGGCTGGATGCTTTCATTTGGACCCGCATACCCGAAGCGTAGGTGTAAACCATCCTGGGGCCTTTGCCGAGTACTTGGCGTTGCCGGCTTTTAACGTCGTTCCGCTGCCTGATGAGATAGATGACGAACTTGGCGCCATACTCGATCCTTTGGGGAATGCTGTACATACGGCGCTAGCATTTGATGTGACTGGTAATGATGTAGTCATCACCGGCGCCGGTCCTGTTGGCATCATGGCGGCAGCCGTGGCACGTCATGCCGGTGCGGGACGCATTTTCATCGCCGACCTCGAGCCATTTCGTTTGGACTTGGCCTGTCGGTTAGTTGATGTAATTCCGATAGATATAAGGCAGAACAGTCTGGCAGATGCCGCACGCTTGTATGGACTTAAGGAGGGGTACGACATTGGATTCGAAATGAGCGGAAGTAGTTCAGCATTGGACTCGCTGATTGAATCAATAGCTACTGGTGGCCGTCTTGCTTGTTTGGGGTTGCCAGCAGCCAGTATTACTATTAAATGGGAGGCTGTTGTTTGTAAAAGTCTTCGTATTGAAGGTATTTATGGTCGAGAGATGTTTGAGACTTGGCGTAAAATGCTCAGTATGCTAAGTGGCGGGTTGCAAGTGAAAGGCATAATTACCCATCGTTTTGCGGTAGAAAATTTTTCTCAGGCATTTAATACGATGAGTGCAGGGCAGTCAGGGAAGATTATTTTGAACTGGTGTTGAGTGTTCGGAATATGAACTTAAACTTAATCGATTCCAAGGAAGGGATAATATGGTTATCAAGGTGGAAGTTCTCAGTTCATTTGAAGAGCTGGATGTGGATGAGTATTGCTCGTTTGTTGGAGCCTGTTCGGCTCCTTTTTTTTACGATTTAAGATTCATTCGTGCAGCTGAACGCTCTCCGTTGATAGGGTTTAAAAAGGTTTTCTATTTGCTGGCTCGGGTTGACGGTGATCTTGTTGGATTTTTACCTGCATATTTACAGAGACTTAGTGATGTTGATCCTTTAGGAGTGTTATCGAAAAACTGCGGCTTAAACAATGATGGTGATGATTTGGGCCTGTTTAGCCATGTTATGCATTGTTACGACAGCCGGCTGCTTTCCTGCAGGGAGGATACGACGGTTCATGCCGCGATTTTGTCAGCGTATGAGGATCTAGCAGTTAAGCACGGAGCGCGCTATTTCGCTATTCTCAATGTAGATGAAGAACCGTTGCTCAAGGTAGCTAAGGAGTATGGTCTTAATGTGTTGTATATGGTGGATCGCTATTACAAAAACTTGGAAGATTATTTTGATTTGAACTCGGTTGTTAAGTCTTTTCCTCAGAAGGGACGCAATGAGCTGCGTCGCCAGTTACGAAAGTTCGAGGCTGACCAAAGAGCTGAGATCAAGATACTAATGTCTCCCTTTGACCATCGCCTAGAAAAATTAGCGGAGCTGTGCCATAGCACTACGGCTAGAAGGGGAACGCCCCAGTTTTTTCCAACACATGCATTGGCAGATTTTGTTCGAGTTTGTGATGGTTTGGCTCGCCTGTTCATCATCGAACGTGAAGGAAACTTGATCAGTGGAATGATTTGTTATGAGCTAGACGATACTTTATGTCTTTGGTCGGCAGGGATGGAATATCACCATACTGAATTCAGTCCTTATACAATTCTAGTTTACTCTGCTTATCGCTATGCCTTCGAGAACGGTATCCGGTATATTGAATTTGGTAGACTTAATGAGAAAACAAAGACGCGTCTTGGTTTTTATGCTAAACCAATGCAGGCATTAGTCAGTCGAGACTTGAAAGACCTACGGCAACAGGTTCCAATAGTTGAGCGAAAGTACCTTGAAGGATCAACTCCGCAATATAGTCAATGGTATGCATCCAGAGTATGGAATGGTCGTGATTTCAGACGTATGCCGTCCATGGTGGTTTGTGTAAAAAATGAATCTGAGGTGGTTGAAGCCATAAATTATGCCCGTAAGAATAATCTGAAAGTCACAGTAAAAACCGGTGGGCATAGTTATGCCGGTAGCTTCCTACATAATAATACGCTACTGATTGATCTCGCCAATTTGAACGAGCTAGAAGTTGATTTTGAAAATCATCGGGTTACAGCCCAACCTGGTGTAACGAGCCAACAACTTAATGAAGTTCTTGCCGAATATGATTTGGCTTTTCCAACAGGTCATGCCCGGAATGTTATGCTTGGCGGATTCTTGCTGGGCGGAGGATTGGGAATAAACTGCAGTCAATGGGGAGGCATGAGTACCTTTAATGTTGAGGCGTTAGAGGTGATCACTTCCGATGGTCAGATACGTTATGTTGATAACTGCAATAGCCCAGATCTATTTTGGGCTGCCAGAGGTGCAGGGCCTGAGTCATTCTTTATAGTTACTCGGTTCTATCTTAAATGCTGGAAGCGCCCATCGGTTATTACTTCTAGTGTATATTCGCTGAGTTTAGAGCAAGTGCCTGTTTTGCTCGCCGGTTTGGAGAAAGCCAGTCCGCAGAAAAATATACAGATTATGCTGGCGGTAGGTCCTAAACCTGAGGGAGGTCACGAGGGATTATTAAGTATAATAATTTTTTCCAATAGCCGCGGCGATGCTCTTGATCTTCGTGCCTCACTAGTCTCGCGTCTTGGCAGAGCGTTGAAAGTAGTAGAGGAAGATCAATCGGTAGATTTTGAAAATTTCTATAAGCAAAGCGATGATATGCTAGTTTCTCGACGTTATCGTACAGACAACATACTCACTGACAGGGGAGAGGAGGCCTTCAAAATCTTGGCCCGTAATCTTGAGCTGCCTCATTCAAGAGCTACAGTTCCGTTAATTATATGGCGAGGAGAATACACCTATCCGGATGCAGCCTTTTCAGTGAAAGGTAAGTATTTCATTTCTACTTATGCCCAATGGGACGACCAAGAGGATGACGAACTAAATACTGACTGGTTGATAGAGCTATATAATCAGTTGGGGGAGATTGCGACGGGCAGCTATGTCAACGAATTTGACTTGGAGGCCCGTAAGGAGAATGTATCTCGCTGCTTTAGCGCTTCTGCTTGGTTGCGTTTGACGACACTGAGAGAATATTACGACCAAGATAAGCTATTTGCTACTTCTGTCTTCAAACATTAATTTATAGTTCGATTCTATTTTTTTATGTAATTGAGTTTTTACATAATTTCTGATTTTCCAGGCGTATTTGGTCATCGAGCAAAATGACGTGAACCTCAACGCCTGCAGGTATTATCAGTGGATGAGTGAGGCGTAACTGTCCAGGCTTCAGCGTGACCGTTTCCGAGTGCTGGTGAGCCGCAGGTGATAAGGAGTATGGCTTTGAACATACGGGCTGTACCTAGTTACTTGTAGATAGGTACAGCCTGGGTCGACTCAAAACTGAGCGTAATAGAACGTGGGTAACTTGCAGTCTTTAATTTTTTTATTACGGTTAAGCTGCGTTCTCTTCCATAAAAATTCCTAAGAAATAGTATAGGTATTAATGCCTGTAGTTCAGGGTTTAATAAGTCGTTGTAGTTGGCTTTTAAAATGTAATTTAATTTCTTGCGGGCGTTTTTTCTATTTAATGGTTTGGGCTTGATTTGATTTTTATTGCTGCTTTAATTTTGCTTGTGATGTTTTTTATGTGTTTATGGTTGTAGCTCTTGTTTGTTTTTGTTGTGGAAGTTTAATTTTTATATTGTTGGTGTGATGCATAATGTAAGTTTGATTGAGCCTTCCATGGATATGTTTCATGTAAACCTCGCTGTCGGGAGGAGTTTTCAAAAGATTGTTTTCTCTGATTTGTAAAAATTATTTTTGTATTTTCTCTGATAGATTTTTTCTAATTTTTACCGGCCCTAGCCTTAGGTGTTTTTGATTCCTGAGTATAAGGTGGTTGTTGTAGCTGTTAAGAATTTTAGGTTGATTGCTAATTCCAATTGGTTGTTTGGATTGCGTTTTTCTCCCGCTCGTCAGGTGTAGGCAGAAAATTTTTATGGTTAGGTTGAAAAGGTATGAAGCTGTTCTATCCTGTTGTGTCTATAAGACATTTCGGTTTTTGATTTTTTCTAGGTCATATCCTAAGTGAGGTTTTTCGCCTGCGAGTGGTTTGGTTTTTGAGGTTTTTGAAACGTATATATTTGTTTTTCGAGATGGATATCTATAGTTTCAGTATGTGCGCGCGGCGCTTAAATCTTTATTTAGGTTATTTACCAATTAAGACGCCCCTTTAACTAAAGACGAGTCAATATTCACGAATACCAAGAAAATAGCACTTCAAAGAGGATAAGTTATGAACACCACCAGGGACGGTGCGTATCACATCTTTGGCGTCTGCCATGAACCCGACAGCCGCTTGTTCGTCGACTACGCGGTCGACGACCCCGGCGCATGCGAACCCCGACTCCTGGATTTCATCCGTTGCTCCAGCGATCCCGCGCTGGCCCGTTGGCCTGCTCGGACACAACTGGCCAGCGGCGATGTCTTCGAAATTGAATGCGTGCAGGACGTGAGTGCAGCGCAGGAAGCGGTGGAGTTCTGGCGTGCGTACTTTCGCATGCTCGGCATGACCGTCTTCGAGGCCCGCCACCTGGTGGACCGGACCGGCGAATGATCCATCCGGGGAGTGCCATGCGTTCGCGCGTCGAGCATTCCAGTTCCTGAGCACACCTCAAGACCTGGCCTGTACCGGGGCCAATCCCCTCACGTCCCTGCATGAACCCCATGCCCAAGACGTTGGCCACTAGCTGCTGCGGATACCGCTGGAGGTATGTCGTGACCGATCTGCTCAATCGCCTCGCCGATGGTTGGCTAGCGCTGCCGGTGCTCGAGGCCCTTGACCAACATGGCGTACTGCGCGCCCTGGAAGGCGCGCCCGCAGGCATCAGCGCCCGCAGCCTGGCCCAGGCCTGCGCTGCCAACGAGGGCCAGTTGCGGGTGGCCTTGCGTTTGTTGCTGGAACTGGGATGCCTGGTGCAATTGGCCAACGATCACTACGGGTTGATGCCAGGGATGAGCATCCGCATCCCGGCCGACGCTGGTGCGCTGATTCGCTTGTCGCTGCCGCAGTTGCTGGGCGAGCCCACCGGCCACGAGCTGCGCTCCTGGCTCGAGCGTTCCGCTGGTGGCTGGGAAAATGCTCCCGAGCCGATGGCGACCTACCTGGACGGGGCGCTGCTGGCACCGTTGCTGATAGCGCTGGAACAGGCGGGCGGCGCGCAAGTCCTGCAAGAGCAGGGAGCTAGCACCAGAGGGTCGGCTACAGGGCTGTCCAGTGCGGTGCTGGAAGCGCTGCGCAGGCACTTCGAGCAACGTACCTGGGGATTTTGGCAAGGCAGCGTTTTTTGCCTGAACGACGCCGGCCGTGCACTGCTGAAGGGCACTGAGCGGTTACGCGCGAGCCTGGCCTGGCAACCGCTGCCGGGCCGATTGCAGGCACTGCTGTTCGGCGATGCCAGCTCGATCCAGGAACCCAGGGAGGAAGATGCAGGTTCTTGGCCGGCCGAGTATCTCGCTGCGTTCGAGGCTGCCGTCGTCGCCCGATTCGACCAACAGCCGCTCGAGCAACAACCAGGTTATCTCGTCGAGGTGGGCTGCTCCGATGGGGCGTTGCTGCGTCGCCTGTACCTGGCTATCGCCAATCACAGTCGGCGTGGCCAGCAGCTCGAGCGCTACCCGCTGCTGCTGATCGGCGTAACGGCCAACAGCACCCAGCAGGCCCGGGGGCAACAAACCCTGGAAGGCCTGCCGCACCTGTTATTGACCGGGAACATCGGCGATCCCCAGGGATTGCTCGCCAGCCTGGTCGCCAACGGTATCCGCGACCCGGAGAACATCCTCTATATCCATGCCTTCCAGGAGCATCGGCGGGCCTGGCAGCCGCCAGTCTCGACCCGGGGCATCGAGGACCAGCGCCATGCGCGCCCAAGTAGTGTTCATGTGGATCGAAATGGCGCCTGCATCGAGCCGGCGGCAGCCTTGCAGGGCCTGGTCGAACACCTGGCCCGCTGGCAGGAACTCACCACGCACCACGGCCTGATACTGCTGGCCGCCCATTGCCTGCACCCTGACAGCGCCCGGCAGCATGCCCGGCGCAGCGGGGCGGTGCATCTGGACGCCAGCCACGGTTTTGCCGGGCACCAGCTGTTCGAGGCGCCGGTGTTCCTGATGGCCGCGGCGCAAGCCGGCTTGTTTCCGGATCGGGCCGTCGCCCAGGGCTTGCCCCGTGGCGAGCCGTTCACCCAAGCCAGCCTGAATCGGCTGTTGCCACGGCGTTACCGCATCCGCCACCCACTACCCAGGGACTTGCCACGGCTGCGAGAACTGGAGCTGGCCTGCTGGCCCAGCGGGCTAGGGGCTACCGAAGCGGTGTTGCAGCGCCGGTTGGCGCTCTACCCCCAGGGCCAGTTGGTGCTCGAGTACCAGGGTCAGCTAGTGGCGGCGATTTATTCCCAGCGCTTGGCGGCGGTCGACCAGCTACGCCACAGCGATTGCTTCCAGGTCGAGGACTTGCATGATCCGGCCGGTCCCGTCGCGCAGCTGCTGGGCATTTGCGTGCATCCGGAACACCAGGGCGAGGGGCTCGCCGATGAGCTGATCGATTTCACACTGGTGTACCTGGCCAGCCTCGACGCAGTGCGCAGCGTGGTCGGGGTGACGCGCTGTTATCACTATGATGCCCGCCGAACCGACGCCTTGTCGCTCAAGGACTACATCCGCCGCAGGGACGAGGTTTCCGGGCGTTTGCTCGAACCCATGCTGTGTTTTCACGAAAGCCATGGCGCGCAGGTGCGCGAGGTACTGGAGGGCTATCGGCCCGGCGATGCGGTCAACCGTGAGGCCGGGGTCCTGGTGGAATACCCCGATGTGCGGACCATGCCCCCGCCACTCAAGACAACGGCAGCGCCATTACCGGCCATCCCGTCCGGACAGTGGCCGCAGGTGGTTGGCCAATTGCTGCTGGGGGTGTTGGGCCAAGCCCGGGCCGAGGCCTATGGCGAGCACGTGCCATTGATGGAAATGGGCCTGACTTCGTTGCAGATGCTCGATTTGCGCCATCGCCTGGCGGAGCGCCTGGCCAGTCCGCTGCCGGCCACGTTCTTTTTCCAGCATGGGACCCCGGCGGCGATCATCGCCTATCTGCAAAACCACGGCGCCCCGGTCCACGAACAAACCAGGCACGCGCCTCCACCGGCAGCCGAGCCGGCGCCTTGTACTCCCGGCCCCGAGGGCATCGCTATCGTCGGCGTGGGCTGTCGCTTCCCTGGCGGCGCCTCCTCACCGGAGCGTTTCTGGAGCCTGTTGCAACAGGGCATCGATGCGGTTGGTCAACGTGACGGCCTTGCGGACGAGCCGGCGAGCGGTGGTTTCATCGAGGGGGCGCAGGAGTTCGACCCACGTTTCTTTCGCATTTCCCCCCGGGAGGCGCAACTGCTCGATCCCCGGCAGCGGCTGTTGCTGGAAACCGCCTGGGAGGCCCTGGAACAGGCGGCGATCGCGCCAAGCAGCTTGCGTGGCTCCAGCACCGGGGTGTTCGTCGGCCTGATGGGGCATGGCTATGACGTGCTCTTGCGGCAAACGGGGCAGGGGCACGAGTCCAGGCCGGCCTTCACCACTGGCAACGCGGCCTCGGTCGCCGCCGGGCGGTTGGCGTATTTCTTCGACTGGCACGGGCCGGCGCTGTCGGTGGACACCGCTTGCAGTTCATCGCTGGTGGCGATCCACCTGGCCTGTGAAAGCCTGCTGGGCGACAAGTGCGAGGTGGCCCTGGCCGGTGGCGTGAACCTGCTGCTCGACCAGGCAGAGTCCGAAGCCTTCCGCGCTGCCGGCATGCTCTCGCCGCGCGGCCGTTGCAGCACCTTCGATGAGGCCGCCGATGGCTATGTCCGGGGCGAAGGCTGCGGACTCTTGGTGCTCAAGCGTCATGCTGACGCCTTGGCTGCCGGCGACCCGATATGGGCTGTCATCCGAGGCAGTGCGATCAATCACGATGGTGCCAGCGCCGGGCTGACCGTGCCGAACCAGTCGGCCCAGCGCGCGGTCATCGAAGCCGCGCTGGCCCAGGCCGGCCTGGCCCCGCACCAGGTGCAGTACCTGGAAGCCCACGGCACCGGTACCCGCTTGGGCGATCCGATCGAGGTACAGGCCGCCGCCCAGGCATTGGGGGCTGGCCGACAAGCGCAGCGACCCTTGTTGCTCGGCTCGGTCAAGACCCAGCTTGGGCACCTTGAGGCCGCCGCCGGCGTGGCGGGGCTGATCAAGGTCATCCTCGCCATGCGTAAGGGACAGATTCCCGGGCAGTTGCATTTCCGCTCGCCAAATCCGCAGGTGGACTGGGCCAACCTGCCGGTGCAGGTGGTCGACCGGCCGCGCCCGTGGTTCGCCGGCCGGCGGATTGCCGGCGTCAGCAGCTTCGGTTTCAGCGGCACCAACGCCCATGCGCTGCTGGAAGCCTGCGAACCGCCGCCGCCTGCCGCAGCGAATATTGATGAGCCAGTGCTGATCCTGCTTTCGGCGCGGACCCGCGACAGCCTGCTGGCCAGCGCCGAACGCTTGCGCGCGGTGGTGACGGATGGCCGCTTTGCCCCGGCGCAGTTGCGCGATATCGCCTACACCCTGCAGGTCGGGCGTGAGGCCATGGCCCATCGCCTGGCGCTGCTGGCCCGTTCATTGCCGGATCTGGCCAGCAAACTGGCAGGGCTGGACCAGCCCGGGGTCGAGGCTGGCGAGCTGTGGCTGGGCGAAGTCTCCCAGGATCACCCGCCGCCTGCCGATGCCCCGGCCAACGTGGCCCAGGATCGGCTGCAAGTCCTGGCGCAACGCTGGGTCCAGGGAGCCGTCGTGGACTGGACGCCACTCTACACAGCGCCGTTGCCACGCCGGATCGACTTGCCGACCTATCCGTTCGCCCGCCAGCTCTGCTCGGTACTGCATGGAAGCACAACAGGGAGCATCACCATGGAGCGTCAACCCCCACAGTCGCCAACCACCGCTTTTGCGGGGGACTCGTCCCAGCCCGGGCACGATGACGGCAAGCCGCGCAAGTTGCAGTTGCGTGTCCTGGAGGATGGACCCGCCATCGAGCTCCCGGCGCCGGCGGAGCAGGCCGCGCCAGTAGCCGCGCAAGACTCGCCCATGGCCGCCCAACCGGTCGCGGCGCCCCGTACCCCGGAGGTTGCCCCCCATGTGCAGGCCGAGCGGCGCGCGCTACTTGAGCGCGAGCTGACCACCAGCCTCGCCGCCGCGCTGTTCCTCGATCCTGGCGAGATCGGCCTGGATCATTTGTTCGTCGACCTGGGCCTGGATTCGGTGATCGGTGTCGAATGGGTCCGTGATCTCAACCGGCGCTATGGCCTGGCGCTGAACGCACCGGTGGTTTATCAGCATTCCAGCGTCAGGCGCATGGCTGCCCTGGTCGAGCAGGCCTTGCAGTCCAAGGCGCCGATCCAGGTTCAAGCGCCACCGGCTTCGCTTGCCCCGCAGCCGAGCATCGCCAGGGCTGCGGCCAGCCCACAACCGCCTGCACCACCAGAGACAGCGCCAACATCGGCCGCGCCTGCACCTCGTGCGGCCGGGACGGCAACGGCCAGCGAAGGTATCGCCATCATCGGCATGTCCGGGCGCTATCCGCAGGCACCGACGCTGGATGCCTACTGGGACAACCTGGTGGCCGGTCGCGACTGCGTCGAGGAGATCCCGCCAGCTCGCTGGAGCGTCGATGACTACTACGATCCCGAGGCCGGCAAGCCGGGCAAGACCTACAGCAAGTGGCTGGGACGGCTGGATGACATCGACTGTTTCGATCCGTTGTTCTTCAACATCTCGCCGGCGGAGGCGGAATGGATCGACCCTCAGCAGCGCCTGTTCCTGGAGGAGGGCTACAAGGCCTTCGAGGACGCGGGGTATCCGCCGCAGAAGTTGAGCGATGCCCGTTGCGGGGTGTACCTGGGCATCATGGGCCCCAGTGAATACGGCTGGCTGGCCCAACAGCAACGCGGCGCGGCGGAGATCACCGGCAGGAGCGAGGCGATAGCCGCCGCGCGCCTGGCCTACTTCCTCAATCTCAAGGGGCCGGCACTGCTGGTGGACACCGCTTGCTCGTCGTCCCTGGTGGCCACGCACCTGGCCTGCCAGGCGCTGCGCGGCGGCGAAGTGGATGTGGCCCTGGTGGGCGGCGCCACCCTGTACCTGTCGCCCGAGATGTACATGAGCATGTGCAAGGCCGGCATGCTCTCGCCCACGGGCAAATGCCGGACCCTGGACAACGCCGCCGATGGCATCGTGCCCGGCGAGGGCGTCGGCGCCCTGGTACTCAAGCGCCTGGCCGATGCCGAGCGCGATGGCGATCGTATCCACGGGGTGATCGTCGCGTCGGGCATCAACCAGGATGGCAAGACCAACGGCATCACTGCGCCCAGCGCCAGCAGCCAGATTGCCCTGGAGCGCGAGGTGTACGCCCGCCACGGCATCGATCCACGGAGCATCTCCTATGTCGAGTTGCACGGTACGGGAACCAAGCTGGGCGATCCGATCGAGCTGACAGCCCTGGATACGGTGTTCCGTGAATGGACCGAGCAGCACAATTTCTGCGGCCTGGGCTCGGTCAAGAGCAACAT
>NZ_JACKZK010000059.1:0-2185 GCF_014230245.1 Pseudomonas sp. MSSRFD41 | reverse complement strand
TCCAGGCCCAGGCCGGTGCTTTCCACCGTGGAGCCGTTGATATCCAGGGCAAACAGCGAGGCCGGCAGGTTAATGCCCTTCTCATAGACCTTGTGCAGGGCGGTACGCTCGATGCGCTTGCCGCGCACCACACCGTTCATGTCCGCAATCAGCAGATCGACGTAGAGAACCTCGGGATGTTTTTTCAGGAAGGCGTTGGCTTCATTGAGCTGAATGGCACGCGGGGGGACCGACATGATGCACCTATCGTGTTAATTATTATGTTCACTGCGGTGACGCACCCGCAGTCAATCCGAAAGAAAAACCGAAGTCAATAGCCCTGCATGGCGCCGATTCGTTAATTATTTTGCCCCACAAGAATCCAAAAAACCCCAGAATCTGCGCCAATCAAGGCTTTCACATGAAATGCGTTTAGAATTTTTTACATGGAAGTTGTTAATTAAAATCAACGAGGATAAGCTCTGGAAAAACTCGTTCCAGCGTGAATTTCGAGGTGATAAAAATGGCATTCAAGCCATTGATCGGCGTTACTGCGTGCGTCAAAGAGATCGGTCTGCATCCCTACCACGTCAGCGGCGACAAGTACTTGCGTGCGGTCAGCGTCGCGGCCGAGGGCCTGCCCCTGGTCATCCCTTCCCTGGCGGACCTGGTCGATACCCAGGATCTGCTGCACAACCTGGACGGGCTGTTGTTCACCGGCTCGCCCTCCAATGTCGAACCCTTCCACTACCAGGGCCCGCCCAGCGAACCGGGCACCGCCCATGATCCGCAACGCGATGCCACCACCCTGCCCCTGCTGCGCGCGGCCGTCGCCGCCGGCGTGCCGGTGCTCGGCATCTGCCGCGGCTTCCAGGAAATGAACGTGGCCTTCGGCGGCAGCCTGCACCAGAAGGTCCACGAGCTGCCGGGCTTTCTCGATCACCGTGAAGCCGACGATCCGCGCATCGAGGTGCAGTACGCCCCCGCGCACCCGGTGGCGATCCAGCCGGGCGGGGTCTTCGCGGCCATGGGCCTGGATGGCGAGATCCAGGTCAACTCGATCCACAGCCAAGGCATCGATCGCCTGGCCCCGGGCCTGCGGGTCGAGGCCGTGGCGCCGGACGGCCTGATCGAGGCGGTATCGGTTGAACACAGCAAGGCCTTCGCCTTCGGCGTGCAGTGGCACCCGGAATGGCAGGTGCTGTCGACCCCGGCCTACCTGCGGATCTTCCAGGCCTTCGGCGACGCCTGCCGGCAACGAGCCGCGCAGCGCCGCTAAGCCCTGCACATCGCGCATTTGCACCTGTAACAACACGCCCTGCCCCATGGCGCGTGCCCTCGTGCGCGCCCGACATCCGGCGTGAGCGGCAAACGGCAAGACCACAACAACAAATAGCGTCAGGCCGCCAGGGAGGCGGCGCCGAATCAGCCCGCCCCCCGGGCTGGCAATCAACCTTTAGGCCGGGCCGTATTGGCCAGGCCGCTGACATCTGTTGGGAGTTTCATATGGCAAACGCCTCCAGCACTTACCGGAAGGCCCTCGAAGGCCACCCGAGCCCGCAGAAGGTTCTGGTGAAGATCGACCGCGTGACCAAGAAGTTCGATGAAACCGTGGCCGTGGACGATGTGTCCCTGGAGATCCACCAAGGCGAGATCTTCGCCCTGCTGGGCGGTTCCGGCTCCGGTAAGTCCACCCTGCTGCGCATGCTCGCCGGGTTCGAGCGACCCACCGAGGGACGCATCCTGCTGGATGGCGTGGACATCACCGACATGCCGCCCTACGAACGGCCGATCAACATGATGTTCCAGTCCTATGCGCTGTTCCCGCACATGACCGTGGCCCAGAACATCGCCTTCGGCCTCAAGCAGGACAAGATCCCTTCGGCGGAGATCGACGCCCGGGTGGCGGAGATGCTCAAGCTGGTGCAGATGAGCCAGTACGCCAAGCGCAAGCCGCACCAGCTCTCCGGCGGCCAGCGCCAGCGCGTGGCCCTGGCCCGCTCCCTGGCCAAGCGACCCAAGCTGCTGCTGCTCGACGAGCCCATGGGTGCCCTGGACAAGAAGCTGCGCTCGCAGATGCAGCTGGAGCTGGTGGAGATCATCGAGCGCGTAGGCGTGACCTGCGTGATGGTGACCCACGACCAGGAAGAGGCCATGACCATGGCCGAGCGCATCGCCATCATGCACCTGGGCTGGATCGCCCAGA
>NZ_JACKZK010000058.1:0-2409 GCF_014230245.1 Pseudomonas sp. MSSRFD41 | reverse complement strand
GGTCATGTCGCCGCCGTCGTACTGGTTGACCCAGACGCTGCCGGCGCGCAGGCCCCGGGCGAAGCGATGGGCGCGGCTGAGATCGCGGGTCCATACGGCAGCGGCCAGGCCGAAGATGCTGTCGTTGGCGATCGCCAGCGCTTCTTCCTCGGTATCGAAACTGATCACCGCCAGCACCGGGCCGAAGATCTCCTCGCGGGCGATGGTCATGGCGTTGGTCACGCCGTCGAAGAGGGTCGGTTCGACATACAGGCCGCCGGTGCTTTCCAGGGTGCGCGCACCACCGGCCAACAGTCGCCCGCCCTGCTCCCGGCCGATGCCGATGTAGCGCAGCACGTTGTCCAGCTGGCGCTCATCGACCATGGCGCCGACGCGGCTGGCCGGGTCCAGCGCATGCCCGGGCTGCCAGGCCTTGAGCGCCTCCACCAGCAACGGCAGGAACTGCTCGCGGATCGACGCCTGCACCAGCAGCCGCGAGCCGGCGGTGCAGACTTCGCCCTGGTTGAAGGCGATCGCCGCAGCCGCCGCTCGGGCCGCTTCGCCCAGGTCCGGCGCGTCGGCGAACACCACGTTGGCGCTCTTGCCGCCGGCCTCCAGCCATACCCGCTTCATGTTGCTCTGGCCAGAGTACTGCAGCAGTTGCTTGCCCACCGCGGTGGAGCCGGTGAAGGCCAGCACGTCCACGTCCATGTGCAGGGCCAGGGCCTTGCCCACGGTGTGGCCGTAGCCCGGCAGGACGTTGAACACGCCCTTGGGAATGCCGGCGTCCAGGGCCAGCTGGGCGATGCGGATCGCGGTCAGCGGCGACTTTTCCGAAGGCTTGAGGATGAACGAGTTGCCCACCGCCAGGGCTGGGGCGAACTTCCAGCTGGCCATGATCAGCGGGAAATTCCACGGCACGATGGCCGCCACCACCCCCGAAGGCTCGCGGGTCACCAGGCCCAGCTGGTCGTGGGGCGTGGCCGCCACTTCATCGTAGAGCTTGTCGATGGCTTCGGCATTCCAGCGGATGGCATTGGCCGTGGCCGGGATGTCGATGGCCAGGGAATCACTGATGGGCTTGCCCATGTCCAGGGTCTCCAGGAGCGCCAGTTCTTCCTGGTGCTCGAGGATCAGCTCGGCAAAGCGGATCAGGATGCGCTTGCGCTCGGCCGGGGCCTTGCCCGACCACACGCCGCTGGCGAAGGCCTGGCGCGCCACGGCCACGGCATGATCGGCATCGGCCTGGTCGGTACTGGCGACATTGGCCAGGAAGCGCCCGTCCACCGGGCTCAGGCATTCGAAAGTGGCGCCGCCCTGGGCAGCGCAGTACTGGCCGTCGATGAAGGCGCGGCCTTCCAGGGTGAGGGATTGGAAGCGCTGCTCCCAATCGCTGCGGGATCTAGTCATGGCGAATACTCAACGCGCGAAGACACACGGCCGTCAGACCGTGTGCAGGTACCAGTTGTATTCCAGGTCGGAGATGGAGTTCTCGAACTCCGCCAGCTCGCTTTCCTTGCAAGCCACGAACACGTCGATGTACATCGGGTCGATGTACCTGGCCATCACCTCGCTGTCGTCCAGCACGCGCAGGGCGTCGCGCAGGTTGCTCGGCAAGCTCGGCTCGCTCTGCTCGTAGGCGTTGCCCTCCATGGCCGGGCCGGGTTCGATCTGGTGGGTCAGGCCGTGGTGGATACCCGACAGCACCGAGGCCATCAGCAGGTAGGGGTTGGCGTCGGCACCGGCCACCCGATGCTCGATACGCACCGCGTCCGCCGAGCCGGTGGGCACGCGCACGGCCACGGTGCGGTTGTCGATGCCCCAGGTCGGCGAGTTCGGCACGTAGAACTGGGCGCCGAAACGGCGGTAGGAGTTGACGTTGGGGCACAGGAAGGCCATCTGTTCCGGCAGGGTTTCCAGCACGCCGCCGATGGCATGGCGCAGGGCCGCGTTGGTCTCGGGGTCTTCGCTGGCGAAGATGTTGTTGCCCTGCTTGTCGAGGATCGAGATGTGCACATGCAGGCCGTTGCCCGCCTGGCCCGGGTAAGGCTTGGCCATGAAGGTGGTGTCCATCTCATGGTCGTAGGCGATGTTCTTCACCAGGCGCTTGAGCAAGACCGCATAGTCGCAGGCCTTGATCGGGTCGGGCACGTGATGCAGGTTGACTTCGAACTGGGCCGGGGCGCTTTCCTTGACGATGGCGTCGGCGGGGATGCCCTGTTCTTTCGCGCCTTCGAGGATGTCCTGCAGGCAGTCGACGTATTCGTCGAGGTCGTCGATCAGGTAGACCTGGGTCGACTGCGGGCGCTTGCCGGAGATCGGCGAGCGTGGAGGCTGTGGACGGCCGTTCACGTTCTCCTGGTCGATCAGGTAGAACTCCAGCTCGAACGCGGCGCAGATGGTCAGGCCCAGTTCGTCGAACTTGCTCAC
>NZ_JACKZK010000057.1:0-2565 GCF_014230245.1 Pseudomonas sp. MSSRFD41 | reverse complement strand
CAGATGGTCACGCGTGCCACAAAAACGCTGCAGTGTGGCTCGGCTGGTGCCGGCGGCTTCAGCCAATTCCTTCAGTGTCGCGCGCGGGTGATGAACGATGGCCACGGCCAGCGCCTTAATGAGTCGTGTGTCATTGGGGGTTAAGTCCATCACCAAGTCTCAATTGAGTTTCGAAATCTACTTAAGATCCTTAAAGAATCCGTTTTGTCTCTAAAAGTCAAAAACAATCTCTCATGAGACATATTTGATTCAATTCGCGTTTAAAAGTATCATTTTGGCCATCCTCAATCAATACTCAGGTGTTCCATGGTCGATTTGCGTGCAATAGGAAGGGTCAGTGCATTGGCGGTTGTCATTGCGTTGGCAGGGTGTGGTCCCTCGGGCGAGCAGCAGAGCGCCGCGGAGATGGTGCTTCCTGTGGAGGTATTCGCGGTGAAGCCGGAAACCCTGGCGCTGACGTCGGAACTGCCAGGCCGGATCGAACCGGTACGCGTGGCCGAGGTGCGGGCACGGGTGGCGGGTATCGTGCTGAAGAAGCGCTTCGAGGAAGGGGCCGACGTCAAGGCCGGCGATCTGTTGTTCCAGATCGATCCCGCGCCGCTCAAGGCTGCGGTGTCCCGGGCCGAGGGCGACCTGGCCCGGGCCCAGGCCGGGATGAAGGAGGCCCTGGCGCGGGTCAAGCGCTATGAGCCGCTGGTAAAGATCGAAGCGGTCAGCCAGCAGGACTACGACAAGGCCAGTGCCGACCTGCACAGCGCCCAGGCATTGACCCGTTCGGCCCAGGCCGACCTGGAAACCGCGCGCCTGAACCTGGGGTACGCCTCGGTCACCGCGCCGATCTCCGGCCGGGTAGGGCGTGCGCTGGTCACCGAAGGCGCCCTGGTTGGCCAGGGCGAAGCGACTCTGATGGCGCGCATCCAGCAACTGGATCCGATCTACGCCGACTTCACCCAGACCGCCGCCGATGCCCTGCGCCTGCGTGAGGCGCTGAAGACCGGCAGCCTGGCCGCGGGAGACAGCAAGGCCCTGACCCTGCGGGTCGAGGGCACCCCCTACGAGCGCCAGGGGGCGCTGCAGTTTACCGACGTGGCGGTCGACCCGGGCACCGGCCAGATCACCCTGCGCGGCAAGTTCCCCAACCCCGACGGTGTGTTGCTGCCGGGCATGTACGTGCGGGTGAAGACTCCGCAAGGCACTGACCACCAGGCCATCCTCGTTCCGCAGCGTGCGGTCAAGCGGGGCAACGACGGCAGCTCCCACGTAATGGTGGTCGGCGCCGACGAGCGTGCCGAGGCCCGCGCGGTCACCACCGGTGCCATGCAGGGTTCGCGCTGGCAGATCACCGAAGGCCTCAAGGCCGGTGACCAGGTCATCGTCGGTGGCCTGGCCGCCGTGCAGCCGGGCGTCAAGGTCACTGCCAAGCAGGCTCAGGAAACCGAGCAGAAACAATAAGCCCGGTTACGACACGAGGATTTTTTGATGTCCGATTTTTTCATCAAGCGCCCGAGCTTCGCCTGGGTGGTGGCTCTGTTCATCTCCCTGGCCGGCCTGCTGATCATTTCCAAGCTGCCGGTGGCGCAGTACCCCAACGTTGCGCCACCGCAAATCACCGTGACCGCCACCTACCCGGGCGCTTCGGCCAAGGTATTGGTGGAGTCGGTCACCAGCGTGCTCGAAGAGTCGCTCAACGGTGCCAAGAACCTGCTGTACTTCGAATCAACCAACAATTCCAACGGTACTGCCGAGATCGTCGTGACCTTCCAGCCGGGCACCGATCCGGACCTGGCCCAGGTCGACGTGCAGAACCGCCTGAAGAAGGCCGAGGCGCGCATGCCTCAGGCCGTGCTCACCCAGGGCTTGCAGGTCGAGCAGACCAGCGCCGGCTTCCTGTTAATTTATGTTCTGAACTATAAGGAAGACGCGAAGCGCAACGACACTACCGTTCTTGGCGACTACGCCGCGCGTAACATCAACAACGAACTACGCCGCTTGCCCGGCGTCGGCAAGCTGCAGTTCTTCTCTTCCGAAGCGGCGATGCGGGTCTGGATCGATCCGCAGAAACTGGTGGGTTACGGCCTGTCCATCGAGGACGTGAGCAACGCCATCCGCGGACAGAACGTGCAGGTTCCGGCCGGCGCCTTCGGCAGCGCGCCCGGTACCAGTGAGCAGGAGCTGACCGCAACCCTGGCGGTCAAGGGAGCCCTGGACAACCCCGAGGAGTTCGGCCAGGTCGTCCTGCGCTCCAATCCCGATGGTTCCAGCGTCAAGCTGGCCGATGTCGCCCGCCTGGAAGTGGGCCAGGAAAGCTACAACATTTCCTCGCGCCTGAACGGCACGCCCGGCGTAGGTGGTGCAATTAAGCTGTCTCCGGGCGCTAACGCCATCGAGACTGCGACGCTGGTCAAGGCGCGCCTGGCCGAACTGTCGCAGTTCTTCCCCAGCGATATGCAGTACTCCGTCCCCTACGACACCTCGCGTTTCGTCGACGTGGCCATCGAGAAGGTGATCCACACCCTGCTCGAAGCCATGGTCCTGGTGTTCCTGGTGATGTTCCTGTTCCTGCAG
>NZ_JACKZK010000056.1:0-3896 GCF_014230245.1 Pseudomonas sp. MSSRFD41 | reverse complement strand
CTCGACCAACTGCTCGAACGGCAGGTCCTGATGGGCCTGGGCTTCCAGCGCGCGGCGCTTGGCCTGCTGCAGGAGCTGCGCAAACGTCAGCTGCCCGTCGATATCGGCCTTGAGCACCTGGGTATTGACGAAGAAACCGATCAGGCGCTCGACTTCCACCCGGTTGCGGTTGGCGATCGGCACCCCGACGCGGATGTCCTGCTGGCCGCTGTGGCGATGCAACAAGGCCTGGAACGAGGCCAGCAGAACCATGAACAGGGTCACGCCTTCACGCTGGGCCAACCCCTTGAGTGCCGCTACCAGCCCTTGTTCCAGGGCCACATCCAGGCGTGCGCCACGGTAGCTCTGTTGTGCCGGGCGAGGATGATCGAATGGCAACTCCAGCACCGGCTGGACACCGCCGAGCAGCGCCAGCCAGTACTCCAGCTGCCGCGCCTTCTCCCCTGACTCCATCCAGCTGCGTTGCCACAGGGCGTAATCGGCATACTGGATCGCCAGGGCCGGCAACGCGCACTCCTGCCCCTGGCTGTAGGCGGCGTACAACTGCATCAGTTCCTGGACCATGACCTGCATCGACCAGCCATCGGACACGATGTGGTGCTGCACCAGCACCAGCACGTGCTCTTCTTCACCCAGGCGCAGCAGACTGGCCCGCAGCAATGGGCCTTGCAGCAGGTCGAAAGGCCGGGCCATTTCCTCCTCTACCCGTTCCTTGAGGCGGGCTTCGTCGATCGGCTCCAGGATGATCTCGATCGAAGCCTGGGCCAGCACCTGCTGGGTCATGCGATCGTCTTGCAGGTGCAGGCGGGTGCGCAGGCTTTCGTGACGCGCGACCAGGCTATCGAAGCTGCGCTGCAAGGCCGCGATGTCCAGGCGTCCGCTCAGGCGCAATGCGCCGGGCACATGATAGGCGGCACTGTCGGGCTCCAACTGCCAGAGAAACCACTGGCGCTCCTGGGCATAGGACAGCGGCAGGTTGTCGTTGCTTTCGCGAACGGAGGCGATGGGCAGTTGGGCGAAGCTCATGCCACGGCTTTGCAGGCGCTGGTAGAACTGCTTGCGCTGCTCCAGAGGCAGTCGAAGAAAGCGCGATACCAGATCGATGTTTGGGTTGGAAAGCATGGTTCAAATCGCCTCTAGTTCGCTCAAGAATTCACGAAGATCATCAAAATCAGCCGCACTGCCAGCGCGACAAGCGCTGGCGGCCTCGACATAGGCCCGCAAGGATTCGGTCTGGAACACTTCCACCAGTGGTACTTCCAGGCCCAGCTCGGCCAGGACCCTGGAGGTGATCTGGATCGCCAGCAGGGAATGGCCGCCCACTTCGAAGAAGTTGTCGTTGAGCCCTACCCGCGGCAGGCGCAGAACCTCCGCCCAGATCGCCGCGATTTTCCCTTCCAGTTCACTCTGCGGAGCCACATAGGCTTGCTGCATCTGGCTGGCGTCCGGTTGTGGCAGGCCCTTGCGGTCCAGCTTGCCGTTGGGGGTCAAGGGCATCTGCGCCAGGAACATCAGGTGGGTGGGCACCATGTAGTCCGGCATGCGCGCCTTGAGGGCACGGCGCACGGCGTCCCGGGCACTGGCCTGGGCATTGGCATCGTCGACCAGGGCTGGATCGAACATCACCAAGTAACCCACCAGTTGCTTGCCGGTCGGCCCGTCCTGGGCCACCACCACCGCCTCCCGCACGGCCTCCTGCTCACGCAGGCGCGCCTCGATCTCGCCCAGCTCGATACGGAAGCCACGAATCTTCACCTGATGGTCGACCCGACCCAGGTAGTCCACCACCCCATCGGGGCGGCCACGGGTCAGGTCGCCACTGCGGTACACCCGGCTGCCCGGCGCGCCGAACGGATCGGGCACGAAGCGTTCGGCCGTCAGTGCCGGACGCTCCAGGTAACCCCGGGCCACGCCCTCGCCGCCCAGGTACAACTCACCGGCCACGCCGATCGGTTGCAGGTTCAGCTCGGCGTCCAGCACATAACCGCTGCGGTTGCCCAGCAGCGTGCCGATCGGGGCGTAGGCCGCGCCGCATGGATCGTCCTTGCTCGCCTTCCACAGTAGCGGCGTGACCACGGTTTCGGTGGGGCCATAGCCGTTGAACAGGTAGGTCGGACGCAGTGCCCGCCAGGCCAGGTCGTAGCTGGCCTGGGCCACCGCATCACCACCGAAGCAGTACACCCGCACCGCCGGTGGGTTGCCGTCGCGCTCGGCGTGTTCGGCCAGCTGTTGCAGGTACACCGGTGGGAACACCCCCACGGTCACGCCGTGGCGATGCATCTGGGCGTAGGTCTGCTCCGGCAGCCACAGGTTGTCGTCGCGGATCAGTACCCGGGCACCGTTGATCAGCGGGTGCATCCAGCCTTCATGGGAGCCGTCGAAGGCGAACGACATGAAGTGCAGTTCGCAATCGGCCGCGGTCATTTCGTAGCGCTCGCCGGTGGCGATGATGTGCGCCACCAACGGCCCGTGGGCCACCGCCACGCCCTTGGGCAGGCCGGTGGAGCCGGAGGTGTAGATCACATACGCCAGGTTGTCGCCGTCCAGCGTCACGTGCGGGGCGCTGTCGTCGGCGCCACTCCACTGCTCGGTACGGTCCACCGCCAGGCTCTCCAGGCCTTCTGGCACCGGTAGGCGCTGTTGCACTGCCGAGTGGGTCAGCAGCAGCCGGGCGCGGCTGTCCTGCATCATGTACAGCAGCCGGTCCTCGGGGTATTCCACGTCCAGCGGCACGTACACGCCACCGGATTTCAGCACCGCCAGGAACGCCACCATGATCTCCGCGCTGCGCGGCATGGCGATCGCCACCCGCACTTCCGGGCCCACGCCACGGGCGATCAAGGCCCGGGCCAGGCGGTTGGCGCTGCGCTCCAGCTCGCCGTAGGTCAGCTGTTGCTCACCGAAGATCACCGCCACCGCCTCGGGGGTTTCCCGGGCACGGTCGGCCACCAGCTCATGCACCAAGCGCGTGGCCGGGAAGCCCGAATCGGTCCGATCCCAGAGCTGGATGATCTGCCGCTGCTCCGCTTCGTCCAGCAGGTTCAACTGGCCGATGGCTTGTTGCTGGTCGGCGACCATCGCCTGCAGCAGGTTCTGCCAGTGGCGGGCCATGCGCTCGATCGTCGAGGCTTCGAACAGGTCGGTGGCGTAGCCAAACGATGCCCAGATGTCATCGGCTGCCTCATTGATGTCCAGGTCCAGGTCGAAGTGCGCGGTCTGGCTATCCCATTCCAGTGCTTCCAAGCGCAGCCCGGACGCCTGGCGCCTGGCACTGGCCAGGCGCGCCTGGGCCTGGTGGTTGAACATCACCTGGAACAGCGGGTTGAGGCTCAGGCTGCGCTCCGGCTGCAGCGCCTCCACCAGTTGCTCGAACGGCAGGTCCTGGTGGGCCTGGGCCTCCAGGGCCCGCTGCTTGACCTGCGCCAGCAACTGGTCGACGGTCATCTGCCCATCGATATCGGCCTTGAGCACCTGGGTGTTGACGAAGAAACCGATCAGGCGCTCGGTCTCTACCCGGTTACGGTTGGCGATCGGCACCCCGACACGGATGTCCTGCTGGCCGCTGTAGCGGTGCAACAACGTCTGGAACGAGGCCAGCAACAGCATGAACATCGTTACGCCTTCGCGCTGGGCCAAGGCTCGCAAGCTGCAGACCAAACGAGTATCCAGCGCCAGCTCCAGCCGCGCGCCACGATGGCTCTGTACCGCCGGACGCTGATGATCGGTGGGCAGTTCCAACACGGGTTGTTCACCACCCAGCAGCCCACGCCAGTAGTCCAACTGGCGAGTCTTTTCCCCGGCCTCCATCCAGTCGCGCTGCCAGGCGGCATAGTCGGCGTACTGGATCGGCAAGGCCGGCAGTTGCGCCTCCTCGCCCAGGCTGTAGGCCGAATACA
>NZ_JACKZK010000055.1:0-3898 GCF_014230245.1 Pseudomonas sp. MSSRFD41 | reverse complement strand
TTGCAGCGGGTAGTCGCGCTCGGTGGCGTTCCATTGCTCCAGCACCTGGCGCCGCTCGGCAAGGTCGAGCATCGGCAGTTCACCCAGGCTCCGGGTGCTGTCGGCCAGCATGCCCAGCAGCAGGTTGGTCAGGTGCCGACCGTAGGCCTCCACGCTTTGCGCGGTGAAACTGGCCCGGGCGAAGCTGAATTGCAATGACAGCGTCGCGCCAAGGTCCACCAGCAGGGTCAAGGGATAGCTGGTCTGCTCGTGCGCCTGGGGCACACCAAAGCCGATACCGCTGCCGCCCTGCTCCAGCGCCTTGGATACCGGGTAGTTCTCGAACACCAGGATGTTGTCGAACAGTGCTTCGCCACCCTGGCTGGCCCAGCGCTGGATGTCATACAACGCGGTGTGTTCATGTTCGCGCAGGGCCAGGTTGCGCTCCTGCACATCCTGCAGCCACTGCGCCACCGAACGCTGGGCATCGACGGCGCAAATCACTGGCAAGGTATTGATGAACAAACCGATTTGCTGCTCGATCCCGGCCAGTTCAGCCGGGCGACCGGCCACGGTGGCGCCGAAGGTCACCACCGACTGCCCGCTATGGCGTTGCAGCAGGATCAGCCAGGCCGCCTGGATCAAGGTGTTGAGGGTGACTTTCTGGCTGCGGGCGAAAGCCTCCAGGCGTCCGGTCAGCTCGGCATCCAGGGCCCAGCGGTACTCGCCATGGCCCTGTGCAGCCAAGGGCAGGTTGCTGCCCAAGCGCGTCGGTGCCGGCAACTGGCTCAACTGCTCGCGCCAGAAGGCCTCGGTCGCCTTGGCATCCCGTTGTTGCAACCAGCCGATGTAGTCGCGATAGCGGCCACTGGCCTCCGGCACCGCTACGCCGGCATAGCGTTGCAATACTTCACCAAACAACCGCGAATTGCTCCAACCGTCCATGAGGATGTGATGGTTGGTGTAGATCAGCTCATGGCGCTGCTCGCCCGTACGCACCAGCAATACTCGAACCAGGGGCGCCCGGGCCAGGTCGAAACCCTGGCGGCGCTGGGCTTGCTGCAGGTTCTGCAGCTCTTGTTCGAGTTCGGGCATGGCGCGCCAGTCGAGTTCTTCGATCGGCAGGCTGGCCTGGCGATAGACCACCTGGCACGGCCACTCCAGCTGGCCTTGCCAGAAGTAGCCGCTGCGCAGCACTTCCTGGGCCTGCACCGTGGCCTGCCAGGCCTGCCGGAAACGGCTCACATCCAGGTTGTCGACCGTGACCCGGATCTGGTTGATGTAATCGCCCGCCGTCTGTTCATACAGGGTATGGAACAACATGCCCTGCTGCATCGGCGACAAGGCATAGATGTCCTCGATGTCGCTGGCCACCAGGGGCAGGGACTCGAGCTGGGGCTGGGTCAGCCTGGCCAGGGGGAAGTCCGAAGCGGTGACGCCAGCGTTGCCCGGGGTGCAGCAGTGCTCCACCAGGGCCGCCAGTTCGCGGGCATAGTCCTGGCTCAACTGTTCGATCACCGCTTCATCGAATATCAGCGGGCTGAAGGTCCAGCTCATGTGCAACTCGCCGCCATATACCTGGCCGTTGAGGGTCAGCCAGTTACCCAGCGCGGCCTCGGGGCTCTGCTCGGCGCCGGTGCTTTCCGCCGCCGGGGTGAAGAGGCCGTCTGGCTGGTCGAAGCTGCCATCGACCTGCCCCAGGTAGTTGAAGGTAATGCGCGGCACCGGCAACAGGCTGAAGGCCTGGCGGGTCTGCTCGTCCCCGAGGTAGCGCAAGGCACCGAAACCCAGGCCCTTGTTCGGCACGGCGCGCAGCTGCTCCTTGACCTGCTTGATCGAGCCCGCCAGGTCGGCGGCCGGGGTCAGGCGCACCGGGAACAGGCTGGTGAACCAGCCCAGGGTGCGTGTCAGGTCCAGGTCATCGAACAGCTCTTCGCGGCCGTGGCCCTCGAGCTGGACCAGGCTGGAGGCATGGCCGGTCCAGCGGCAGATCACCCGGGCCAGGGCCGTCAGCAGCAAGTCGTTGATCTGCGTCCGATAGGCCGTGGGCGCCTGCTGCAGCAGTTGCCGGGTACGCTGCGCATCGAGCTGGCTGACCAGGGTCCGGGCCAGGCGTCCCGGACGAGCGCCCTGGGGATCGCGGCACGGCAATTCGGCGCTCACGCCCTGCAACTGTTGTTGCCAGTAGTCTTGTTCCTGGTGCATCGCGGCGCTGCGGGCATGGGCTTGCAGGCGCTCGGCCCAGGTCTTGAACGCCGACGTCTTGGCCGGCAACCGCTGCTGTCGCCCCTCGACCGACTGCTGATAAAGGTTCTGCAAATCTTCAAGGAAGATCCGCCAGGAAACGCCATCCACCACCAGGTGGTGCATGACCAGCAACAGACGCTGGCTGCCATCGGGCAACTCAGCCAGCACCGCCCGCAACAACCGGCCCTGTTGCAGATCGAGGCTGCGCTGGGCGCGTTCGCACAGCTCTTGCAGCTCATCGGCAGTCTCCAGGCGGGCCTGCCAGAGCAAGGTCGTGGCCACAGCGTCATGCCGGGCCTCCCAGCCGTCGGCCTGCGGGTTGAAGCTCAGGCGCAGCACATCGTGATGCACCACCAGCGCCTGGAGTGCCGCTTCCAGCAGGTCCGCGCGCACCGGTTGGCGCGGCGTCAACAGCAAGGACTGGTTCCAGTGATGCCGATCCGGCAGGTCCATGGCGAAAAACAGCTGCTGGAAAGGCAGCAATGGTGTCTCGCCCTGCACCGGCCCCTGGTCGATCACCTGCACGGCCTGCAACTGGGCCACCCGCGCCAGGCTACGCACAGTCTGGTGTTGGAACAGCGCCTTGGGGGTGAAGTGGATCCCGGCCGCCCGGGCCCGGCTGACTACCTGGATCGAGATGATCGAATCGCCACCACGCTCGAAGAAGTTATCGTTCAGGCCCACCTGCTCGATACCCAGCACCTCGGCCCAGATCGCGGCGATCTGCTGCTCCAAAAGACTTTGTGGAGCCTCATAGGCTTGGGCGGACTGCGCCTTGTCCGGCTTGGGCAAAGCCTTGCGGTCCAGCTTGCCGTTGGGGCTCAGCGGCATCTGTTCCAGCACCACCCACTGCGCCGGCACCATGTAGTCCGGCAGGTGCGCGGCCAGGTGGGCGCTCAGCGCTTCGCGCCAGTCTTCGCCCGCGCCTTCCAGCACCAGGTAACCCACCAGGTGCTGGTTATCCACCGCCAGTACCGCGGCCTCGCGTACCCGCCCGTGCTCCAGCAGTCGCGCCTCGATCTCGCCCAATTCGATGCGCAGGCCCCGCAGCTTGACCTGATGGTCGATACGCCCGGCGTATTCGATCACCCCGTCTTCGCGATAACGCGCCAGGTCGCCGGTACGGTACAGGCGCTCGCCGGCCACGAACGGATGGGCCACGAAGCGTTCGGCGCTCAAGGCCGGGCGACGGTGGTAACCACGGGCCAGGCCCACGCCACCCAGGTACAGCTCGCCCAGCACACCCACCGGCACCGGCTCGAAGTTGCTGTCCAGGATGTAGCAGCCCAGGTTGGCGATCGGCCGGCCGATCGGCACGCCATCGCGGCCTTCATCGACGCAGGTCCAGTGGGTCACGTCGATCGCGGCCTCGGTCGGGCCATACAGGTTGTACAACCCGGCCCGGGGTAGCTTGGCGAACACTTGCTGCTGGGCATCCACCGGCAACGCCTCGCCGCTGCACACGATGCGTTGCAGGCTGGTGCACGAACCCACATCACGATCCTGCAGGAAGGCCTGCAGCATCGACGGCACGAAGTGCAGGGTCGTGACCTGCTCACTGTTGATCAGGCTGACCAAGCGGGCCGGATCGCGATGATCCCCCGGCGCCGCCACCACCAGCCGCGCGCCCGTCATCAGTGGCCAGAAGAACTCCCACACCGAGACGTCGAAG
>NZ_JACKZK010000054.1:0-4875 GCF_014230245.1 Pseudomonas sp. MSSRFD41 | reverse complement strand
TCTAGATGCCAGTCGAAGCGTTCTTTGCAGCCGGTGGCGCACTGGCGCATGTTCAGGCTTGGAAGATTGGTCATTGGTTCGCCGCAGTCTGGGCAGCGCTTGCCGCATCCGTTTTCAGTCATGCTGCTGCCCTCTTGAGTTCTCTTGTCTTTGCCCGGTACTCGGCGGTGATCGCCTTGAGATCTTCGATCGTGTATTTCTTCGGCTCATGCGGACCCTCTAGCCACTCGACCGCCTCGACGCCGATCCGCTGAACGAGATTGATTCGGTAGTTCACGATGTCGCCGGACTTATGCTGGTTGCATGGGACGCATTGCTTGTGGCAGTTGAGGGGTTCGAAGCGCAGCGCGGGGTTGCTTCCAACTGTACGGTAATGGCCGGCGTCGTACTTGCCCTGATGGTGGCGACCGCAGCTGATGCAAGGAAGCTTGGCGTCTCTCTCGCGCACCCAGGCGTTAAACGCTGCCTGGGCCTCACGCATGTATTGCGACCGTGGCTTAACACGCTCCTTGGCAGCTCTCAGCTCCTTGCGCCCTACTTCGGCCAGCGACTTGCGCGCCTTTTCCTGGTTTACATCCTTGATGGCTAGGCCACACTTCGGGCTGCATACGGACTGAGCAAAGCGCTGCGGGACGAATGAGGCCCCGCATGCTGGGTTCTTGCAGGTCTTGGGCTTGGGTATCTTGGCAGTGAGGCTCATGCTGCTTGCTCCCCAAGCAGATCAGTGAACACGACGCCCTTGCTCGAGAACTCAGACACAATACGGTCTGTGTAAGCGATACCCTGGGCACGGTTGAATAGCCGAGTCACCGGGAATCCGTCCGGGCCGAAGATCGAGCACGGGCCCATGAGTTCAAGCTTCTGTTCGTACTGCAGGTGCAGGAACATCCGGTTCCAGCCGTCGCGGAAGTCGGCGTCTGAGCTGCGCATGATCGGAACGCCGAAGTGCAATTTGCAGTACCGACGAGCGTCTTCAACATCCCCGATCGGAGTCATTTGGGCGATGCGCTGGTACAGGGCGAACCACAGGGCGTTCTGGTCCAATGTGCGGTCCTTGCCCGGGCGCATCGAGACCACCACGAACTTGCTTTGGCGGTACATGGCTGTCAGGGCGTTGATGGCCTCAGCGAGCTTTGAGGAGCTGTTCACGCTGATCTTGTCGGTCATGACTGCTCTCCCTTGCTCATGGCTGCGTCGATGAATTCGTGAAGCTTCGCAATTCCTTCCCGCGCATCTGGCCTGTATGCATCGTAGAGTTCGTCACGAATACGGCCGCCAGGGCCATCAGCATCGAACGCATGTCCACCGGCCCAGCGATCCATGCAGGCTTGGGCCCGGGCGCAGGTTGAGCGCAGCGCCTCTCTCTCTGCTTTGAGCTGCGCGATTATCTCGTTCTGAGCATCGAAGCCGGTGCGAAGGCCGGCGAGTTCGGCCATGGCTTCGTCATAGCGATCACCAATTTTGTCGCGAAGTTCGCGAGCTTCATCACGAGATTCGGTCAGATGTTCTATCTCGGCCTTGAGGTGGTCTATTTCACGCTGCGACTTGCGGGCCTGCTTCTGCGCCCTGGATGCGTCCTCGCCCATGCGCTTGGTGCTGCCGCGCATGCTGCCGTTGTCGACTTCCAGCCGCTCGATCTCCGCGAGCAGGGTCAGGACATCGGCTGCGCGAACGGCAAGAGCAGGGAAAGGGTTGCCGCCGCCACCAGGATGGTTGTTGGCAATGGCGCGCTCAGCCAACGCCTTCAGCTTCTCTTTGTCGATGGTCATGGCTTCACCTCGTCAGCAGTGGCTTGGCGCCATGAAAATTGGCAAGTTCTGCAGTGCTTTTTCAGATGATCCTTTGCCGCTTTGTGCTGCCAGAAAAACTCGTATTGGCTGGAGGTTACGAATTCTGTTTCGATCTTGGTGCGGCCGGAATGGTTGATCAGTGCGTTGGCTGGTACGAAAGCAACCACTATTTCTTGGCCTAAACATTTCGGACATACGCTCATATCCCAGCCTCCAGCGCTCGATAATCGGCAATCCTCTTGACCAGTTCTTCTTTGTCCATGCCGAGCGCATCAGCGATGTACTGACACACCTGGGCAGCCTCAGAGCGGCTGAAGGTAACCCCTTGGCCTGGCTTCCATTCGGTGAGAGCGCGCAGGGCGTCGTAGGCCTCTGTGTATGGATATCGGCTCATGGCTTCACCCTCAGGCCCTGGGCCTCGATGGCTTCACGGCAGTCGTCAATGGCTTCGTCATAGTGTTCTGCCTCTGGTCGCACGTATCCGTTAGCTGTTTTGTTGTGCGCACTGATCTTTGGAGGAAGCTCAACCACCACGGCCTCGCGGGAGGCCTGCCAGGACACCCAAGACTGCTGGACAGTTTCACTTCGGTAATCGCCGCTGTTGTACTTGATGGTTAAAGCCTTCGGCCAAACTTCCTTGAGCCATTCCTCGAACTGCTCGCGCATCTTGTTGGTGTCCATCAGTGCTTCTTCCCGGCCGGCTGCCCGGCGCATTCCAGATCATTGATCAGCCCCAACATGGTCTTGGACCAATCGGGCACAGCCTTGCGAAGCGCGCTTACCGAATCGACCCAGGCCTGCATTTCTTCACGGGTACCGTCAGTGTTCAGACGAAGAGAAATTTCTGCCTCAAGAAGGCCTTTCAAATCTGCATTGGTAAGCATCAGAAGGAACCCCCTGGCTTGAAGTCGTCGAGCATGGAACGAGAGGAACGACGCGTCGGCTGAGCTGCAGCCTGCTGTTGTTCGCGTGTTCCGGCGTAGTTGGCAAAGCGGGCGAATTCCCCCTGGTGTTGCAGAAGGCAATGCCCTGTTGAGGAATGGCGGTGTTTCACAACATCAATTTCTGTAACCCCGCTTTTGCCGAGTTCAGAATCAGCATCGCGATGGGCGATCATGATGATGTCAGCGTCCTGCTCAATCTCGCCTGAGTCGCGCAGGTCGGACATTTGTGGCTTCTTGGTAGTGCGCGTCTCGATGCTGCGGTTGAGCTGAGCAAGAACAATGACAGGGACATTCAGTTCCTTTGCCATAGCCTTGATACCGCGGCTGATTGCGCCGAGCTCAAGGTTTCGGTTCTGCTGTCGGCTTCCAGCTTCTGGAGCGATCAGGCCGATGTAATCGATCACAACCAAATCAACAGGCTTAGCTTTATGCTGGAATCTGGCGATATTGCGGATACGACTCAAGGGTAATCCGCCCTTCTGGCAGATCCGTAGATCGGCATCGCGCATCTTGCTTACAGCGCATGTGATTTTCTGTATTTGCTCCCCATCTCCCATCGCCTTACCAGTGTCGATGTTGCTAAGGGTTACGGTGGATGAAGAAGCCAAGCTGCGCTTAGAAAGCTCCTTGCCAGACATCTCTAGCGAGAAAACCAGCGCTGACTTCCCATTGCGGATAGTCAGATGCTCGGCAATTCCTAGGCCCAGGGTAGTTTTGCCAGTGCCAGGTCGACCAGCAATGATGACTACATGCGATCCACGCAAACCTTGGACGAGGTTGTCGAGGTCAGCAAGCCCCGTAGAAAGTCCATTGATACCCTTACCATTGAAGCGTTCATCCATTTCATCGATAACTGGGCCAAGCGCTTCCGACAAGGTGATCACGTCTGGCTCATCGTCATCGCTATTCAGAGATAGAGCGGCCTGCTGGACATCTGCGATGATCCCTGCGATTGGTCGCGCTTGATACGCCATATCGATGATCGACTGCCCCATCTCGCTAATCTGGCGTGCTTTGAAGCGCTCTACGACGATGCGCGCATACTCCTTCACGTTTGCCACGGAAGGAACAGAGAGCATGATCTCAGAGGCTCGAGGAATGGTTAGCTCGCCGCTTTTGAGCTCAAAGCGAATATCAGACAGGGAAACAGGATCGATTGGACGCCCTGCAGAGCGAGCACCAAGAATCATGCCGTACAGTTCAGCTGCATCAGGATCGTAGAAATGGTGAGGGGAAACCTGGGCACCGATAGACTCAATCAAATTTGGGTCGTGCATCAGGGCGCCTACAACGCCGAATTCGGCTTCTTCGGCAACGAGAGGTCGAGTGTTGATCATTGCTGAGCCTCCAGGACCTTTAGGACTTTGTCCTGGCGGGTAAGAAACTCAAGATCGGCTGTCCAGCCACGGTCGTTGTCACCAGTCCAGTGCTTGTTGTTCAGGCAATCGGTGAAGTACGCAGTCCAGAAATCCCCCCTGCGGAACGGGTGGATGCCATTGATTTCCAGATTCCAGCAGCCCTTGATCAGGCGCTTGCGCTTGTCGTTGAGCTTCAAGCACTTCGGAAGGGTTTCACCGCACACGGAGTTGTAGATTTCAGCAATGCGGCTGTACGGGATGCGATCAGCTTTGGGCTCATCTGGTTGATCAGGTTCTGAGGCTCCCCGCTCTTCCGCTCCAGATTCCAAAACTTTACCGGTCGAAGCGTCAGCGGCGACAACTGCGTTAGCAGTAAGATTTGTATTTATGTCTTTTATGTGTGTAATTTTCGACACAGTGGCAAGCGTCTTTTCTACACACTGTGTAGATTTCGACACGGTGGATTTATGGTCGATTTTCCACTCAGAAACAGGTAAGAACGTGATTGGATCTCGGCTACCTCCATTGCGAAAAAGAACACGCTGACGGATCAGGGAGTTGATTGCCCGAGACACGTTTGCACGCTCTGCATTGGCCTTCTCATCGTCCTGATACATCATCTTGGCGATGTAAAGGGCCGCTACCTTCACGGCTTCCTGGTTGTATCCAGCAGTCAAGCGATGGACAGCAAGTGCTACCCGCAGCTCTCTCGCCGAAAGGTCTGCTGCAATCAACGCTTCATACAGATCGTTGTCCATCCGGGTAAACCCCCCGGTATTGCGT
>NZ_JACKZK010000053.1:0-6053 GCF_014230245.1 Pseudomonas sp. MSSRFD41 | reverse complement strand
CGTTCCAGCAGATCGGCCAGCTCGGCGACCAGGCGATCGTCGATGGTGTTGTTGGCCTCGGGCCGATACAGCTGCACGAAGCAGATGTTGTCCTCGTGGCGCACACGCAGGGTGTGGTATCCGGTTTCGATCATAGTAACCCTCACTACGGTTTTACTCTGCATACAAACGCTCAAGACTTCGAACAAAGAACGTCACACGAAGAAAAACCAACTCCCGTTATTTACTTGCACGCACCTCAATAGCGGAACTTCCAAAACCACTTCCACAGATCAAGCGCAAAACATCCATGACGCTAAGTTAACCCCTGCTCTCCTCCAAGTACTCCTCAACAATCGCGCACGCAAAAAACCCCCCATACCCGAAAGAATTGACTAAGGCTCTTCGGGGGTGTTCGTACTCAACTCCTCCCACAAGCCTCACCGGACGTTTCCATTCAGCGAGTTCATGCTTTAGATAAAAGGCTGAATCTTCAAGGTTTATCTCACGATCAATAGGAAGTGCTTTTATCATAGGTGATATTTTCTTGTTTTTTATCTGCAGTATTACCTTGATCAATTGGGATATTCCGGATGCAGCAGCGAGATGGCCGATATTTGGCTTGACGGAGCCGACCGCACAAAAATTCTTAGCCGACGTCAAGTTGGAGAATGCTTTTAGGGTGGCCTCAAGTTCAAGCACATCACCAATTGGAAGGCCTGGAGCAGCGCAATCCAAGTAACTAATAGACTGGGGATCCACGCGTGCACGCATGATGGCCCCTTCAACCAAACTAGTTACTTTCTCAAAGTCTAGGGAGATGAGCAGGTCATCACTGCTATTCACATTATGATTACCGATAAAACCATGATTGGTCGTACGAATGACTGCCAGTATTGGATCTTGATTTGCCACAGCTTTGGACAGCGGCCTCAAGACAACCGCTCCGGCCCCTTCTCCTAATATAATTCCACTTCTTTCCTGAGCATAACTTCGATAAGTTGGATCATTAGCCAATATTCCTGCTTGGCTTCCAAAGACAAAATGGTCCTTGTTGAGCATCATGCCTGCCGCGGCTATTGCAGTCTCGCAATCACCTGCACGCAGCCCAGCGCAAGCCAGATGCAGAGCACTGATCGCAGAGGCACTATGCAGATCTAGCACTATGCTAGGCCCAGACAAACCGTGGGCTCTAGAAATCGCACCAGCGAGTTGCCCATTCCCTACGATCTCAAAGGCTCCAATGTTCGCGTCCTCGACAAAAGGAATCGCGCCCACGTACACCCCTGTAGTTTTCCGATAGTCTTCAGACGATGACGATGAACTTTTTTCCAGCGACTGCAATGCCGCGCCGATCGTTCGTAAAATTAGTTTGCTCTGCCTATCCTTTACATCGCAATTAAATTCAGCAGCCAACAGCTCTTTTGTCTGCTCGGCATCAAGAAACCCGCCCCATTTACAATAACTTGTCGCCCCCGTCGCCCCCCTAAACTGATGAGGCGTGAAAAAGCCGTCCAACGACCAACGTTCTGGCGGAACCTCAACAATACAATCTCTGCCTTCGAGTAAATTATCCCAGTATTGAAGAAGGTTACTTGCCCCGGGAAAAAAACCCGCCATGCCGATTACGGCAATAGGCTCTGGCGGAAGCAGGTCAAGCGAGCCTTTTATTTCCAATGAATTTTTTATCATCATATATCACTCAATTTAGACAATGGGCCACGCAGCGCATGACATCAACCTCCGAAACAGTTTCAAGAAAATTAGCCCAAACCTGAAGCCCCACTCATGGTTTCTCTATAAAACCCCACAAGTTCATTCAAGTGACGCTCCCGCAAGATAAGGCATAAATCACGAAGTCCATCCGCCTCAAAATAAATAGCCGGTGGAATGGAAAGCCCATAAAACCTAGAAAGGTTATTTACAATAGCCACAACATGGATTGAGCCATCAACGTAATCCGACATATCGGAGTCCAATGTCAACTCCGAGTTACGCAGCTTGAGCGCGTCGCCCACTAGCCGCAGCACGTCGGCCTCAAATGCATCGTGCCAAGACGGTCGTTGCGTGGTTTGTCCTGAGCTCTGCTGGTTATCTGAACTCATAAGCACCTCCTGTAGGTTCAAACGTTCTTGAGCATGTTGCTGTACGTCCTGATCTGGGCCAGGTACTTCCACAGGTCGGCCTCCCACAGGTGTCGCCGCGACTTGATGAAATGTTCCTGACCAAGGTCCACCTGCTGGCTGCACTTGGCCTCGTTAAATTCCTCCAGCCCCCTGGTCTTGGCAAGGAACGCACGGGCATAGTTCAGGACGAAGTTGCCTTGGATTTTCGCCGCATCGCCCAAGCCGCCCGCAGCATTGACGAACCCCATGCATAGCAGGTTGTCGTGGTTGCGCGGGGCGCAATGCAGGAACAGATCGGGAATGCCGTCGCGCCACTGTAAGAGTTGCGGATCAATGAACGAAAGGTTGCGGCTATAGCCAGTGGCATAGATGACCATGTCCACCTGCTCCCGGGATCGATCGGCGAACTGTGCGTGACCTTCCACTAGGGCCACGACATCACCCTTGGGAACGATATCGCCGTGGCCGATATGGAACAAAACGTGGGAATTCATGATGGGATGCGCTGCGCTGATCGGGTAGTCGGGCTTGGGCAGCCCGTAATCGGCGCCATCGAAGCTCGCCACCTTGAAGGTCTCTAACACGTGCTGCCAGAACCCCTCCTTGCTGCTGAAGCGCTCCGCAATCTCTCTCATCCACAGTGCAGTGGGCATGCCGTGGATGAACTTGGGCTGGTAATAGTAGCCACGGCGGGTGCTGTGATAGACCCGCTCGGCGTGATGCACGGCATCGGTGGCGATGTCGCAGCCGGAGTTGCCGCCGCCGATCACCAGCACTCGCTTGCCACGCAACTGGTCGGGCGACTTGTAGTCAGCCGCGTGCAGGATCTCCCCGGCGAACCCTGTGCAAGGGATCGACGGGAAGTAAGCGGTTCGCTGCAAGCCGTTGCAGATCACCACCAACTCGTGGAACTCACGGCCGCCCTGGGCAACATGGACCTGCCAGCCCTGAGCATGGGGCTCCAGCCGCTCGACCCGGGTGCCGAACTGAGCCCGTTCATACAACCCGAACCGGGCTGCATAGGAGCGCAGGTAGGCCAGCATCAACCGGTGATTGGGATAGTCCGGGTACTCCGCGGGCATGGGGAAATCCGGAAACTGGGTATTCGACTTGGGCGAAATCAGGTGCAGCGACGGATAGGTCCGGCCGCTATCGCCCTCGCTGTTCCAGACACCGCCGAAGTCCGCCTCCGCTTCGTACAGGACGAAGTCGATGCCGGCGGCATTGAGCTCACGGCCAATGGCCAATCCGGTGGGGCCGCCGCCGATGATCGCCACCTTCGCTGCGCTGCTCATTTCATCGCTCCTGTCAGGTCGTTGTAGAGACTAACCGGCTCACCGAAACTCAGGCCCTCCAGGCGTAAGCACAGCTGCCCTTCGTCGTCGGCCAGATCGATATTCACGGGGGGTTGCGCTTGCGGATCATCCGTACCAGGAACCGCGATCACCCAAGCCTTTTTAGGCAAGGCTCCCCAACGCTGCACTCTATCCACCGTAAAGGGTGGCACCAGGGCGCGAGCGCCCGGCAGCAACGCCTCAGCCAGCTGGAACCCCGCCACCAGCACCGCTGCCTCCGGCCAGCCCGGGTTCGTGCTGGCGTCCGGGCTGTGCAGCTCGCCCAGGGCGAGCCGCGTGCCCCGGCGGAACTCGCGCAGGGCTTGCAAGCCGGGGCCGTAGGCCGCGCCGCCGCGCTCCAGGTGGGCGTAGCAGGCCGGCCCCGTGACACTGGCATGGCAGGCTACCCTCAGCCTGGCCAGGTCGATCCGTGGCGCTGGCTGATCCGCCGGGGCCTGCGGCCAGGCGGTTCCTGCGCAGTACAGCACCTCGCTGTCAGCCTCCTGGCTGAAGATCCGAAAACGCATGTGACCCAGTTCGTCCGCCGCCAACGCCAGGTGCACCTCCAGCGCCCCAGCGACCAACAGAGGCCGTAGCCAGTGCACGTCCTGCAGGGTTACCGCGCTGTCGGCTGGCAGCCGTTGCGCCAATAGCACAGCCGCCCGTGCCCACTCCAAGAGGACGATGGCCGGCATGCCGGGCTGTCCTGCGACGTGGCAGTCGCGCACCAGTTCACTCTCTGGAGCGAGCCAGGTCGAGTAGCGCAAGCCAGCGATGCTCGAGGTATTGCGCTCGATCAACGGATGCAGGCGTTTGGCTGATGGCGTGGTGCTCGCAGCGGCGCTGCGCCGGACGACGGTATCGTCCGGATGCACCCAGTGCGACTCCCTGGCGAAGGGATAGGTTGGCAAGGACAGGCGCTTGGGCTGCCTGCCCGGATACAGGCGCAGCCATTCGATCGGCGTACCGCCGACCCACAAGGAACCCAGGCGCTGCAGGTTGTCCAGGGTTGATGGGCCGGCCAGCACGTCTTCGCCTGCCTGCGTTGCTGACATCGCCTTGCGTGCTTGGCCGGTGTAGGCCTGGGCATCCTCCTGGCCATCGATGAAGGCCCGCAAGCTCTCGAGCACCCTGGACCGCGAGTCGGCGACGAAAGCCAGCCGGTACTCGAGTTCCGCGCGGCCGGTCTGCAAGGTGTAGGCCATGGCTTCGAGGTCCGGGGCAGCATTGCGCTCGACATAGGCCCGCAAGCGTTCGGCACAGCTGCGCAGTTGTTCCGGGCGCCTGGCCGAGAGTACGAACAGCCAGGGTTGTGGGACAGGCACAGCGCCCTGCTCTACACAAGGTGCTGGACGATATTCGTCGACCACCAAATGTGCGTTGGTCCCACTGATGCCGAAGGCGCTGACGCCGGCACGCAAGCCCGGCGCAGCACCGGGTTGCCAGGGTTGGCGTGCCGTACAGACGAAAAACGGCGAGCGCTGCAGATCCAGGTGTTCGTTCGGCGTGCGGTAGTGCAGGGTCGGCGCCAGTTCGCGGTGTTTCATCTGCAGCAGCACTTTGTGCAAGCCCGCCACCCCGGCTGCCGCCGAGGTATGTCCCAGGTTGCTCTTCACCGAGCCCAGGCCGCAGTAGTGCTGGCGTTGCGTGCGCTCCTGGAAGACCGTGGACAACGCCTCCATCTCGATCGGGTCGCCCAACTTGGTCCCGGTCCCGTGGAGCTCGACATAGCCGATGGTCTCGGGATCGATGCCATAGCGGGCGTAGACATCGCGCAGCAGTTCCTCCTGGCTTGCGGCACTGGGCGCGGTGATACCGTTGGTCTTGCCATCCTGATTGATGCCCGAGGCGGTTATCACCCCATGGATAGCGTCGCCATCACGAATCGCATCATCCAGGCGCTTGAGCACCAGTGCACCGACGCCCTCGCCCGGGACAAAACCGTCCGCGTCGTTGTCCAGGGTCCGACAACGGCCGTGGGCGGACAGCACTCGTGCATTGCACATCGCCAAGTAGGCTTGCGGCGCCAGGTAGAGCGTCACCCCGCCGGCCAGAGCCATATCGATCTCGCCGCTGCGCAGTGCCTGGCAGGCCAGGTGCGTGGCCACCAGGGACGATGAGCAGGCGGTATCCACCATGAGCGCCGGCCCCTTCAGGTTCAGGAAGTACGCCAGGCGTGCTGCGGCGATGGCCGGGCTGCTGCCGGTGAAATCCCCAGCGCCCCGACAGTGTTGTACCCATTCACCGTATTCATTGCCGCCCATCATGCCCAGGTAAACCCCACACCGGGACTCGCCGAGCAGCCGAGGGCCATAACCTGCATCCTCGAAGGCCTTGTAGCCCTCCTCCAGGAACAAGCGTTGCTGTGGGTCCATCAATTCCGCCTCCAACGGCGGGATGCGGAAGAAGAGGGGATCGAAACAGTCGATATTGTCCAGGCTGCCCAACCACTTGCTATAGATCTTGCCCGGCCCCCCCGCATCGGCATCGAAATAGGCATTCACGTCCCAGCGCGAAGCGGGGACCTCCTGCACGCAATCACGGCCTGCTGCGAGATTATCCCAATACGCCTCCAGCGAATCCGCCCCAGGATAACGCCCGGCCATACCGATGA
>NZ_JACKZK010000052.1:0-6360 GCF_014230245.1 Pseudomonas sp. MSSRFD41 | reverse complement strand
GCCGTGATGCCGTTGCTCGCGCCATCCTGGTTGACCCCTGTGCCGCGGATCACTCCGTGGATCACATCGCCATCGGCCAGGGCCTGGGACAGGCGCTTAAGCACGACCACGCCGACCCCCTCGCCCGGGACGAAACCATCGGCCCTGGCATCGAAGGCATAGGCGCAGCCGCTGGGTGAAAGCATACCGGCCTGCTGGGCCTGGAGATGGAACAGCTCGGTGCTCTGCACGAACACGCCGCCAGCCAAAGCCAGGTCGGCATCCCCGGTGCGCAGCCCCTGGCAGGCCTGATGCAACGCCACCAGCGAGCTGGAGCAGGCGGTATCGATCGCCACGGCCGGGCCCTGCAGGTTGAGGTGATAGGCGATGCGCGCCGGAATTACCGAACCGGCATTGCCCCAGAACGCCTGCGCCGGCGCGTCGCTCTCCAACAACCGCTGGTAATCGCCCGCAGCGCAGCCCACATAAACGCCGCAGCGCAAGCCTTCGCCGCTAACGCCCGCATACCCGGCGTCCTCCAAGGCGCGCCAGGCTTCTTCGAGGAACAGGCGCTGCTGCGGGTCCATGACCTTAGCCTCGCGCCCGGAGATATTGAAGAACAGCGGATCGAAGCAATCGATGTCGCGCAGGAAACCGCCACGCCGGCAATACGTGGCATAGGCGGGAAAATGTCGCGCAAGATCCCAGCGCGTCACATCCTCCAGCAGATCCTGGCCCTGAGCGAGAATCTGCCAGAGATCGTCCAGGTTATCGGCACTGGCGAAGCGGCCACTCATGCCGATCACCGCGATCGGTTCGGGCCGGCCCGAGTCACTGGCAAGCTGCGGTGCAGGCTCCGGCACGACCGCGGCTTGCGGCACCCGGACCACCACCTTGCCGATGTTGCGCCGGTCAGCCAACCAGCGGTAGGCGTCCTGCACCTCGCTGAAATCGAAGACCCGGCTCAAGGTGGGCCGGATCGCCCCAGCCTCCAGCAACCTGGTCATTTCATCGGCCAACTCTTGCAGCAGCACCGGGTTGTCCCGGGTCTGCTTGCGCAGGTCGATACTGATGAACGCCTGGTTGTCGTTGAGCCGCGACAAGTCGATGCTGCGGGCTAACATTAGTGCAGTCATCGCCAGTTCGACATAACGCCCGCCAGGCGCCAAGCAGTTGAAGCCTTTCTGGATCGCATCTCCGGCCAGGGTATTGATCACCACGTCCACACCTTGGCCCTGGGTCAGCCGCAACACCGCTTTCTCGAAATCTTCTTCGCGATAATTGATCCGGTGGGCGACCCCCAGCCCGGCCAGGTAGTCGAGCTTTTCCTGGGAGCCAGCAGTGGCATAGATCTCCGCTCCCGCTTGCTGCGCTAGTTGTACGGCGATCAACCCGGTGCCGCCGGTGGCGGTCTGGATCAGTACCCGCTCGCCGGGCTTGACCTGGGCCCGGGCAAAGCTGGCGATCATGGTCAAGGCCACCACCGGCAGCGCGCAGGCGTCCTCGAACGACAGCCCCTTCGGCAAGGCGAATACCCGGTCCTGTGAGCAGGTCATGACGCTGGCGTGGGCCCCCAAGGCTTCGCCAGCCAAGGCGAACACCGCATCGCCGAGCGCAACCCGCGACACCTCGTCCCCCACCTCCAGCACCACGCCACTGGCCTCGAAACCCGGGGTGAAGGGATACGGCGGCTGGGTGGGATACAGGCCGTTGACACACAACAGGTCGCCGAAGTTCAGGGCGAAGGCGCGGACCGCGATTCGCACTTCGTCCGGCCCCAACGGCAGCAAGGGTGCTTCGATCACCTGCAGCTCATCGATCCGTCCAGGGCCCTCGATTCGCAATTGTCGGCACACCTGCGGCACTTGCTCCAGCACCTCAGCTAATGGCGGTACCTCGACCCGGGCAGGCTCGGCGCTGGCCGGTGCGCGCCGGCGACTGGGCTCGGTTACGGCCACTGGCGGCACCGGCAGCCTGGCGGCAGGCGCCTCGGCACGGTTGGTTTGTTGTTCCAGGGACGGGTACGTGCGCTGGATATGCTCGGCCAGTGCCCTGATCGACGGAAAATCGAACAGTGCCGTGACCGGCAGACGCAGGCCGAGCTTCTGGTTCAGCGCGTTGATCAAGGTGATGCCGGTGATCGAGTCCACGCCGTAGTTGGCAAAGGCCTGGTCCTCCTGCACCCGGGCGCGGTCGAGTTTCAGCACTTCCAACAGCGCCTCGTGGATCGCCTGGCGCACCGGCATCCCGCGCTCTTGCGCCACGTCCGTTGGCAGCGCGCTCGGCGCCGGACTGGCTGGGCGAGTTTCCCGGGCAGCACTGTCGCCGCTCTCCTGCCCTGCCTGCCGCGCTGCCTCGCCCTGGAACTCGATCACCCCATCGCTGATGCCGGTGACGATTTGCTGGCCCAGGCCATGGGCCGCTGCCGCCGGCTGGTTCAGCGAGCCATAACCTTCGAGCTCCAGTACGTGCCGCCAGGTCGATGGCGCCAATGCCGGGGTCCCGGGAACCCGCAGCGCAACGTCGGTCGCCATTCGCCAACCATCGAGCAAGCCGAAGGTCAGGTGGGTGAACAGGCTGGCCTGGGTCAGTTCGTTGAGCAACAGCAGGCCATTGCCCCGCAGCAGGCTCTTGACGTGCCGCAGGGTGCGGCGGATGTCTTGCGTCGCATGCAGGACATTGGCCGCTACCACCACGTCGTAGTGCCCGGGCTCGAAGCCCTGGCTGCGTGGATCGCGCTCTATATCCAGGTTGCCGGTACGCAGGTACGACGCCTGCTCCCCGTACTGCTCACGCCCATGGGCCAGGAATGCCTCTGACACATCGGTGTAGCAGTACTCGTCGATCGCCTGCGCATAAGGCGCCAAGTGCTGGAACAGCAGCGCGCTGGTGCCGCCGGTTCCCGCGCCGATCTCGATGATCCGCAACCGTGTTTGGGGATCAGCGGCCAGGCGCTGCGCCACATAGGCCAGCAGCTGTTCCGCCAGCACGGTGTTGAAGTAGTCGGCCAGCGGATGACCGCGATAGATACCCTGCACCCGCTCCACGCTCCCGCCCGGGAACAGCACTGCGGTGGCCGCGCACTCTGCGCGCAGTATCCCGGGCAACGCCGGCAGCACGTCATCGAGCAAGCGGATCTGGTTGTGCACCACGGCCTGGTCGGGGCCTTGCAGCAGGCGCTCGCGGTCGGCTTCCCATTGTCGCCAGGCGCCAGGCCAGTCCATCGCCGCCTGCGCCTGGCCACTGGCGTCCAGCAGGCGCAGGGCATCCTCGCGCCAACCGACGTAGGCCGAAGCCAAGCCTGCCGGGCCATGCTCCCAGCCCTGATGGGCCAACAGATTGCGTAGCAGTTGCGCCAGGGCTCGCTCCAGTTCGGCCAGCACCGGGGCCGCCCGCTGCGGCAGGCCAAGCGAGGCGTCGCCACTCAAGATCACCGGGGCCACCGGCGCGCTGATCTGCAACTGGCGATCGTTCGTCACTGCCCATTGGCTCGCGGCTTGCGCATGCCGGGCCTTGAAGAACGCCAGCTGTGGCAGTGGGCTGGCCAGCAGGCGCTCCAGCAGCGCCATGGCCTGTGGTGCTTCGATCGAGCCGATCCCGGCCGCCTCCATTCGCTGCCGATAGCTGGCCGAGGCCACTATGCCGACGCTGCCCCAATAGCCCCAGTTGACGATTTTCACCGGGTATGGCCGCTCCCGCAGGCCCAGGGCAAAGGCATCGGCGTAGCAGCAACCGGCGGCGTAGTTGGCCTGGCCCGGGGCGCGGATGAAGCTTTGCATCGATGAGAAAAACAGCATGAAATCCAGGTCTTGCCGGCCGAACACTGCATCGAGGTTCTCGCTGGTGGCCGCCTTGGCCCGTAGCGCGGCATCGAATACCCCGGGGGCCATCTGCGCCACGCCGCGATCCTCCAGCACGATGGCGGCGTGCACCACGCCATGCACCGCGCCATAACGACGGCGAACGACCTGCTCGGCGGCTTCCAGCGCCGCCCGGTCGGTGGCATCCGCCCGCAGGTAGAGCGGCGTGGGGCCGAGGCTGCCCAGGCGCGCCCGTTGCGCCTCGATCGCCGCATCGGGCTCCCGGCGGCCCAGCCATATCACCTGGGCCTGGTAGCGACGGATCAGGTATTCACTGAAGACCGTGCCCAGGCCGCCGGCACCACCGAGGATCAGGTAGACCCCCCGTTCGCGCAGCGCACTGCCGCCGACGTCCGGCAGTGCGCAGGGCACCAGGCGCTGGCGATACCATTGGCCGTCGCGCAGGGCCAGGGTTTCCCCCGGCAGTTCTGGCACATCCGGGCCGGCCTGCGCCGCCGGCCAGGTGTCCTGGCCGGCGAGGTCGAGCACGCGCACCTGCCAATGGCCATATTCCTTGGCCACCGAACCTATCAGCCCGTGGACACTGGCCTGTTCTGGGTCGCCGGGTTCTACGGCCAGAACCGGCAGCGCCTGGCGGGTGACCACCGTCAACGCCAGGGGCCGGCTACCGTAGTCCAGGGCCAAAAGCGCCTGGACCAGTTGCAGGCCGATTCGTGCGACCCCGGGCTGGCCCCGCGGCACATGCCAGAGCAGATGGTCGAACCCGGTCCTGGCGCCCAACCAGCTGGCACAGTCTGCAGCCCCATCAGGCGTACCCCATTGGCGAGCGATCGCCTCTGGAACTTCCAGCAGGTGCTGATCCTGGGCGACGGCGGTGGCCTTCACGGCTTCTAGCGCTTGCCAACGTGGGGCCAGGGTCAGTTCTCCCGCAGGCCTTGGTTGCGCGGGCGTGCGACAGCAAAAGCCGCTCAAGCGCACCGCCACCTGGCCATCGGCGTGCGCCAGGTCGACATCGAAGCTCTGCCCTGCGCCCTGCTCCACGCCGGCGCGCCGCACCACCGCCCATGCCGGGTCCGGTAGCGGGCCCCACTGCTCGACCCGGGTCACGGCGAATGGCAGTTGCAGCGCCGGTTTGGCCAGCCAGCCAGTGGCAGCCTGCAAGGCGCCATCCAGCAGGGATGGCAGCAAGGTATAGCCCGGCGCCGCGCTGGCAACTGCCAGGCTCGCCAACGCTGCCAGCGGGCCGCTGCGCAGTTCTTTGAGGGCACGAAACCCCGCGCCGTACTCCAGGCCCTGTTCGGTGAAGCGCGCATAACAGTTCGCTGCGTCCACCTGCGACTCGCATGAGGCACCTACGGCGGCCAGGTCGACCCGCGGCGCTGGTTGGCCGCTCGCGGGGCGCACCCAGCCCTGGCTATAAAGCTGTTTTTGCGTGCCGGTGCCGCTATGGATCTCATAACGGACTCCGCGCCCCGGCTCTTCCACCAGGCCGATATGCACCAGCAGAGGCTGGCTGACCACCAGCGGGCGCAGCCAGGCCACCTCCTCCAGCACCATCGGCTGCCCCACTGGCAGTTCGCTGGCCAGGGCCGCCGCTGCGCGGGCCCACTCCAGTTGCACCACCCCCGGCACCACCGGTTGCCCGGCCACCCGGTGTTCGCGAACGAACCATTCGTTACCCGAGAGCCGGGTGCTGTAGCGCTGTTCCTGCAAGGTCGAACTGTTGCAGTGGAGCAATGGGTGCAGGGCCGCCCGCTCATCTGGCAATGAGCCGTTCGCCACCTGGGGCGTTATCCAATAGCGCTCCCGGGCGAAGGGATAGGTCGGCAGCGACAGACGGCGCGGACGATCGGCGCCATACAAGCACGACCAGTCGATCACCACCCCTCTGACCCAGAGTTCGGCCAGCTTCTGCAGGCGCCGTTTCTCCAACAGGCTGACCAGCAGCTGCTGGAACTCCTCTTCGCCGGCCAGCACCGAAGCGGCATCCTTGGCCGTCGCCACCTCGCCGCTCAGCAGGCATGCCGATGGCGTACCGCTGATGAAGTCGCCCAGCGCCTGGCGTACCTGCTCCAGCGAAGTAGCGACGAAAGCCAACCGCTGCTCAAGGGCCGCGCGGCCGGTTTGCAGGCTGTAGGCCAGGGCCGCCAGGTCGAGTCGTGGTTGCTGCTCGATGAACCGCAGCAGCGCCTTGGCGTATTCCTGCAAGCGGTCAGCGCGTTGCGCGGATAGCACCAGCAGCGCCGGGGCACCCGCCTCGGCGGCCGCCGGTGCGACAGCCGGCTGGTAGGCATCGATCACCACATGGGCATTGGTGCCGCTGATGCCGAAGGCGCTGACCGCCGCGCGCAGCGGTTGGCCAGCAGCGACTTTCCAGTCCTGGCGGTGGGTATTAACGAAGAACGGCGAACGGGCGAAATCGAAATGCTCGTTCGGCGTGGCGAAGTGCAGGGTCGGCGCCAGTTCACGGTGGCGCATCTGCAGCAGTACCTTGTGCACCCCCGCGACCCCGGCTGCCGCCGTGGTATGGCCGATGTTGCTCTTGACCGAGCCCAGGCCG
>NZ_JACKZK010000051.1:0-6552 GCF_014230245.1 Pseudomonas sp. MSSRFD41 | reverse complement strand
CGTCGAGCGGATCATGGCCGAGGAGGGCCTGTCCCCGACCGAGGCGACGATCAAGGCGATGAAGCAGGTATCCGGCGCCATCGTCGGCATCACCCTGGTGCTGTCCGCGGTGTTCATGCCGCTGGCGTTCATGAGCGGTTCGGTGGGCGTCATCTACCAGCAGTTCTCGGTATCCCTGGCGATCTCGATCCTGTTCTCCGGCTTCCTGGCCCTGACCTTCACCCCGGCGCTGTGCGCCACGTTGCTCAAGCCGATCCCTGAAGGCCATCACGAGAAGCGCGGTTTCTTCGGTGCCTTCAACCGTGGCTTCGCCCGCGTCACCGAGCGCTACTCGGTGCTCAGTTCCGGGCTGGTCAAGCGTGCCGGGCGTTTCATGCTGGTGTACGCCGGTATCGTCGCTCTGCTGGGCTACACCTACTTGCGCCTGCCGGAAGCCTTCGTCCCGAGCGAGGACCTGGGCTACATGATCGTCGACGTGCAACTGCCGCCCGGCGCCAGCCGCATGCGTACCGATACCACTGGCAAGGAGCTGGAGCAGTACCTTAAAAAGCGCGATGCAGTGGAGTCGGTCTTTCTCATTTCCGGCTTCAGTTTCTCCGGCCAGGGCGACAACGCGGCACTCGCATTCCCGGTTTTCAAGGATTGGTCGGTACGCGGCAAGGACGAGTCTGCTGCTGCCGAAGTAGCGGCGTTGAACGAGCATTTCGCGCTGCCGAGCGATGGCACCGTCATGGGCGTTTCGCCACCACCCATCGACGGCCTGGGCAACTCCGGCGGCTTCGCTTTGCGCTTGATGGACCGTGGCGGGCTGGGCCGGGAGGCCTTGCTGCAAGCCCGGGATACGCTGCTGAGCCAGGTCAACGGCAACCCGAAATTCCTCTACGGCATGATGGAAGGCCTGGCCGAGGCGCCGCAGTTGCGCCTGGTGATCGACCGTGAAAAAGCCCGAGCCCAAGGCGTCAACTTCGAAACCATCAGCTCTACCTTGTCCTCGGCTTTCGGCTCCAATGTGGTCAACGACTTCACCAACGCCGGTCGCCAGCAACGGGTGGTGATCCAGGCCGAGCAGGGCGCGCGGATGACCCCGGAAAGCGTGCTCCAGCTGTACGTGCCCAACAACAAGGGCGACCAGGTACCGCTCAGCGCCTTCGTCAGCAGCAAGTGGGAAGAGGGGCCGGTGCAACTGGTGCGCTACAACGGCTATCCGTCGATCCGCATCGTCGGTGACGCAGGTCCAGGCTACAGCACCGGCCAGGCCATGGCCGAACTGGAGCAACTGGCGTCGCAACTGCCCAAGGGCATCGGCTACGAGTGGACCGGCCTGTCCTACCAGGAGAAGGTCTCTGCCGGCCAGGCATCGGGTTTGTTCGCCCTGGCGATCCTGGTGGTGTTCCTGTTGCTGGTGGCCCTGTACGAAAGCTGGTCGATCCCGCTGTCGGTGATGCTGATCGTTCCGATCGGCGCCGTGGGTGCGGTCCTGGCGGTGATCTTCATGGGCATGCCCAACGACGTGTACTTCAAGGTCGGCCTGATCACCATCATCGGCCTGTCGGCGAAGAACGCGATCCTCATCGTCGAGTTCGCCAAGGAGTTGTGGGAGAAGGGCTACAGCCTGCGTGACGCCGCCATCGAGGCCGCTCGCCTGCGCTTTCGTCCGATCATCATGACCTCCATGGCCTTCATCCTCGGCGTGGTGCCCCTGGCCATCGCCACCGGTGCCGGTGCGGCCAGCCAGCGCGCCATCGGGACCGGGGTGATCGGCGGAATGCTCAGCGCCACCTTCCTGGGCGTGTTGTTCGTGCCGATCTGCTTCGTCTGGCTGCTGTCGGTGCTGCGCACCAAGCGGCCAGCCCCTGAACAACCAGCCCTGACCCAGGAGTGATCAGCATGCGTACCGCAGTTTTTACCGTATCGGCGCTGCTGATCGCCCTGGCCCTGGGAGGCTGCTCCATGGCCCCGACCTACGAGCGCCCGGCCGCGCCCGTTGCCGATAGCTGGAGCGGCGCGGCCGCCCAGCAGGGACGCCAGGCTAGCGAACTGGATTGGCGGAGCTTCATTGTCGATCCGCAGTTGCGCAAGTTGGTCGGCACCGCCCTGGACAACAACCGTTCGTTGCGCCAGACCTTGCTGGACATCGAACAAGCCCGCGCGCAGTACCGCATCCAGCGGGCCGATCGCATCCCGGGACTGAACGCAGGCGCCTCGGGCAACCGCCAGCGCCTGCCGTCGGACCTGTCCAGCAGTGGCCGGGCCGGCGTGGCCAGTACCTATCAGGTCGGCCTGTCGCTGCCGGAGTACGAAGTCGACCTGTTCGGTCGGGTCAAGAGCCTCAGCGATGCCGCATTGCAGCAGTACCTGGCCACCGAGGAGGCCGGGCGCGCGGCGCGCATCGCGCTGATCGCCGAGGTCACCCAGGCCTACCTGGTTCATGACGGCGCCCAGCGCCGCCTGGCCCTGACCCAGCAGACCCTGGTCAGCCGCGAATACTCCTTCGCCCTGATCAGCCGGCACCGTGCGGTGGGTAACGCCACCGCACTGGACTACCAGGAAGCCCTGGGCCTGGTGGAACAGTCCCGGGCCGACGAGGAGGCCGCACTGCGCCAGAAGCAACAGGCCTTCAATGCCCTGGTGCTGTTGCTGGGCACCGCCGATGCGGCCAAGGCGATTCCCGAGAAGCCATCGGAGCAGCCGCTGCTGGTGCAAGACATCGCCGCCGGCTCGCCTTCGTCGCTGATCGAGCGCCGGCCGGACATCCTCGCCGCCGAACACCGTTTGCAAGCGCGCAATGCCGATATCGGCGCTGCGCGGGCGGCGTTCTTCCCGCGGATCACCTTGACCGGCAGCTTCGGCACCTCCAGCGCGCAAATGTCTGGCCTGTTCGATGGCGGCTCGCGCTCCTGGAGCTTCATCCCGACCCTGTCGCTGCCGATCTTCGATGGCGGGCGCAATCGTGCCGGGCTCAGCCTGGCCGAGGCGCGCAAGGACTCGGCGGTGGCGGCCTACGAGGGCACGATCCAGACGGCGTTTCGCGAAGTGGCGGACGCCCTGGCGGCCACCGACACCCTGCGCCGCGAGGAACAGGCACGCGGGGCCCTGGCCAATACCAGCAACGAATCGCTGAAGCTGGCCAAGGCTCGCTATGAAGGCGGCATCGACAGCCACCTGCGTTACCTGGACGCCCAGCGCAACAACTTTGCCAACGAGACGGCGTTCATCGACGTCAGCACTCAACGGCAGATCGCCCTGGTGGACCTGTTCCGCTCCCTGGGCGGTGGCTGGCAGGACAACCAGGGCCAGCAACTGGCGCAACACCAGACGCCCCCTTAAGTGAACGCCGGCGCCTGCTTGGGTTCTCCTGGGCAGGTGCCGGTCAAGGAGATTAACGATGCGTGCAATCGATGCCGGCATCCAGGTCTGCGGCGAATGTCATCAACTCAATCCCATCGACGACCAGCAGCCCGCGCGTTGCAGTCGTTGCCGGGCGCTCTTGCATGTGCGCCGCCCCGACAGCATCAGGCGGACCTGGGCCTTGCTGATCAGCGCCATGTTGCTCTACATCCCGGCCAACCTGCTGCCGATCATGACCGTCAGCATTTTCGGCAAGGGCGCGCCGGCCACCATCATGAGCGGGGTGGTCAGCCTGCTGCAGCTGGGCATGATCCCCATCGCCCTGGTGGTATTCGTGGCCAGCATCGTGGTGCCGACCTTCAAGCTGGTGGGCATCGCGCTGCTGCTTTATTCGGTGCAGCGCCAGCAACGGATGTCCGCCCGCCAGCGGATCATCATGTACCGCTTCATCGAATGGGTGGGGCGCTGGTCGATGCTCGACATTTTCGTCATCGCCATCCTGGTGGCGTTGGTGAACTTCGGCAACCTGGCGCGCATCGAGGCCAACCTCGGCGCCGCCGCCTTCGCCAGCGTGGTGGTACTGACCATGCTGGCCGCTGTGACTTTCGATCCCCGGCTGATCTGGGACAACACCCCCTTGGACAAAGAAAATGAGTGATTTGCCCGTCCCCAAGAAACACCCGGCCTCCAACTGGTCGGCGATTTGGATCCTGCCCTTGGTGGCCCTGGTCATCGGTGCGTGGCTGGGCTGGCGTGCCTACGACGAGGCCGGCCCGGTCATCCAGGTCCGCTTCGAGAGCGGCGACGGTATCCAGGCCAAGAAGACCGAGGTGCTGTACAAGGGCATCTCGGTCGGCAAGGTGATCGACTTGAATGTCAGCGAGGACATCAAGGGCGTAGTGGCCTCGATCGAAATGACCAAGGAGGCACAGGAGTACCTTAACCACGACACGCGTTTCTGGTTGGTCAAGCCGCGGGTGTCCCTGGCGGGCGTGACCGGTTTGGAGACACTTGTGTCCGGCGTCTATATCGCGGTGGATCCGGTGAAGGGAGACGGGGGCGTAGATTCATTTACCGCCCTCAAGGAACCGCCACCGATGTCCGAGCAGGTGCCTGGCCTGCACATCACCCTCAAGGCCGACCGGCTGGGTTCCCTGGAGCAGGGCAGCCCGGTGTTCTACAAGCAGATCCTGGTGGGCCAGGTGAAGCACTTCCAGCTCGCCGAGGACCAGCGCACCATCGAGATCAAGGTCCACATCGAGCCGGCGTACGCCGACCTGGTGCGCAAGCACACGCGCTTCTGGAACGCCAGCGGCATCTCGATCTCCGGTGGCCTGTCGGGCTTCAAGGTGCGCAGCGAGTCGCTGCTGACCCTGGCCGCGGGCGGTATCTCCTTCGCCACGGCGGACAACCACCGCGACAGCCCACCCACCGATCCGACCAAGCCGTTTCGCCTGTACGAGGACTACGACGCGGCCCAGGTCGGCCTGCGGGTGAAGCTGAAGATGAAGGACCTGAGCGAGATCGAGCCGGGGCGCACGCCAGTCATCTATAACGGCGTGCAGGTCGGCCTGGTCAAGACCGTCGACATGAACCAGGACTTCAGTGGCGCCACCGCCGAGCTGGCGATGGATCCACGGGTCGAGGCCCTGTTGCTGGAGGGCACCGAGTTCTGGACCGTAAAGCCGAATATCTCCCTGGCCGGGATCACCGGCCTGGATGCCCTGGTCAAGGGCAACTACATCGGCGTGCGTTTCGCCAAGAGCGGGGCGCCGCAGCGCGAATTTAGCGCCCGCTCCAAGGCGCCACCCATGGACATGAACGTGCCGGGCCTGCACCTGGTGCTGACCAGCGACCGCCGGGGTTCGGTGGAGGTCGGGGCGCCGGTGCTCTACCGGCAGATCCGCGTCGGTAGCGTGCAGAGCTACCAGCTGTCGGCGGACAACCAGCAAGTGATGATCGGGGTGCATGTCGAGCCCGAGCATGCGCGGCTGGTGAACAGCTCCACGCGCTTCTGGAACGCCAGTGGCGTGACCCTGAGCGGTGACTTCAGCGGGGTCAAGCTCAAGAGCGAGTCGCTGCAGACCTTGATCAATGGCGGTATTTCCTTTGACACCCTGGACCCCAAGGCGTCGTCCTCGGGCAAGGATCGCCGCTTCGCTCTCTATGACAGCGAAGAGGCGGCCATGGCCCGGGGCGTGGAGATCCAGCTGAGCGTCGAAGACGCCGAGGGCCTGCGCGAAGGGACGCCGATTCGGTTCAAGGGGTTGGTGATCGGCAAGGTCGAGGGCATCGGCTTGAAGAATGACCTGTCCGGGGTGCTGCTCAAGGCGCGCCTGGGGGCCAACGGCGAGTCGTTCGCCCGCAGCGGCACGCGCTTCTGGGTCGTACGGCCGGCACTCGGCCTGTTGCGTACGGAACACCTCGGCACCCTGGTCAGCGGCCCCTACATCGAGGCCCTGGCCAGCAGTCGCCCGGGCGAGCGGCAGACGCGCTTCCAGACCCTGGCCGAGGCGCCGAACCTGCTCGGGAGCGGCAGCGGCCTGCGGCTGACCCTGAGCGCTGCGGACAAGGGCTCGATCAAGCTCGGCAGCCCGGTGACCTATCGCAAGATGCCGGTGGGCAAGGTCATCGACCTGAACCTGGGCCAGCAGGCGGACCGGGTGCTGATCAGTATCCTCATCGAGCCGCGTTATGCACCGCTGGTGCGTACTGGCAGCCGCTTCTGGAACGCCAGCGGCGTGGGCATCGAGGCCGGTTTGTTCAAGGGCGTTTCGGTACGCACCGAGTCCCTGGAAGCCCTGGTGGCCGGCGGTATCGCGTTTGCCACGCCAGACAACGGGCAAATGGGCGAAGCGGCCAAGCCGGGGCAGACCTTCGCCCTGTTCGATGCCGTCGACGAACAATGGCTGGAGTGGGCGCCGAAGATTTCGCTCAAGGAAGCCGCGCAGTGAGCGCGCTCATTTTCAAGTCAATGCAAAAAGGAGTTAATCCATGTCCAGGCGTTTTATTGCTCTCGCGTTCCTCACCGTCGGCTGTGTGTTTGCCGCCCAGGCTCAGGAGCCTATGCCTTCGGTACGGCAGGTGATGAGTGAGAACAAGGAGAAGATCAAGAACCAGATCGAGACCATCAACTACAAGCGCAAGCGCATGGTGGAGGCCAACATGGAACTCGATAGCGAGCAGGCCGAGACGTTCTGGCCA
>NZ_JACKZK010000050.1:0-9619 GCF_014230245.1 Pseudomonas sp. MSSRFD41 | reverse complement strand
TATACCCGCGCGATCACCAGTTGTTCGAAGACCGGTGCCCGCAGGCGGTCCGTGCGCCCGGCGAAGTAACGTTGCTCCAGCTCGGCCGGTGCGACCAGTAGCGCCTCGGCAAACCCCAGTTCCAGCAGCCAGTGCTGCAACTGCCCGGGGTCGAAGCGGCTGATCCAGGGTTCGCCGCGAGCGGCCGCCAGGCTGGAAAACACCTGCACCGCCTCCTGGTCCAGGCCATCGAGCCCTGGATCCTTGATGATGAAACTCATCACCAGGCCACTACCGGCCGGGAGCGCCAGCACATCTTCCAGGGTGCGCTGGATCGCCACCCGCTCCAGGTACTGGGTGACGCCGAGCCAGGACAGGAAGGTCGGCACCTGGGGATCGAAGCCGACGGTTTCCAGGCCCTGGCGCAGGGTCACGCGCTCGAAATCCATGGCACAGAAGCTGAGGTTGCGTGGAATGCCGATGCGCGCCGCGTGCAGGTAACCGCGCTTGCATGCCTGGGAGGCCGGATGGTCGACCTCGATCAGGCGTATGCCCTGGGCCCAGTCGGGCTGGCGATAGGCGAAAGTATCCAAGCCCGCCCCAAGCATCAGGTACTGCCCCACCCCAGCCGCTACCGCTCGATGCAGTTCGTCTTCGGCCAAGCGATTGCGCATGACGAACAACGCCCGGGCCAGGCACTGCACCGGCCCTTGGAAGTCGTCGGCCCGGGCCTGGATCTGCGCCGCACTGGAGCCCTCGACCAGGCCGACCACCACCGGATCGTCGACCACCTTGGGGTGCTGGTCCAGTACCTGGTGGGCGGCACGGGCGATGGAGGTGTAGATCGCGGTCCAGCTGGCCGTTGTATTCTGCATGGCGGTTTCCTGTCGGTTGCATGAGAAATCTACCGGTCGCGGCAACGCTGCCTGGCCTGGCAGGCGCCGGGCCGGCTTGCCTTACGGGCTAGGCCAGTGCCTGGCGCACGTAGCGGGCAATGGCCTCCACGGTCGGGTGGTTCCAGATGAGCGTGGCCGGCAGGTCGATCCGGTAGCGCTGCTTCAGGCGAATCCGCAGTGCCACGCTGAGCAGCGAATCCATGCCCTTCTCCACCAGCGACCGCTGGGGGTCGATGTCCTCGGGGGCGCAACGCAGTTCAGCCGCGATCAACGCCTGGATGTCTTGCGTCAGCCACTGCCCAAGCTGCTCGTCGGGCACCGCGCGCCAGGGATCGAGTGACGTCGCTTGCGCCGCCTCTGGCGCGGCGTCGCACAGCAGCCGGCTCAACACCGGCAGTGGCTGGCCGAGGTCCGCCGAGCGCTGCACACGAAATACCGCCGCATAGGGTGCACCACAGTCCTGGGCCAACTGCCAGGACGCCAGTGCCGTGGGGATACTCAGAGCCCCCAGGCCATTGGCCGCGCACTCGCGCAGGGTCGCGTCGATATGGCTGGACATCCCCAACTGCTCCCAGGCCATCCAGGCGATGCTCAGGGTCCGTTGACCGTCCTGCGCGGCCCGATACCTGGCGAAGCCATCCATGAAGGCATTCGCCGCGGCATAACCGGCCTGCCCCGAGGGACGCGCCAGCTGCCCGCTGGAGGAGAACAGCACCAGGAAGTCCAGGCTCCCGGGAGGAAATGCCCGCTCCAGGGCCAGGGTCCCGGTGACCTTGGCCCGCAGCACCTGGGACAGGCTGGCGCGCTGCAGATGCTCGATCATGCCGCCCTTGAAGACGCCAGCGGCGTGCACCACACCGCGTATCGCCGGCAGGCCCAGGGCCGACTCGGACAACGCCTCGGCCACCTTCGCCGTATCGGCGATGTCCAGCGCCAGGGGCAGCACCGTCACGCCCTGGCGCTCCAGCGCACGGATGCCGTCGATCACCAAGCGCTGTTGCGGATCCTGCAGCGCGGGCCAGGCGCTGCGTGCCGGCAAGCCTTGGCGGCCGATCAGCACCAGGCGCCGTGCCCCCTGGTTCACCAGGTACTGGGCGGCCTGCAGGCCCAGGGCGCCGAAGCCGCCGGTGATGGCGTAGCTGGCATGCGGAACGCATTGCGGCTTGCCCTTGGGTCCTGGCGCGACTGCCTCCTGCAAGCGCAGGACCTGGCAGGCCTGGGTACCGATGGCCAGCACATCCTCGCTCTTGTGCCCCAGGGCGCCTCGTAGCAGGCCGAAGGTGCTGTCGCTGTTCAAGGCTGCCGGGTCGATGTCGATCAAGCCTGCCCAGAGGCCTGGCTGTTCGCCGGCGACGATCCGCGCCACGCCCCACAGCGGCGACTGGGCCAGGGCGATCCGGTTGGCCATGGCCTTGACTCCGAAGGTCACGCAACCCAGGCGCAGGGATGGCTGCTCCAGGGCCAGGCGCTGGACCTGCTGCGTAGCTTGCAGCAGTCTCCAGGCATTGGCCTCGACCGCATCCGGCAACGCCTCATCGTCTGCCGGTGCGCTACCGAGCACCAGCACCAGCGTCGGCTGCCCATTCAAGCGCAATTCGGCGCCGTCTCGCACCCGGGCATGCTCGATCCCGGCCCGACGCAACCCCAGGGACAAACGCTGCGCGGCGTCGTCGTCCGGTCCCAGGAGCAGCAACTGCGGCAGCGGCTCGGTGGGGGGCTCGAAGCGACAGGTCTCCCAGTCTTCGACGAACACCGTCGCACTGCTGCCGCGGGCCAGTTCATCCTGGCGGTCCACCGTCATGAACACCAGGCCTTCGATGCGCGCGGCCAGCTCTCCCCGCTCATCGAGCACCAGCAGGTCGATGGGCTGGCGCTCGCCAGTGCGCGGCGCCCGTTCGGCGCACAGGGTAAAAATCTCCGGCGGCGTAGGCCTCGCGCACAGCGAGGCAATAGCCGCCGGCATGCGCAACAGATCGTCATCCGGCAACAACAGCGGCAGGCTGGTCAGCGCGGCATCCAGCACCACCGCCCAGCTGTTGGCCTGGGTCGGACCGAGCTGCGCCCGGATCGTCGCCATCAGCCGGCCCGGCCCGCGCCGCAACGAACCGATATGCCACCGGAAGCCGTAGTCGGCGATACCCCGGCGCCGGTACATCGGCTCGAGCTGCGGCCACTCCAGCGACTCGCGGCAGTGAGTCTGCCAGGCCGCCACTTCGGGCGCCGGGCCTTGCAGCTCGGTGTTCCAGTCCAGGCTGGCGGTGGTATGGGTCAACCAGCCCAGCTCGCGCTCCTGCTCGGATTGCGCCGCCTCATCGTCCAGACGGCTGCACAGGCGGATCTGCTGGCCCTGCCTGACAATCTGGATATCCCGCGTACCTTCCACTGCCACGGGCGTGCGCAGCACCACGTCACGCAGGGTCGGCAGTTGCCCGTCCCGCGTCCCGGCCTGCATGAAGCTGTTCAGCAAGACCGCCGCCGGCAAGATCTCCACGCCGCAGATCGGATGGCTGCCCGGATAGGGACGCAGTTCGAAATCCAGCCGCGTGCGCCAGATGTCACAGGGCGGCGCACTGCGTACCAGCTGGTGGCTGCCCAGCAACGAATGCCGCAGCGGATCGTGGCCCTTGCCCAGGTTGGCCCGCACCGGCAAGGCCGTGGTCCAGTAGCGCTGGTGGTTCCAGCCCATGCTCGGCAGATCGAGCAAGACTCCCGGAGCCGGCCATTGCAAGTCGGCGCCGTGGCAATACAGACGAGCGAGGCTGGCGAGCAGTTCCGGGTACTCCGGGCGCCCCTCCCTGAGGCTCGGGCACACCAGTACATGCTCGCGCCCACCTGCATCGGCGGTCTCCTTCAGGGCGTGGGCGACGATGGGCTTGCTCGACACCTCGAGGTACAGCTCGAAGCCGTCCTCCAGGGCGGCCGTCGCCGCTTGCTCGAAAAGCACCGGGTTACGTGAGTTCGCGCACCAGAAATCCGCATCCCGAGGTACCAGGGCCCGGGGATCGTCCAGGGTCGAGTTGTACAGGGGCAGGCGCGGCGTCAGGCAGCGCAGTTCGCCAGCGGCTTGGCGGATGTCCTCCAGGAGCTGGTCGATGTGTGGACTGTGGAACGCCACATCGCTCGCCACGCGCCGCGGCACCAACCCCTCCTCGGCCCACTCACCGGCGAGCCGCTCGACCTCGCCGGCCGTACCGGAAATCACCGTGGACGAGGGGCTGGCGGCGATTGCCGCGACCACCTGTGCGCGCCCCTCCAGGCGCCTGGCGGCCTCGGCGAATGGCAGGTTGACCATGAGCATCGCTCCTTGGCCAGACAAACGCTGGTAAAGCGCCGCCCGGCGGCAGGCAAAACGCGCGGCCGATGGCTTGTCCAGGGCGCCGGCGACCACCGCCGCAGCGATCTCACCGGTGGAATAGCCGATCACCGCCCGGGGTTCGAGCCCCAGGCTGCGCCAAAGCGCCGCCAAGGCCAGCTGCAAGGCGAAGGTCGTGGCCTGGATACGCTCCACCGAATCGAACGCGCCCTGCTCCAGCGCCTCGCGAGGCGTGTACCCCAGCTCGGCGCTGAACACCTCGGCCAGGCTGTCCAGTTCAGCGGCGAATACCGGCTGGCTCGCCAGCAGCTCCCGACCCATGCCCTGCCACTGCGCACCATGTCCGGAGAACACCCACACCGGCCCTCGCCCGTCCAGCATCGAGCCGCTGAAACAGCGCTCGCTATCGCTGCCAGCCGCCATCTGGCCCAAGGCCTCGAGCAACTCCGTGGAATTGCTCGCCAACAATGCGCCCCTGGCAGGCAAGTGCGCGCGTCGTTGCCCGAGGGTATGGGCAATATCTTCCAGCGCGGCCTCGGGGTGCTGTTGCACCCAGTGTGCAAGGCGCGCGGCACTGTGGCGCAGGTTCTGCGGCGCCTGGCCGGACAGCGGGAACAGCCGCGCACCGGAAAGCGGCCGGGCACTCGGCCGTGCCTGGAGCGTCACCGGCGCAGCCTCGATGATCGCGTGGGCGATGGTGCCGCCCACGCCGAAACACGAGACTCCCGCCCGCCTGGGCGAACCGGTGTCCGGCCATGGCCTGAGGCTGGAGACCACCTCGATGCCCGAGGTACTCCAGTCGACTTCGTCGGTCAGGTTCTCGTACAAGCTGCGCGGCAGCTGTCCGTGGTTCAGCGCCAGCACGGCCTTGATCAAGCCGGCGATGCCGGCGCCCGCTTCCAGGTGGCCGATATTGGGCTTGACCGAGCCCACCAGGCATCTCTCGCCGCCGCTGCGCGTGCTGCCGAACACCCGGGAGATCGCCGTCAGCTCGGCCTTGTCCCCCAGGCGGGTGCCGGTGCCATGGGCCTCCACGTACTGCACCGAGGCACAGGGAATATCGGCCTGGCGATAGACTTGGCGCAGCATCAGCTCCTGGGCCTCGCCGTTGGGCGCCATCATCCCGGCGCTGTGGCCGTCCTGGAACACCCCCGAACCCCGGACCAGGGCCAGTATCCGGTCCTGGTCACGCAGTGCATCGTCCAGGCGCTTGAGGACCAGCACCCCCGCCCCTTCGCCGCGGCCATAACCGTCGGCAGCGCTATCGAAGGATTTGCAGCGACCATCGGCCGCCGTGGCACCCGAGGCATCCAGCGCCAGGCTCATGCCGGGGAAGGTCATCAGGTTCACCGCCGCCACCAGGGCCAGCCCGGTACTGCCATCGCGCAGGCTCTGGCAGGCCAGGTGCAGCGCCGTGAGCGAGCCGGCACAGGCGGTGTCGACCACCAGGCTGGGGCCGTGAAGGTCGAGGATGTAGGACACCCGGTTGGCGATGCCGAACAACATCCCACCGTTGACCACCCAGGGCTCGATATGACTCAGGTCGGCCAGCATCCGGTGCCCGTAGTCGAACGAATTGGCGGCGGCGAATACCCCGGCCTCGCTGCCCTTGATCGTCGATGGCGGGATACCGGCGTGCTCGAGCGCCTCCCAGGCCAGTTCCAGGATCATCCGCTGCTGCGGGTCCAGGGACTGCGCCTCGCGGGCGGAAATACCGAAGAATCCCGGATCGAAGTGATCGATCCGCTCCATGAAGCATCCACGGCGCGTGGCTTTCTTCAGCGCCGCCGCGACTTCGGGACTGCTGTTCTCATAATCGGCCCAGCGTTCGCCGGGCAAGTCACCGACCGCGCAGCGGCCTTGAACCAGAAAGTCCCAATAACTCTCCAGGCTGGAAAGTTGCGGTGCGAAACGACAGCTCATTCCGACAATCGCGATGGGCTGCAAGCCCGCATGCTGACCAATACCTTGTGCAAGGCGCTGTTCGTCGTCCATGACACACTCCTGGATATATCCATTTCGTTAGTTTTGAAGGCCCCGAAACTTCATTCCCAGTCAGTATTCCTTCCACTCGAAAGCCGCCATAGGTTCATATGAAAACCATGGATATCAAGGAGTTGAGAGGTCATTGAATATTAGAGAAAGCCGCTGGCACGCCGGCTTCAAGGCCGAACTCCAAAACTAGCAGAAACTTGTTCAGCCACAAGACGGCGACTTGCGTGGGATATAGCCAATCACACTCAAGACTATTTCCGATCAACCGGGAAAATCATTATCGATATAGCGACCTGCAACTTATTCGACTCCATTTCTGGTCCCGCCTTAACAAATAATTGCTCTTGTGCTCTTTGTACTGCTGGGCAAATTGCCAATCGTTATATCGGCCTGGAGAGTTTTTTTGACCGACGGTAGTCCTCTCAAACACCGCTGGCGAAACGCTCGCGATAGCTGCCTGGACTGATACCGATGCGTTCGCGAAACAACCGGGAGAACGAACTCACATCCAGGTATCGCCCCGGGCAACTGGATGCCTGTTTGCAGCAGCACCTTTGGCGAGTCGATGTTGCCGGCCTGCCGCTGGGTGCTGGCGCAGCTTTGCAGGTCAATCGACGGCATGCACCCGGGTCCGGTTGCGGCCCTCGTGCTTGGCCCGGTACAGCGCCTGGTCGGCCAGGCTGAGCCAATGTTCCAGGGAGGTCTCCTGGTCGATCAGGACCATGCCGATGCTGACGGTGGACGCCAGCTCCCCCACAGGCAGCGCCAAGCGGTGCGCGCTCCAGCACTCGCGCAAGCGCTCGAGCAAGGCCAGGGCCTGCTCGCGGTTGGTCTGTGGCAGCAGCAATACGAACTCCTCGCCGCCATAACGGGCGAACAGGTCCGTGCGCCGGACCTGGCTTTCGCAAACCGCGCTGAAGGCCTTGAGTGCCTGGTCGCCCACCAGGTGGCCGTGGTTGTCGTTGATCCGCTTGAAGTGGTCGATATCCAGCATCGCCAGGCACGACGAACGCCCCTGCCGACGGTCCGGGGCCAGCTCGAGCTTGGCCCGTTCGATGAAGGCCCGGCGGTTGAGGACACCGGTCAAGGCATCCCTGGCGGCAGTCTGGCGCAGCTCCTGTTCCAGGGACTTGCGCCCGCTGACATCGCGGATCTCCGCCACCTGGGTACCATCGTCCAGGGCGGCAACCGTCAGTTCGGCGGCGAACTGGCTGCCGTCATGGCGCACCGCCACGCGATCCTGTGGCACCCCATCGAACCGCCCCAGTTGTCGTTGCAGGTCGGCATCGGTTTCGAACAAGTACTCCAGGGGGCGTTCGTGGTAATGCTCGCGCTCGCAATCGAACAAGCGCTTGAGCACCGGGTTGGCATCGACGATCCGGCCGTCGCGGACGATCACCACGGCGGCGCTGGTGATGTTCATCAGGCGCTCGAAGCGCACCGCGCTGCGCTCGGCCGCCAGCAGGAAGCGGCGCAGGCTGAGCAGGGTCAGGCCGAACAGGCAGAGGATCCACAACGGATAGCCGATGTTGAAGGCCAGCAGTTCGGTGGCCGCCTCCAGGCCTGCGCGCGGCCGCAGTGCCTGGAGCAGATCGAGGGCACCGCTGGCGGCTGCGCTCAAGGCCAGCAAGCCGAACATCAACGCGGCGAAGATCCGGACGCTGCGCAACCGGCGATCGCCCGGCAGGCACAACAACGCACGGCAGGCCAATGCCCGGACGAAGGCACTGACGAAGGTGTACAAGGCCACCACCAGCTCGGCTTCCAGCGGCTCGCCCAGCCAGTGCCACAACAGCCAGGGCACGGCGGTCAGGCAAACCGCCGGCACCAGCCACCAGGGCGCGGGACGCTCGAGGAAGCGGAACACGCCGATGACCAGCACCGCCTCCCCCGAGGTCAGCAGGCTGTAGCTCAACACGTTGTACGCCAGCCCGGCCCAATGGCCACCGAACAGCAGCAGCAACTGGCCCAGCCCCACCAGCAGTATGCCGAGGGTCCACAGGCCGGGTCCCGGATAGGGGCGCGAGTAGTACCACAGGGCCAGGCAGATGATCGCGCTGGCGATCAGGATGTTGGTACCCAGCAATAACGGTGAGAACAGCAAGGCATTCATGGCGTTGGGGAGTCCGGAAATCGAAGGGGCCGCTTGCCGTGATGGCGGACAGCCGCCAATGACGCCCGGGATACCAGGGCGGCCGGAGCTTCCCGATGCACGGGGTCAAGGCAGGGGCGCGATCATGGCTGGACCAGCGCCTGGCGTTGCCTAGGGGTTTTCTGCCGGGTACGTCCGAACTTTAGGTGCCTGGGGTAAAAATCAGCCCGCCGGCTGCCGGTCGGGCGGTCATGACCCAGGCTAACGCGACCGAGCATGAGACCAAAGTGAGCCCTTTAAAATATTACTGTCACAAATGAGCCTGCATAGACTCAAACAAGCGATTACAATGCGCGGATGCCGGCAAGGAGTGTTTCTTGCTAGGAACCTCCTCACTTGCCTGAAGCCCCGAACGCCCCATGACACTGCATGACGCCCGCCTTCTCAAACAGCTGACCACTGCGCTAGTCAACCACCCACGTGCCACCATGAAGGAACTGGCGGAACTGGCCGGAGTGAGCAAGGCCACGCTCAACCGTCACTACGGGACCCGTGCCAACCTGGAACAGCAACTTGAGCTGCATGCCAAGAACGTGCTCGCCGACATCACCAGCAACGCCTGGCTGCACGCCGCTGAACCGCTGGACGCCCTGCGTCACTTGATCCGCGAACATCTCACCCACCGCGACCTGCTGGCTCTGCTGATGTTCGAACATCGCCCCAAGGGGCCGATGCTGGAGCAGGAAGCATCCTATATCGAAGATCTGGATGCGTTCTTCCTGCGCGGCCAGCACCAGGGGGTGTTTCGTATCGATATCAGCGCCGCGGCCTTCACCGAGCTGTTCATCAACCTGATCTACGGCATGGTCGACGCTGAACGCCGCGGGCGTGCGGCCAGCGCCAACTCCGCCCATTCCCTGGAGCAGATGTTCCTGCACGGCAGTGTCGCCCTGAATGCCAAGTCGGGCAGACATCCATGAAAAAGGCCGGCTGGATCGCCCCAGCCGGCCTGTGATGCCCCCCCTACTTGATCAGCGGGATCTGCTTCCCGGTCTGCAGCACCTCCATCGCATCCAACTGGGTCTCGATCTGCAGGAAGCGCATGGCGATCACCGGCGACATCCTCACCGACACCTGGTCGATGTAGCGAAACAACACCTTGTGCTGTTTCTCCAGCAAGGTCTTGTAGGTTTTGAGCATCGAGGCCGCGTCCTGGTTGTTGACGGCTCCGGAGCCATAGGCCCGGGCGTACTCCACCAGCAACTGGAACGAGTCTTTGTGCAAGCCATCTATTTCGTTGCGATAGCGGCTGTAGATTGGCCAGAACGTCTCGGCCTGCTCGCT